>JBGQCL010000608.1:0-6754 GCA_041495365.1 Kofleriaceae bacterium | reverse complement strand
GTCGTGAGCCCGCGGGTCGGCTACTACACCCTGCGCGCCTGGCTCGAGCGGTTCAGCGCGCGCTGGGGCCTGAGCCACGACCTGGTCGACACCACCGACCTCGCCGCGGTGCGCGCCGTGCTGCGCCCGACCACGCGCCTGGTGTGGCTGGAGACCCCGGCCAACCCGACCTGGGAGGTCACCGACCTCGCCGCGGTCGCCGAGCTCGCGCACGCCGCCGGCGCCGTGGTCGCGGTCGACTCGACCTGCGCGACCCCGGTCCACACCCGGCCGATCGCGCTCGGCGCCGACCTCGTGATGCACGCGGCGACCAAGTACCTCGCCGGCCACTCCGACGTGCTCGCCGGTGCGCTGGTCACCGCGAAGGCCGACGCCGCGTGGGCCGAGATCGTCGAGCTCCGCCACGACGAGGGGCCGTGCCTGGGGCCGTTCGAGGCCTACCTCTTGACCCGCGGCATGCGCACGCTGTTCGCGCGGGTCGAGCGGTCGAGCCGCACCGCGCAGCACCTCGCCGACGAGCTCTCGGCGCGCGGCGTCACCGTGCGCTACCCCGGCCTGGCGTCGCACCCCCAGCACGCGATCGCCGCCCGCCAGATGCAGCGCGGGTTCGGCAGCATGCTGTCGATCCAGGTCGGCGGCGGCGCCGCGCGCGCGCTCGAGGTCATCAAGCGGCTGCGGGTCTGGATCCCGGCGACCTCGCTCGGCGGCGTCGAGAGCCTGGTCGAGCACCGCCACACCGTCGAGGGCCCGATCGGCACCGCCCCGCCCGACCTGCTGCGGCTGTCGGTCGGCCTGGAGCACGAGGCCGATCTGCTCGACGACCTGGTCGCCGCGCTGGCCGCGCCGTGACCCGGATGGCCGCCGCGCTCGACCTGCGGATCGCGACCTGCGTCGCGCTGCCCGAGCCCGACGTCGACGAGGCGCCGCTCGCCGCCGCGCTCGCCGCCGCCGGGCTCGCCGCCGCGCGGGTCGGCTGGGACGACCCGGCCGCCGACTGGGACGCGCCGATCCCGACGCTGGTGCGCTCGACCTGGAACTACCCGGTCGCGCCCGCCGCGTTCCTGGCCTGGGTCGATCGCGCGAGCGCCGCCGCGGCGATGCTCAACCCGCCCGACGTCGTGCGCGGCAACGTCGACAAGCGCTACCTGCTCGAGCTCGCCGCGCGCGGGGTCCCGGTGGTGCCCACCGTGGTGGTCGAGCGCGGCCAGACCTGCGAGCTCGCCGCGCTCGCCGCGCCGAGCGTCGTGATCAAGCCGGCGATCGGCGCCGCGTCGATGGCGACCCGCCGGTTCGCCCCCGGCGATCCCGCCGCGCTCGCCCACCTCGCCGCGATCACCGCCGAGCGCGCCGCCCTGGTCCAGCCCTACGTCGCCTCGGTCGAGGGCCCCGGCGAGCGCGCGCTGGTCTGGATCGACGGCGAGCTGTCGCACGCCGTCCGCAAGCGGCCGCGGTTCACCGGCGATGCCGAGCAGGTCGATGGCCCGGTCGCGATCGCCGACGACGAGCGCGCGGTCGCCCAGGCCGCGCTCGCCCCGGTCGCCGACCGCATCCTGTACGGCCGGGTCGACGTCGCGCGCGACGCGGCCGGCCAGCCGATGGTGATGGAGCTCGAGCTGATCGAGCCGTCGCTGTACCTGACGCGCTGCCCGCGCGCCCTCGACCGCTTCGTCGCCGCGATCCGCCGCGCGCTGCCGGTTCAGCCGCCCGGCGCGATCAGGTGAGCTGGTGCCGCATGCGCGGCTTCGTCATCGTACACAGCACACCCTCGATGATCTCGCCGACGATACCCGGCAGGGCATCGAGGTCAGCGAGCGTCGGCGCTCCTGGGCTCGGCTTGGTCGTGCTCATGGCCGGCAATCCCCTGGATGGCCAGGATCGTACCCGTCGGTCGCCCACAGGTCGACCCGAGCGACTCCGGGCCGATCAGCTCGGGCCGCCGTGCGTCACCGCCTTCGATCTCCAGCGCATCTGCACGGCGTCCGGTTCACCCGCTCGGCGATAGCGCCGGCCAACCTGCTCAGCCACCGAGTCCGTTCCTCGGCGGTGACCTTCCCTGGCTGGTGATGGAGCTAATGTCGACGCGCACACCGGCATGGCGAGGGATCTGGCGCCGCTTGGCGCGCAGGCGATCACCATCGAGCATACTGTTGTGTTCGCCGATGCGCAGCCGTCGCCGTCGCTTGTCGCGCACGAGGCGACGCACGTCGCGCAGAACGAACAAGCCGGCCCGTCGGGGGCGATGGCGTTTCAGCGGCATCATGTCCGAGGACAGCCCTGCCGAGGCAGAGGCCGACGCGATGGCCGACCAGGTGGCCAGGCACGGCCCCGGGGTCCACCTTCCGCCCGTCACGCAGGCCCACGGGGTTGATCGCACGATCGGTGAGGCCGCGAAACGCGCCCCCGCCACCGCCTCCGCTGTACACCACCGGTGAGTGGCTCGACCACATGCTGGGAGCGTCGCCGCTGGGGACCGACGTCCGCAGCGATCTCGTTGCTGCCAGGCTACCCATCGTCCATCCCCGGTTGACCTGGAACGCCGCGGCCAACCTGCACGTGCGCGAGGTCTTGCCGCTGCCCCATAGTCCGACGAGATCCAGGACGAAGCTGTCGCCATTCGGAAGCGCAAGCATCTGAGCAACGAGCGCGTCCGCGAAGCCTGCTCTCTGAAATTGGTCGTCCCTGCGCCCCGATGGGCCTGTCCGCGCTGAACGACCACGTTTCAGCTTTGCTACCCGGCACCTTCTCTTTCGGCGGATCAGCGATCGTGCCTCGTTCTAGCCTGCGCGTCCCACGGAACTGGCTCGTCGGTGGCAAACCTGGCGCGTGGAGTCCGTGATTTCGAACCCACACCCGGGATCTCTACCGCTGGAGCCGCCCTCACAGACCGCCCTCCGGAGGCGTCTTCGTGGCAACTTCGTGTGCGATGGTGCTGGTGCCACCGACGGATGAGCTGGCTCGGTTGTGGAGGAAGGCGACGTTTCTCGACTGCCGGTGGACCGCCTGCGCGAACCAGTCCGGCGTGCTCGGCTATGTCGCTGAGGGTGAAGCGGGAGGACGTTTCGTCGTGGCGGATCGCTGGCCGGAGCGGCGCGCCTACATGAAGCCGCGCAGGCGCGATCCCGACCCGCGTCGCGCCCGCTCGGCTCGAGAGAAAATTGCCGCCGATCTTGCGTACGAGGTGGGATGCAGGGTGCCGCCGGTCGTCTTGTCACGCCGCGAAGGCGACCCGCCCGACGAGGAACGCGCGTGCTGCGTGTCGCTCGTGATGTATCCGCGGCAGTACCCGTGGGAGCAGATCAAGCGATTCCTGCAGGCTGGTCCGCCGGGCACGGAGATCTTGCGCGAGCGGCTCCCTGTGGCTGCGGCGCAGGGATTCGCGTTCGACACATGGGTCGGCCAGACGGACCACGCGGATCACCATCCCCACAACATCGTGTTCGGCTACGTGCTCGGCGACGATCCGAAGCAGCCCCCGGTCGAGGCCGAGTACGTCTTCCTGGACTTCGCGATGGCGCTCGGATGGAGCGGCCTGTGGGAAGGAGACGGTGCGAAGACGATGGGGGCCGCCCCGTTTCCGCCGGGGATGCTCGAGGTGATTGACACGATCGCGCTCGGCGGTATCCTCGATCAGATCGAAAGCATCCCCGACTCAACCATCGCTGAGATCGTGAACCGCATCCCGGATGACTACCTCCCCGCCACGCAGCGCGACGTCATCGCACGTGGTCTTCTGACCCGCAGGGCGCTTGTTCGCGGGCTCGTTACTCCGGCCGTGGGGACGTAGCCTTGAAGCTACCGACGTTTACGCCACGATCTGCTCTTCCGTCGACGAAGATCGACGGCCCCATTGAAGCGTGGGGCCTCATTGAAGCGGAAGCGAAGCAGAAGCGCGTCTGCCAGCGAACCTCGCGGACGTCATTGGAGAAGCTCATGAAGCTCGGCTACCAGCAAGCGACGATCGGTTTCTGTGTCGATCTCACATCTCCGAACAGCGAGGTCATCCCGATCGCGAATCTGCTGGTCGGCGAAGCAGACGGGCGGCAGGTTGCCGGGGTCGCGCTCCTCGTTCCCGAGCACCTCGATCCGCTGACGAAGGCGGTGCTGAACGACACGCATCAACTCGTTCGGCGGTACGTAGATGAGGCGTTCATGCGTCGGCCGCCCGCGGCGCCCCTGAGCGATGTGCTCTCGCGCGTCTACCACTCGCTGCGCAACAGCATGCATGTGAGCGCGATCCGAGAGCCTGCCGAAGTCGAGGTTGCCGAGATCGGACAGCTCGGCGGAACCGTGGTCAACTTGCTGTACCAGGGGCTCATGAAGGCGCTTGCCGACGCGGGGGTGGTGGTGGTTGCGCAAGCGCCGCCGCCAGAGATCCACCCGACGAAGCCGATGTGGACGAGCCCGTCGACTCTTGACCTTCCGCAGTCGCTCGTGTGGGAACCGCCACCGCCGACCGCGAGCATGATCGCCGCCGCCGGATAATTGTTCGCGTTCAGATCATCGGCGAAGAAGATCAAGCAAGTCGTGTAGCTGCGTTGAGCAGGCGTTCACAACTACCTATTGACTACCGGCGCGATCTCTCTGTCGATAAATCCAATAAACTCGGATACTTGCGCGCAGTGAACTGCTGCCTGAAAGTCCGCGTGTCGTTGGGTCAATTCCGACCCTGGGCACGATCAAGATCGTCGATCTCGTCGCGCCATCCTGCGGGCCGCGCCGTGACCGTCGATGACGACGGTCGATGAATGGCTGTCCACGTAGCCCACCCCACCGGCGCGCGGCAAGGCCTTCCCGCGCGCCTACTCGACGGGGAGCTCGTCCGGGGGGATCAAGACGATCTTACCGTCACGGTAGACGACGAGACAGGTGTTCGTGGCGCGTGCAACTTCGATGGCACGCAGCCGCGCGCGGCGAAGCGCAGCGAGCACGGCGAGCGCAAGCCGAAGCGGCGGCGGGGTTGCATCGACGGTCATGGCTTGCCTCCCGGACTCGATCAAGACGGGCGCATCTCCGGCACTATCGTACAACATCCAGGTGTCGACGAGGGGCTTGTACAGGCTCTCGAACAGGTCCCGACCGCGGTCGAAGCGTCGACGAACGTCCTCCTCCGGCACTGCGTGACCGCCTTGCCGCACCCGCGGTGCAACCCGCTGGATCGCGAGGTCTGACGAAGGTAGCGACAGGAAGATCAACGACACTTGGTAGCCCGCCGAATGCCACCGCTCGATCGAGCGTGCGAAGTTCCGGCCGGCGAGCGTCGTCTCGAACGCGAAGCTCTCACCGCGCGCGACGTGCTCCGCGATCAACTCCAGCATCAAGCGCCCAGCGCGCAAGGCCGCTCGCGCCGGATCGAACGGTGACAGGCCCGCCGCGATCAGATCAGCGTTCACGAACGCTCGACAGCTGACCTCCCTGACAAGGAACTCGCGCGCGAAGGTCGTCTTGCCGGCCCCGTTCGGTCCGGCGAGCCTCCGGCGAGGATGAGGATCCGCTTGTCCATTGCGCTAGGGGGACATTGTACCGCCGGCCATGATGATTCGGCATCCGACGCCGTCCGCAAGCGGCCGCGGTTCACCGGCGACGACGGGCGGATCGATGGCCCGGTCGAGATCGCCGGCGACGAGCGCGCGGTCGCCGAGGCCGCGCTCGCGCCGGTCGCCGACCGCATCCTGTACGGCCGGGTCGACGTCGCGCGCGACGCGGCCGGCCAGCCGATGGTGATGGAGCTCGAGCTGATCGAGCCGTCGCTGTACCTCACGCGCTGCCCGCGCGCCCTCGATCGCTTCGTCGCCGCGATCCGCCGCGCGCTGGCCGCTCAGCCGCCCGGCGCGATCAGGTGAGTTGGTGCCGCATACGCGGCTTCGTCATCGTACAGAGCACACCCTCGATGATCTCGCCGACGATCCGCGGGGGCAGGGCATCGAGGTCAGCGAGCGTCGGCGCTCCTGGGCTCGGCTTGGTCGTGGTCATCGACGGGCAACTCGTCTGGGGGAATTCGAACGATCTGGCCGTCGCGATAGACGACGAGACACGTCTTCGTGGCGCGCGCAACCTCGATGGCACGCAGCCGCGCGCGGCGAAGTGCAGCCAGCGCTGCGAGTGCCATCGGGGGTGGGGTTGAATCGACAGTCATGGCTTACCTCCCGAAGCGATCAGGTCGGGAACGTCTCCGGAACTATCGTACAACATCCAGGCGTCGACGAGCGGCTTGTAGAGGGTCTCGAAGTGTTCTCGACCGCGATCGAAACGTCGACGAACGTCCTCCTCCGGAACCGCGTGACCGCCCTGACGAACCCGCTCTGCAACCCGCTCCACCGCGAGATCTGCCGACGGCAGCGATAGGAAGATCAACGAAACGTGGTAGCCCGCCGACCGCCACCGCTCGATCGCGCGTGCGAAGTTCCGGCCGGCGAGCGTTGTCTCGAAGGCGAAGCTCTCACCGCGCGCGACGTGCTCGGCGATCAACTCCAGCATCAAGCGCCCAGCGCGCAAGGCCGCGCGCGCCGGATCGAACGGTGACAGGCCCGCCGCGATCAGATCAGCGTTCACGAACGCTGGACAGCTGACCTCCCTGACAAGGAATTCGCGCGCGAAGGTCGTCTTGCCGGCCCCGTTCGGTCCGGCGAGGATGAGGATCCGCTTGTCCATTGTGCTAGGGGGGACATTGTACCGCCGGCCATGAGGATTCGGCATCCGACGCCGTCCGCAAGCGGCCGCGGTTCACCGGCGACGACGAGCAGGGTCGATGGCCCGG
>JBGQCL010000607.1:0-6779 GCA_041495365.1 Kofleriaceae bacterium | reverse complement strand
GCCGCGCCGTGCTGAGAAACGAGATCATCAGCTCACGATCCGGATCCCCAAGCGGCTGCGCGAAGCGCTCGACCGCGAGGCCGAGGCCGACCGGCGCAGCGCCGCCGACATCGTGGTGATCATGCTTGAGGAGCGCTACGGTCGGCGCACCCGGGGAGGCAAGTAACATGGCAAGCGTCTACCTGCGTGGCGATCGGTGGTGGTGCCGGCTCAAGGACGAGACCGGGGCGTGGATCTCGAAGGCCGCGCCGCCCGAGGTCGACGACAAGCGCAAGGCGCAGCGCTACGCGACCGCGGCGCAGAAAGCTCTCGACAAGCGCAAGGAAGCCGACGCGGGCACGACCGGCCCGCACACCGTGCGCTCGTTCTCGCGGGTGTGGCTCAAGGAGCGGCGCGAGCGCGGCGTGCGCTCGGTCGACAAGGAGGAGAGCCGCATCCGGCACCACCTGCTGCCGCGCATCGGGTCGAAGCGCCTCGACGAGGTCCGGCCCCGCGACATCCGCGACCTGGTGCGCGCGCTGCGCGCCGGCGGCGAGCTGGCGCCGCGGACCATCCACAACGTCTACGGCGATGCGCACGCGATGTTCCGCGATGCCGTGGTGGAGGAGCTGATCGAGTCGAGTCCGTGCGTGCTGCCGCGCGGCGAGCTGCCGCCGAAGGTGGATAAGGATCCCGAGTGGCGAGCGGCGGCGACGTACAGCCTCGCGGAGGTGGAGAGGCTGATCAGCGATCCGGAGATCCTGGTGGAGCGGCGGGTGATGTACGCGATCAAGGCGATCGCCGGGCTGCGGCACGGCGAGGCGGCCGGGCTGCGATGGCGGCACTACGATCCGGACCTGGAACCGCTCGGGCGCCTGCTGGTCGCGACGAGCTACGACACCGGCCGGACGAAGACGGACGTCACGCGCCGTGTGCCGGTGCACCCGACGCTCGCGAAGATCCTCGCGGCGTGGAAGCTATCGCACTGGGAGCGCGTCTACGGCCGCGCGCCCGGGGCCGATGACCTGATCGTGCCGGCGCGGACGATGGGACCGATCGCGGCGAGCGATGCGGGAGGGATGTTCAAGGACGACCTGCGGGCGCTGGGGCTGCGGACGGCGGCCGGCGAGTTCCGGGATCGCGGCGGGCACGACCTGCGCGCGTGGTTCATCACGTCCTGCCAGGAGCAGGGCGCGCACCGCGACCTGCTGCGCGTGGTCACGCACACCGCCAAGGGCGACATCGTCAGCGGCTACACGCGCGCGACGTGGGCGGCGCTTTGCACCGAGGTCGCCAAGCTCAAGGTCAGCATCCTCGACGGGAAGCTCCTCGAGCTTGCTACAGACCTTGCTACATCAGAGCGAAAGTATCGGAATCGCTGGAATAAAGTGGTGGGCGTTGTAGGGATTGAACCTACGACTTGCACCGTGTGAAGGTGCCACTCTCCCGCTGAGTTAAACGCCCGGGTACCGCAGGAATTACCGCCCCGCCGCGGCCCTGTCAACTCCCTCCGGGGACTGGCGAGGCGTGTTAGGACACGGCATGACCACGAAGCGCAGCATCATCCGGACGGCCCACGCTCCGGCGGCGATCGGCCCGTATTCCCAGGCGGTGGTGGTCCCGGTGGGGGACCAGCGAATGGTGTTCTGCAGCGGGCAGATCGCGCTGGATCCGGCGACCGGGACGGTGATCGAGGGGGACACCGCGGCGCAGACCCGGCAGGTGCTGGAGAACCTGGGGGCGGTGCTCGCGGCGGCGGGGGCGAGCTTCGCCCATGTCGTGAAGACCACCATCTTTCTGGCCGACATGGCAGACTTCGCGACGGTGAACGCGATCTACGGCGAGCGGTTCCCGAGCGATCCGCCGGCGCGCGCCACCGTGGCGGCCGCAGGGCTGCCGCGCAACGTCCGCGTCGAGATCGACGCGATCGCAGTCCTCTGAGCCAAGGAGCCGGCCATGTCGTCGTCGTCGATCGAGTCGGTGCTGACCGAGACCCGGAGCTTCCCGCCGCCGCCGGAGTTCGCCCGGCAGGCGCACGTGAAGAGCGCCGCCGAGTACGAGGCGCTGTACGCGCGGGCGGCGGCGGATCCGGACGGGTACTGGGCCGAGGTCGCGGGCGAGCTTTCGTGGGCGGAGAAGTGGCGGCAGGTGGTGGACTGGAAGCTGCCGGACGCGAAGTGGTTCCTCGGCGGCAAGCTGAACGTCAGCGTGAACTGCCTCGACCGGCACGTGGCGACGTGGCGCAAGAACAAGGCCGCGATCGTGTTCGAGGGCGAGCCCGGCGACGCGCGGGTGATGACGTACGGCCAGCTGCACCGCGAGGTGTGCAAGGCGGCGAACGCGCTGACCGCGCTCGGGGTCAAGCGCGGCGACTTCGTGGCGATCTACCTGCCGATGATCCCCGAGGCGGCGGTCGCGATGCTGGCGTGCACGCGGATCGGGGCGCCGCACACGGTGGTGTTCGGCGGGTTCTCGGCGGAGGCGCTGCGCGACCGGATCGTCGACGCCGGGGCCAAGCTCGTGATCACGGCGGACGGCAGCTGGCGGCGCGGGCAGATCGTGCCGCTCAAGGACAACGTCGACAAGGCGGTCGAGGGGACGGCGGTGGAGAAGGTGCTGGTGGTCCGGCGGTGCTCGAGCCCGATCTCGTGGCACGCGCGCGACGTGTGGTGGCACGAGGCGGTCGACACGGCGTCGCCCCGGCACACGCCGGAGGCGTTCGACAGCGAGCACACGCTGTTCACGCTGTACACCAGCGGGACGACGGGCAAGCCGAAGGGGATCCTGCACACGACCGGCGGGTACCTGACGTACGCGGCGTACACGACGAAGATGGTGTTCGACCTGCGCGACGAGGACGTGTTCTGGTGCACGGCGGACATCGGCTGGGTGACCGGGCACAGCTACGTGGTGTACGGGCCGCTCGCGAATGGCGCGACGGTGATGATGTACGAGGGCGCGCCCAACCAGCCCGGGCCGGATCGGTTCTGGCAGATCATCGCGCGCTGGGGGGTGACGATCCTGTACACGGCGCCGACGGCGGTCCGCGCGTTCATGCGGTGGGGCGATCAGTGGCCGGCCAAGCACGACCTGTCGTCGCTGCGGCTGCTCGGCTCGGTCGGCGAGCCGATCAACCCCGAGGCCTGGATGTGGTACCGCGACAAGATCGGCGGGAACCGCTGTCCGATCGTCGACACGTGGTGGCAGACCGAGACCGGCGGGATCATGATCACGCCGCTGCCCGGGGCAACGTCGACCAAGCCGGGCTCGGCGACGCGGCCGATGCCGGGGATCGCGGCGGACGTGGTGCACAAGGACGGCACGCCGTGCGCGCCGAACGAGGGCGGGTTCCTGGTCATCAAGCGGCCGTGGCCGTCGATGCTGCGGACGATCTTCGGCGATCACGAGCGGTTCACGAAGACGTACTTCGGCGAGGTCGAGGGCTGCTACTTCGCGGGCGACGGCGCGCGCAAGGACGAGGACGGCTACTTCTGGGTGATGGGCCGGGTCGACGACGTGATCAACGTCGCGGGGCACCGGCTGTCGACCATGGAGGTCGAGTCGGCGCTGGTCTCGCACCCCAAGGTCGCGGAGGCGGCCGTCGTGGGGCGGCCGGATGACCTGAAGGGGCAGGCGATCGTGGCGTTCGTCACGCCGCGGATGGGGGTGCCGGCCGATGACGCGCTGGCCAAGGAGCTGCGGGATCACGTGGTGGCGCAGATCGGCGCGCTGGCGCGGCCCGAGGAGCTGCGGTTCGCCGAGGCGCTGCCCAAGACGCGGTCGGGCAAGATCATGCGGCGGTTGTTGCGTGAGGTCGCATCCGGGTCGAAGTCGCGGGGCGACACGACGACGCTCGAGGACCAGGGTGTGCTCGAGCGCCTCGCTCAGTCGTTCCACCACGAGGACTGAGCGGGGCGGACGGTTCGGCGCACGGGCGCTCGCGCGGTCGTCCGGGCTTGATTAAGGTACGCGCGTGAAGAACATCCTGCTTGCCTCGTTACTGCTGTTCACCGCCTGCGGAGGGAAGAGCGCTCCGCCGCCGGCCGCGCCCGCCAATCCGCCGGAGGAGGCGAAGGCCGAGCCGCCGCCCGCCGCCACACCGACGGAGCCGCCGGCGCCGCCACCCGCGCCCGAGCCGCCGGCCGCGCCCAGGCCGCCGGAGCCACCGGCGTACACGCCGTCGGCCGACGTGCCGCAGCCGATCCGCGACGCGGTGACGGCCGCGGATCGCGACGACAAGGACCGCGCGCTCGACGCCGGGCGCAAGCCGGCCGAGGTGCTGGGGTTCTTCGGCATCGCGCCGGGCCAGAAGGTCGGCGAGCTGGTCTCGGGAGCCGGCTACACCAGCGAGGTCGTCGCGCGCACGGTCGGCGACGGCGGCAAGGTGTACGCGCAGAACACCACGCCGATCCTCGATCGGTTCGCGCGCGTCCCGCTGACCGCGCGGCTCGCCAAGCCGGTGCTCAAGAACGTGGTGATGGTCGAGCAGCCGATGGAGAAGCCGTTCCCGCCCGACGCCAAGAACCTCGACGCCGTGATCTGCATCCTGAACTACCACGACCTGGTGTGGCTCAAGGCCGACCGCGCCAAGATGAACAAGGCGGTGTTCGCCGCGCTCAAGCCGGGCGGGGTGTACGGGATCGTCGACCACAGCGCCAAGCAGGGCACCGGGCTGAGCGACGTGCAGACGCTGCACCGGATCGACGAGGACGCGGTGAAGAAGGAGATCCTGGCCGCCGGGTTCAAGCTCGACGGCGAGAGCGACGTGCTGCGCAACGCCGAGGACCCGCGCGACTGGAACCCGTCGCCGACCCAGGCCGGCGAGAAGCGCGGGACCAGCGATCGCTTCGTGCTGCGGTTCGTCAAGCCCGGCAAGGCCGCCAAGGGCAAGGCCGGCAAGAAGTGACGCTGGCCGCGGCCGGCCCGCCGACCGCGGCGGTTGCCCGCCCGGCGCTCGATCAGGGGGTCGGGGCGATCTCGGAATCGAGGTCCGGATCTTCCAGATCCTCGAGGTCGGCGCGGTCGGCGTCGGCAGGCACGGACACCGCGGCGGGCAGGGGCGGGGGCGGCTCGTCGACGGCGGCGCCCGGCTTGCGGGTCACGGCGAGGTAATGACAGAGCAGGCCGATCAGCTGCTCGTGGGCGCGCCGGACGTAGCGCGGCGACAGCGGCGTGTCGCCGTTGGTGACCAGCGAGAACGCGAGCGGGCGCTGCGGATCGACCTCGAGCACGCCCGACAGGGCGATCACGTTCGACAGCGTGCCCGTCTTGCCGCGCAGCCGGCCGCGCACGTCGCCGGCGCGGAACCGGCTCGCGAGCGTGCCGTCGGTGCCACCGACCGACAGCGAGTCGAGCCAGGCGTGCGACTGGGCGAGATCGCCGCCGGGGGTGAAGCCGGCCGCGGCGCGGACGACCGACACCAGCTCCTGGGTGGTGATCCGCGTGTGGTAGGACAGCCCGGAGCCGGTGTCGACGACGAGGTCGGACCGGGCGATGCCGGGGTGACGCGCGAGCCAGTCGTACATCACCGACAGCGCCAGCTCCATCGACGGCGGCTCGCGCTTGACCAGCGCGGCGGCGGTCATGATCACGCGATCGGCGAGCCAGTTGATGCTCCACTTGTTGACCCGCAGGATGATGTCGGCGAGCCGGGCCGACTCGTGGCGGGCGAGCTCGACGGGCAGGCCGGGACCCGCGGTCGACGCGGCGACGAACGCCGGGAGCTCGGCGGTCTTGAGCTCGCCACCGACGTCGACCCCGTGGGCGCGCAGGGCGGCGCGCAGGGTGTAGCCCGCGGTCGCGGTGCGCTCGCGGGTGACCACGGCCAGGCGGGTCGCGCCGCCCTTGCCGATCGTGCCGTTGAGGGTGACGGCGAGCCGGGGGTGGCCGGCGGCGTCGGTGGTGGGCTGGACCTGGTAGCCGAGGTGCGGCCGGCCCGGAGCGCGGGCGGTTCGCGCCGCCACCGTGAGCGCGATCAGGTCCATGCCGGGGGGCGCCGCCGCGATCGCCGGGGCGCCGGGCTCGCCGGCGCGGACGTCGATCGGGATGACCGCGCGGTACACGCCGTCGCGGGTTGGATCGGGGCCGACCACGATGTCGCCGTCGATCCGGGTGATGCCGCGGGCCGCGATCGCGGCCGCGAGCTGGTCGAGGTCGCCGACCGTGAGCGTCGGGTCGTAGCTGCCGAGCAGGTAGACGTCGCCGTGCACCGCGCCGCCGTCGGGGGTCGCGCCGAGCACGCGCGTCGGGTACCGGAAGTCCGGGCCGAGCAGCTCCAGCGCGGTCGCCGTCGAGATCATCTTGACGTTGGACGCCGGGTTGAGCGGATCGTCGGCGTTGACCGAGAACAGCGCCTCGCCGGTCCGGGCGTCGGCGACGAACAGGCCGGTGATGCCGTAGCGCAGCGGGCCGCGCAGGACCCTCTCGATCTGCCGGGCGGTGTCCTCCTCGGGGCTGAGCGGCTCCTCGCGGCGGCCGACGGCGTCATGCGCCGGGCGGACGTCGCCGGGCCGGCCGATCGCGACGCGGGCGTGGGCGCCGTCGTGCTGCGACCTGGCGCCGGCGGCGGGCAGGGCCACCGGCTTGCCCACGCTGCGGCCGCGCACGACCGCGGGCCGGGCGGCGACCGGGCCGGCCGGCCCGAGAACCCCCAGCGCGAGCGCGGCGGCGAGCAGCGCCCTCACCGCGAGCCACGCAGCATGATGAAGGTCGCGCCCTCGCCGCCGTGCGACGGCGCGGCGGTGGTCAGCGCATGGAGGAGGCCGGACAGCGGACCGAGCAGCTCGGCGAGCACCGCCTCG
>JBGQCL010000606.1:0-6802 GCA_041495365.1 Kofleriaceae bacterium | reverse complement strand
GGGCAGAGCCCCCCGTGGGATCGAGCGAAGCGAGACCGGGGGTGGGGACCCCGACGGCTCCGCCGGCGGGGCGGGGGGCAGAGCCGCCGGTGGGATCAACGAGGACGGCCCGCCGGTCGCGCGCGCCGCGGTGACCCTGACCTCGGGCGATCGCCGGCTGGCCCAGGGCGCCACCGGCGAGGACGGCAGCTATCGGTTCCGGGTCGAGGGCCAGATCCTCGGCCAGGGCCAGTGGGGTCTGCAGGTCCAGGCCGATCCGGGCAAGCCATCGATCCGGCCCAGCCGGTCGCCGCCGGAGATCGTGCGGGTGTCGGCCCCGCAGCCGGTGCCGGTGTCGTACACGATCGCCGCGTTCGTCGCGACCGCGTGCGCCGCGGGCGGGTTCTTCGCGGCGCGCGCCAAGCCATGGCACAGGCTGCGCCGGCCGGCGCCGCCCGCCGAGATGCCGGTGCACGGCGCGCTCGACGAGCCGCTCGACGGTGGTCTGGTGGTCGCCAGGCCCGGGCTGGTCTCGACGCTCCGCCGCGCCAGCGATGACGGGTTCTCCGGCGCGGTGCGCGACGCGGTGCGCGGACGCCCGGTCGCCGACGCCGAGGTGGAGCTCCGCCTCGGCGATCTCCGCCGCGCGGTCACCACGGGCGCCGACGGCGGCTTTGCGCTCGAGGGACTCGCGCTCGGCGAGTGGTCTGCCCAGGTCACGGCACCCGGCCATGTCACCGAAACGTTTGTGGTCTCCATCCCGCACCGCGGCGAGCTGCGCGGCGTCCGGGTCGACCTCGTGCCGGTTCGCGAGCGCGTGTTCCAGCTCTACCGCCGCGCCGCCGAGCCGCTGCTGCCCGAGCCGCGGCTGTGGGGCGTGTGGTCGCCGCGCCAGATCGTCGACCACGTCCGCCGCAAGCGCCCGACCCCCGCGCTCGCCGAGCTCACCGACTTCGTCGAGGAGATCTACTTCTCGGCGCGGGTCGCCGAGGAGACCGTGCTCCCGACGGCGTCCGAGCGCGTCGATCGCGCGATCCACGAGCGCGGACGCGCCGCGAGCTGACCCGGTGCGCACCGCGCGCGCCGTGGTTAGGCTATAAGCCGCCCATGCAGACCGAGCTACTCGAGCTCGCCGTTGCCATCGCAGCCCTCGCCTTGATCGTCCTCGTGCTCCGCCGCGCGGCGGCGCGCTCGCGCGCCAAGGCCCCGGCCAGCGTCCGCGACCGCCTCGGCGTCGAACCGGCCCCCGAGGCCCGGCCCCGACGCCAGCGCGACCGTCCGCGCCCCGGCGAGCCGGCACCGCCGCCGGCCAGGCCCGCCGAGGCCGCGCCGCCGCCCGCCGAGCCTGCCGCCGAGGCCGCGCCGGCGGTCGACCGCGAGGCGCGCGAGGCCTATGCCGCCGGGCTCGCCAAGACCCGCGGCGGCTTCGTCGCCCGGCTCGGCAAGCTGTTCGCCAAGAAGAAGATCGACGCGCAGACGCTCGACGAGCTCGAGGAGGTGCTGTTCACCGCCGACATCGGGCCGCGCGCCGCCGACCGGATCTTCCAGGTGGTCAAGTCCGGGCTGTCGCGCGACGAGCTCGACGACCCGGCCCGGATCTGGGATCAGATCCGCAAGACCTCGCGCGACATCCTCGCGGTCGACGCGCCGGCGCTGGACCTGTCCGCCAGGCGCCCGTTCGTGGTGCTCGTGCTCGGCGTCAACGGCGTGGGCAAGACCACGACGATCGGCAAGCTCGCCCAGAAGTGGCGGCTCGACGGCAAGAAGGTCCTGCTCGCCGCCGGCGACACCTACCGCGCCGCCGCGACCGAGCAGCTCGAGGTCTGGGCCGAGCGCGCCGAGGTGCCGATCGTCCGCGGCAAGTCGGGCAGCGATCCGTCGTCGGTGATCTTCGACGCGGTCAAGAAGGGGGTCGACGAGGGCGTCGACATCGTGATCTGCGACACAGCCGGCCGCCTGCACTCCAACGCCGGGCTGATGGACGAGCTCAAGAAGCTGCGCCGGGTCGCCGGCAAGGCGATGCCCGGCGCGCCGCACGAGACCTGGATGGTGCTCGACGCCACGAACGGCCAGAACGCGATCTCGCAGGCCAAGACGTTCAAGGCCGACATGGAGATCTCGGGCATCGTGCTCACCAAGCTCGATGGCTCCGCCAAGGGCGGCGTCGTGCTGGGGATCTGTGACGAGCTGAAGGTCCCGGTGCGATTCGTCGGCGTAGGGGAGAAGATCGGCGACCTGCGGCCGTTCGATCCCGCGGCGTTCGTCGACGCGCTGTACGCCGATGCCGGCGCTGCGGAGAATTGAACCACGCGACGCGCGCGGAGACGCCGGGAAAGCCCGCAGGCCATCCGCGGCGCAACGAGCGCGCAGCCGCGCTGTCTCCATTCGTGCGCCGTTTGCTTGAGCGCGCAAAAAGGCACGTGTTATGAAGATCCTACGAATGCGGGCGCCTCGTAGATCCAGCTTTCTCCATGTCGGGCTCCATGTCGGGATGGTCGCTGTGCTCGCTGCGATGGCGGGCAGCGCGGTCGCACAATCGAAAGCGAAGAAACCCGCCAAGCCGGCCAAGGCCCCGGCCAGGCAGCCGGCCCAGGCCCCTGCGCCCGCGCCAGCGCCGGCCAAGGGCAGCGGCGACGAACCCGAGATCGAGATAAACCCCGACGACACCGCCGGCGCGAAAGGCTCCGGCGCCGGGTCGGGCTCCGCCGCCGGGTCGGGCTCCGCCGCGGTCAATCCCGACGAGATCGACATGGGCGAGCCCGAGAAGCAGCAGGGCGATCTCAAGTCCGATCTCTCGATCGCGGGCAACGCAACGCCGGTCGCGGCCACGCCGATCAAGAAGACGCCGCTGTCGTGGCAGGACATCGTCGTCGTGATCCGCAAGCCGTTCCTCAAGGTCCGGCGCACCGAGCTGTTCCCGTTCGTCGGCACGACGATGAACGACAACATGATCCGGCACTACACGGTCGGCGGCGAGCTCGCCTACTACCTGACCGACGTGCTGGCGGTCGGCGTCGAGGGCCAGTACTTCGCGCACTCGTTCCAGGAGCCGTACGACCTGGTCGCGCGCCAGGCGCGCCGGCTGCCGACGCTCAACGAGTACAAGTGGAGCGCGGCGCTCGACTTCCACTACGTGCCGATCTACGGCAAGTTCGCGATCCTCGATCACCGCCTGGTGACCTGGGAGTCGTTCTTCACCGCCGGGATCGGGGCGGGCGAGAGCGAGGTGATCCCACGCGACACCAAGTTCCCGGGGTTCACCAACCTGCTGATCATGCCGAACGTCGGCGCGTCGATGCGGTTCTTCATCACCAAGTGGGTCACCGTCAACCTCGGGATCCGCGACTACATCTTCTACGATCACTTCGAGCCGCGGAACCGCTCGGAGACGATGTTCCCGACCGCCGCCGACGCCAAGGATCACGCCGAGGGCACGCTGATCAACAACCTGATGTTCCAGATCGGCGTGAGCTTCTGGGTCCCGACGTCGTTCGAGTACACCACCTTCCGCTGAAGGGCATGACATGAAGACCCACTCCGTCCTGGCCGTGGTGGTGACGTTCGCGGTGTCCGGCTCGGTGTCGGCCCCGGCGCACGCCGAGCCCCGACAGAACAGCCTGGCCGCCGACGTCGCGGTTCGCCACCGCCGCCTCCTGGTCAAGAGCCGCTTCGAGTTCGCGCCGCTGTTCGAGTCGACGGTCAGCGCCGACTTCCGCCACATCATCGGCGGCGGCGCCAAGCTGGAGTATCACCTCAGCGACATGCTCTCGATCGGCGTGATCGGCGTGGCATCGACCGCGCTCGACACCAAGCTGGTCGACAAGATCGTCCCGACGCTGATGACCCAGAAGGCCAAGGACGGCCTGGTCATGCAGGGCATGAACATCCGCGAGCCGAGCCAGGAGGAGTTCCTCGACCGGCTCAACACCATGCCGTTCCACGGCGCGGCCTACGCCAGCCTGACGCCGTGGTACGGCAAGCTCGCCGCGTTCGGCCAGGCCTACGTCGCGTTCGACTTCTACTTCCAGGCCGGCATCGCGTTCGCCCAGCTCAAGTCGGACTGCCCGGTCGTGATCTGCTCCGACAAGTCCCCGGGCGCGTCCCGCAGCGTCACGAACCCGGACGGCACGATGGACACGGTCCCACCCGACCTCAACCCCAACAACGACCCGCCGCTCAACAGCGGCGGCCGTGTCGGCCTCTACCTTGGCGGCGGCATCCACGTGTTCCTCAACGACTTCCTCGCCCTCGACCTGACGGTCCGCGACTACGCCTTCACCGACAACCCGTCGGGGGCCGACTTCAACGCCGACCTCTTCGTGTCGACCGCCGACAACCGCTTCCTCCACCACCTGTTCTTCGGCGCCGGCATCTCGGTGATGCTGCCGACCGCCGTGAAACGTACCCCCTAGGCGTACCCCCTGGGCGTACCCCCTGGGCGCCGCGCGCCGCGCCCGGGACAACGGGCCCGCACCGGTGTTGACTTCTGCCAACGAGGTTGGCAGATCGCGGAGCTATCTACGCAAGAGCACGCGACTCCGCATGGATCGCGGCTTGCTCTTCCCTCCGGCGGTCATGCGTTTGCCTGTCGCCATCGCCGGTGTCCTCGCCGGCCTCCTGCTCGGGGGCTGCATCACGCCGTCGATCCCGATCCCGCCCCCCGATCCGGTGCTGATGACCTTCATGGTGATGGGCGATGGCGCCAACAGCACGGCGACGTTCTCCTACCCGGCCGACCACAACTACGTGGGCTCGATCGTGTTCGTCTACAACCGGGACCGCGGCCTCGGCATCATCGAGGCGACCCGGCCGGACGGCAGCGTCGGACCGACCCAGCCGGTCCGCGCGGCGATCGGCGAGCAGATCGTCGTGACCTTCCAGCGCGAAGATCAGACGGTGTCGACCTGCGTCCGGCTGCGCAACGGCACGCAGTCATCCGCCGACTACTGCAGCCTGTAGCGGGGCCGCGAGCCCGGCCGCATCCGCGCAGCCACGAGCGAATCGCCGGGAATCAGTACGAGATGGTCGGCCACGCCACCAGCGTCGGCCGCACCGTCAGCCGCTCGCCATGGCGCTCGACGAGCAGGGTCGGCGAATCGCCGGGGTGGCACTCGAAGATCCGCTCGGTGAGATCATTGCTGGGCGAGCCCAGCCCGACGCGGTTCACCGCCAGCACGCGATCGCCGGGGCGAAGGTCCACGGCGGCTGCGGGCGTCCCCGGCAGCACCTGCTCGATATCCGCATACCCGTCGCGCGGGAAATACGTAACCCCCAGGAATCCGTGATCTGCGCGGACGTCAACCTGATGCACGATCTGCGCGTCGCGGTACGGGCACCCCCGGGAGGACATGCTGTCGGCGACCTGCATCGCCATCAGCGTCGTGGCAAGCGCGAGTCCCGAGGCCACGCCGGCCATCGTGCAGACGATGGCAACCGTGCCCAGCCCGCGGCTGCGCTCGTTCGGCAGCAACGCCTCGCGCCGGAGGACGGCCGGAGCGTTGTCGACGGCGGGCGCGTTGTCCACGGGGGGGGTCATCTCGGGCAGCTCTTCGGACATCTCGATTCCCTCGCTTTCGGTCAAGTGTTCGACCCGGTCCATGCGGGTCGCTTCGGCCGTGCCTGCGACGAGTATAGGGGGGTCCCCCCAACATGACCACGAGGAAATGCGCCGGGGGGACGCAATCGTGAAGCCGCGCACGCCCGAGTGCGTCGAGCGGCCATGGTAGATTCCGGAGCTCCGGTGAATACGCCCGTCGCTCGACGCAGGCGCCGGTGGCTCGCGGCCATCGGCTTGGCGCTGGTGGTGGTCGTGACCGCCGCGTACGGCCTGCTTCGCGCGAGATTTTCCGGTGCCGAGCTCGGCGACAACATCGCGTCGATCCTCAACAAGCGGATGCGCGGTCGGATCGAGATCGGATCGGTCGAGTGGTCGAGCGCGTCGCTGCAGAAGGTTCTCACCGGAGGCTGGGTCCCGGTGACGATCCGCGACGCCCGCGTGTGGGACGATTGCGCACTGAGCGCTGCGATCACGGGCGACGCCGGCGACGAGCTGCGCACCGGCGACCCCAACGAGGACTGTACGCCAGATGACCGCCCGGATCTCGATCCGACGTCGCGGCGCAAGCCGCGCAAGCTGCTGCTGCGCACCGATCTGGTGACCGCCGAGATCGACATCCACGCCGTGATGTTCGGCCATCACGACTTCGTGTTCCGCAACCTGTGGGTCCACGGCGGAGAGGCGCTGCTCGAGCAGACCCGCGAGCCGTACCCGCTGCACGCCTACGATCGCACCATCGTCAGCCTGGTCACCGCGTTCTACCCGCGTCAGCTGCCGGGGTTCCGCGCCGGGATCACCGCCGACGCCCCGCCGCCGATCTTCGACCTGCGCGACGTCCACATCGCCGGGCTCAACCTCACGCTGCACATGTCGCCGTACACGCAGTCGCGGCCGACCTCGATCGGCTACGGCTTCACCGCGCGGCTCGTGGGCGTCGACGTCGACGCCGGCACCGACCCCGCGAACAGCTCGTATCTCTACATGGACGCGACCGACCCGCTGGTCGCCAAGTTCTACGTCCGGCTCGCGGTCGCGGTGCGGCGCGGCACGGTGCGCATCCTCGACGAGGGCCCGCGCGCCGCGTTCCGGCTGCCCGCGCGCGGCGCGATCGGCGGGGGCGGCGCCGAGGTCTATCCGCCGGCCGAATGCCGCGCCCGCTACCAGCTGTCGCTCGCCGACATCCGGCTCGACCGGCTCGCCCAGCTGCCCGCGCAGTGGGCGCGCCGCGACTTCGTCGCCAACACCCTGGAGCTCGAGCTCCACGCC
>JBGQCL010000605.1:0-6804 GCA_041495365.1 Kofleriaceae bacterium | reverse complement strand
GCTGCGCCGCAGCGCGGCGACCGCGGCCGCCGCGCCGGCCACCGGCGGCGGTCCCGCTCCCGGTCGCGGCGGCGGCAACGCCCCGGCGACGACGTCGCGCGCCGACGCCCGTCCGGCCCCGACCACCGCCAGCAACGGCCACGCCGCCGACGCCCAGCGCGCCGCCGAGGTCGCCGCGCCGGGCGTGCCGGCGGACCCGCTGTCCCGGTCGGCTCGTCCGGGACCGCCGGCCGGCCCCGGCTCTCCGGAGCACGAGGACGACCTCGAAGACGACGAGCTCGCCGAGGGCGAGGAGCTCGAGGACGGCGACGACGACCTGGAGGACGAGGAGGGCGACGACGACGAGGAGGATGGCGAGGACGACGGCGACGAGGAGGGCGACGACGAGCTCGCCGAGGGCGAGGACGACGACCTCGACGACGACGACGACCTCGACGATGACGAGGACGACGACGAGGACGACGACGACGACGAGGACGGCGACTACGAGATCATCGACAAGACTGCCGCCGAGCTCGCCGAGGAAGGGATCGAGGGCCCCGGCGAGATCGTCGTGCGGGCCCGCAAGCGGGTGCCCAAGCAGCCCAAGCAGCGGCCCGAGCCCGCGCTGGACTCGCCGAGCGCCAGCGCCGCGGAGGCGCGGCGGAGGCGCCGCCGGCGGCGCCGCAAGCGACGGGCAATGCTGCCGCCCAAGAGCGCCTTCACCACGCCGGTGCTGTCGACCGCTGCCCCGATGCCGGAGTCGATGTCGCGCCGGATGTCCGGCGGCGGCGGCCCGGTGATCGAGTACGTCCGCGGCCCGATGCGGATCGCGATGGCGCCGGTGGCGTCGGCCAACCCCAACGACGCGGGCGCCGGCCGGCCGCGCCGCGGCAAGAAGATCCGGCGCTGGGAGCGCGGCGGGTTCCGCTCCGATGGCCCGCGCCCGGATCGATTCGGCGGCGGCGCCATGGTCCGCACCGACGGGCCGCCCCGGCAGCCTCCGTGGGCCCAGGGCGAGGGCAACGGCGCGCCCGGCGCGCCTGGCGAGCGGCGGCGGCGCAGGCGGCGTCGCAGGCGGCGGCCCGGAGACGGCATGCAGGGCGCGGACTCCCAGTCGTCGGGCAACGGCGTCCCCGGCGGCGACGCGCCGGTCAGCTTCTTCGCCCCGGCCGGCGGCCCTCCCAGCTCGGTCGTCCTGGGGCCCGATGGTCAGCCGCTGCGCAAGCGCCGGCGCCGCCGCCGGCGGGGCCGCGGTGGCCGGCAGCGCGAGTGGCGTACCCAGGGCGGCGACGGCGGCGGCGGCGGCACCAATGGCAGCGGGGCGCCCCCGAGCGACGGCGGTGCGCCCTCGAGCGGTGGCGGCCCGCCTCCGGGCGGCGGGGGGGTCGGGTCGATCTCGGACGGCGGCGGTGGTTCAGGGTAAGCTTGGATCGTGCTCGACTGGTTGGGCTCGGTACAGATCCGGACGCGCTCCAGCTCACGCGTGGAGCTCGACCTGACGCGCGCCACGGCGTGGACCGGCTGGGGGCTGTGCGCGCTCGGCACCTATCTGGCGACGATCGGCCGGACCTGGATCACGGTCGCCGGCGTCCTGGTGTTCTTCGTCGGCATCGTGCTCGCGACGCTGCGCCGCAAGCTGGTGTTCGACCGCGACGAGGGCCTGCTGCGCAGCGAGCAGCGCATCCTCGGCATTCGCCGGCGCACGGCGATCCCGCTGTTCCACCTCCGCGCGGTGGTGGTCGCAGCACGCCGCGGTATGTACGTCGCCTACGTCGAGCGCCGGCTCGGCGGCACGATCCACCTCGATGAGGCGCGCCGATCGGCGCCGCTGCTCGCGCTCGCCGAGGCGATCGCGGAGGTCGCCGAGCTCCGCCTGGTATTCGACGCAACCACCCGCGTCGCGGCCTCGGATTGACGTGCGCGCCGCTGCGCATTGAGCCTCGCCCCACCTCGCGCTACCGTCTGGGGGTCGCGATGCGCCGCTTCCTGTCGGTCTTGGCCGTGCTTGCAGGCTGCAAGGACAACAGCGCAGCCGCCTCCGATCCGCCGGCCACCCCCGCCCCGCCCCACCTCGCCGGGATCTACCCCGAGCAGTGGCGATGCGACCGCGTGGCGAGCCCCGAGGCGCTCGGCGCGCTGCTCGGTGGCACCGTCCGGCCGATCGACTCGCCGGCCTCGGTGCCGCACGGCGTTCCGCACCCGTGCAGCTACGAGGTGCTGGCGCCGGAGCCCGAGTACTGGACGTTCGACATCGACTGCCGCGACGGCATGAAGCAGCGCGCCGATGCGCTGTTCGCGCAGTACCGCGAGACCAGCCGCGAGGCGGTGGCGCACTACGCCCAGCTCGACGCCGGCGTGGCCGCGGCGGGCAGACCGGGCGACGCGGGTGTCACCGCGCACCCGCCCGAGCCCGCGGTCGAGGTCGCGGTCGGCGCCAAGGGCCTCGACCACCACGGCGAGGCCCTGGTCTTCATCGACGACGATGCCCCCTGCTACGTCCGGGTCACCGGCAAGGACGCGGCCCGCCGGCTCGCGCTCGCCCGGCTGATCGCGAAGAACCTGACGCTCGACAACGCGCCGATGGTGCCGCGCCCGCGGCGCTGACGCCCGACCGGCTCGCGCAGCGCTCCGCGCAGCGGTCGGCGCAGAGGGATTCTGGGTGGACCTGGGCGGTGGTGGGGCCTGTCGGCAGACGCAGACCTACCCGGCGCCACACCCGGGTCACCTCGGGCGCTACCCATCGGCCGGGTCACGCTCGGTGGCAGCCGGCCGGTTGTCCGGATCGGAGACCCGACATGAACAAGACGATGGCGCTGATCGCGGCGATGATCCTGACCGGCTGCGACGCCGGCTCGATCGCAGTCGACGAGCCCGGCTCCGCGACCGCTCTGAGCCCTGACCCTGGCCCTGACCCCGCGGTGCTCGCCGACCGCGGCCTGGGGACCGGCTCGCTGCCCGAGACCCAGCTGCTCGCGACCCCGCGCGGCCGCGACCTGCTGTCGCGCGTGGTGTCGTGCGCGCTGCCACCCGGCGCGACGATCACCACGCTGACCCGCGACGGCACGCCGTACTCGTTCGCCGGCGCGTTCGGCCTCGCGCCGGGCTGGGCGATCCATGCGCCATCCGCCGACGAGCGCCGCCGGGTCATCGCCTGCGCGAGCGGCCGCGCGCGGCGCGTTCCCCGCGTAGGCGTCAGAACTCCGACCCGAAACCGGCGAGGAAGCGCAGCGCGCCGCGGTTCTTGCCTTCGAACGGCACCGCGAGGTCGAACTTGAGCAGCTGCGCCGAGAGCTGCGGGATCAAGATCCGCAGCCCGAGGCCGGCGTCCTGGTGCAGCGCCAGCGCGGGCAGCACCTCGGCCGCGCCGCCGAGGTCGTAGAACACGACGCCGCCGACCCGCAGCACCCAGATCGGATAGGGCAGCGTGCGCGCCTCGACCTGGAGGTTGAAGTAGCGCTTGCCGATGAACTCGTTGATGTTGTAGCCGCGCAGCCCGCTGTCCGAGCCGATCGCGTAGTTCAGGTTCTGGGCGTCGTGCAGGCGCATCGACAGCGACGACTGCGCGAGCAGCCGGAACACCCCGGAGATCGGCGGCGTCGCGCCCCGGGCCGACACCGTGACCGTGTCGTCGATGAAGCCGCTGTCTCTCTTCGGGCTGATCACGTCCGCCTGGTAGCGGCCGCCCAGCCCCGCCGCGACCCCGACGAACCCCTCGCGCGCCCACGGGAACGTCCAGCCGACCGACGAGCTCAGCCGCTGGAAGTTGTGGTCCGAGCCCAGCAGCTTGAGCCCGAACCCGATCTGGATGTCGAGAGCGGGCCCGGTCCGGAGGTCCTCGGCGAGGTCGAACGTCGACGCGTTGCGCAGCGTGCGGTAGCGCGGGGTGAAGAACGAGTACTCGAGGAACGGCACCGACGTCAGCTCGGAGCGCGGCAGGACGCCCGCGATGAACGCCGCGCGCTGCATGGCGTCTCCGGCGAAGTCGTCGAGCAGCGTCGGGCGCACGCTGGTGACGCCGTGACCGATCGACAGCTGCTGCTTGACCTCGTCGCCCCACTGGCGGGTCACGAACGTGCTGAAGCTCCACTGCCGCTGCTCGTACTCGATGGGGAACTTCGTGGCCTGCATCGTCACCGGGTCGACGTACATGAACTGCCGGAGCTGGGTGCCGGAGAACTGGCGGCTGATCGCGAAGCGGTGCGTGAACTGCGCCCCGGCCGCCCACTCGCTGGCGAGGTTCCACAGCGGCCGGGTCAGCGAGATCGTGCTGTCGCTGCCCTCGGAGTGCAGCCGGCTGTGCTTGGTCAGGTCGTCGCGGGTCAGGATGTCGTCGACCCGGGCCTGCAGGTTGAAGTGCTCGCCGAGCAGGTTCTTGTCGATGAACAGCGGACCGACCGCGATCACGCCCTGATCCATGGTCAGCGCCGCCGACAGCAGGTCGCGCTGGCCGAGGAAGTTGTTCTCGGACAGCGACGTCGTCAGGTTGGTCAGCTTGCCCTGCTGGTAGGTCCACTGGGTGTTGAACCGCAGGCTCCAGATGTCGCGCGTGACGATCAGGACGTCGACGCTGCCGGGCGCGGTCGCCTTGACCGGGATCACCGCGACGACCGACGCCCACAGCGGATCGCGGATCAGCCGCGCGGTCTCGTCGATCCGCTTCTGATCCCAGACCTGGCCGGGCGCGACGACCGCCTCGGCGCGCACCGCGGACTCCCGGGTCGTGATGTGGAAGTAGTTGAAGAACTGGAGGAGCTCGTTCGGCTCGGCGAAGACCTCCTCGTTGTAGATCCGGATCGCGCCGATCACCTTGCCCCACGGCGCGGGATCGGGCTCGTAGCCCCGCGCGATCAGGGCGCGGGCGACGCTGGCGCGCTCCAGGCTCGACAGCGTGGCGAGCCAGTCGCAGCTCGGATCGCGACCGGCGCAGCGCTCCTCGGCGGCCGCGCGGTCCTCGGGTGCGGCCGGCGGCGGGCTCGCCACGGGCGGCACCGGCGGCGGGCTCGCCACGGGCGGCACCGGCGGCGGGCTCGCCACGGGCGGCACCGGCGGCGGGCTCGCCACGGGCGGCACTGGCGCCGGGGGCGGAACCGGCGGGACCTGCGCCCCGGCGCGCGCGCCGCCTGCGAGGAGGACGCACACAAGCGCGATGCGGCGCACGCGAGCATCGTACACAAGCCCGGCGCGGCTTGGGCGGATCGCGCCGCGCCGGTTTCCGGATCGCGTGACCGGGATCGAAGCGGCCGGCCCGAAAGGGTCGCAGTGCCCCGGGGCTGCGCACGACGCGAACACGCCGCCCACCTCCTCCGGTCCGCGGCGCGCGGATGTCACTTAGCGCTGTGGCTAATTATTAGCCGATGAGCTAATCATGTCCCATGTCGCGAGCCGTCGAGCCGCCCGACATCCCGGCGACGCCCACCCTCGCCGAGATCGAGGTGGCGTTCGCCGCGCTGTCCCACGAGGTGCGCCGCCACATCGTCCAGCTGCTGTCGCACCTCGGCTGCGAGCTGCCGTCGGGCTACCTCGCCGGGCGGTTCTCGCACAGCTGGCCGACCACGACCCGCCACCTGCACGTCCTCGAGGCGGCCGGCCTGGTCACCGTGCGGCGCGAGGGCCGCAGCAGCGTCTACCGCCTCGAGCGCGACCGGCTCCGCCGCATCCTCGGCGGCTGGCTCGCCGCGCTCGATCCGCCCACCCCGCACCAGACCTGGCGCTCCTCGGGGCCGCGCTCGGTCGCCGATCGCCCCGCCCCCAGAGGAAGACCGCGATGACCGAACCTCCCCGCCTGTTCCGCGTCACGCTCGAGGTCGCTGGCCTCGACCAGGCCACGCAGCTCTACAGCGAGCTGCTCGGCATCCCCGGCAAGCGCCACCCCGGCGCGCGCCACTACTACGACTGCGGCGGCGTGATCCTCGCCGTGCTCGATCCCACGGGGGGCTTCGCCCCCCGCCCCGCCGGCGAAGCCGTCGGGGTCCCCACCCCCCGTCTCGCTTCGCTCGACGTGTCACGCGGCGCGCTGCCGCCGACGCCCGGCCCCAAGTCGCTGTACTTCGCGGTGTCCGATCTCGACGCGGTCCACGCGCGCGCCGCGCGGCTCGGCATCCTCGCGCCGTACCAGGTGCACGGCCAGCCGGCCGGCGACGTGATCACCCGGCCGTGGGGCGAGCGCTCGTTCTACGTCGTCGACCCATGGGGCAACGACCTGTGCTTCTGCGAGGACGGCACGCTGTACACCTGAGGCGATCGACCCGCGCCGCGCCGCGCGAGCTCACCCCGCGGTGCCCCGCGTGACGCGCGGGTTCTTGCCGAGATCGTGGACCAGCGTGACGCCGGTGAACCCGGCGGCGGTCAGCCGCGCGCGAACCGCGTCGGCCTGATCGAAGCCGTGCTCGAGGACGATCGCGCCGCCGGGGACGAGGTGCTCGCGGGCCCCGGCGCAGATCCGGTCGTAGAACGCCAGGCCGTCGGACCCGCCGTCGAGCGCGATCACCGGCTCGCGGCGGACCTCGGGCGACAGCGTCGGGATCACCGGCGACGCGATGTACGGCGGGTTGGCGGCGATCAGGTCGAACCGCTCGCCGCGCACCGGCTCGAACAGATCGCCGTCGCGCACGTCGACGCGATCGGCGACCGCGTTGCGCGCGGCGTTGCGGCGGGCCAGCGCGGCGGCGGCGGGCGACAGCTCGGTCGCCACGACCTGCGCGGCGGGGTACTCGCGCGCCAGGCTGACCGCGATCACCCCGGAGCCGGTGCACAGATCGAGGATGCGGCACGGCGCGGCGCGATCCGGCCGGGCGGCGCGGGCGACCTCGATCACGGTCTCGG
>JBGQCL010000604.1:0-6805 GCA_041495365.1 Kofleriaceae bacterium | reverse complement strand
CGTCCCCGATCTGCATCGAGGACGACTTGCGATCAGCGCCATGGCGACCCCGCTGCGTGGTTTCAACCCGCGTCCCCGATCTGCATCGAGGACGACTACCGCAACACCAATGGGCTCAAGCGCGGCAACGAGTTTCAACCCGCGTCCCCGATCTGCATCGAGGACGACCCCGACCGCCTAAGCTGGCGATCATCAAGACATAACTAGCCGAAGTTCGCGAACCTGTCAAGTGGCTGCCGCTGCACGGCCGCGTGCCAACATGGTCTTTCCAATACACGATTGAGTTGTCAATGACCACGGCCGATCGCGAACCGCAGGGTGACCATTGCATCGGGAGAGGTTCGCGCGGCCTTAGACGATGAGAGGCCCGGTTGGGTCGAGCGGCTGCTTGACGCCATGATGCTCGGTCTTCGCGGCCGAGTCCTCGTCCAGGAAGTAGAACCGAAGGCTGTCTTGCCTCGGATCGAGCTCGCGAAGGAGCTCGGCTCGGAACAGCACCCACGCTGCGGGCGTCACGCGGCACTCGAAAACAGAATACTGCACGCGAACACCGTGATCTTCGCAGATCCCGGCGATGGTACGAAGGCGTTGCTCGCCTTCCGCCGTCGCCGTCGCAATGTCGTAACAGACCAGCACGAACATGGCTATCGAAGCTCCAGAGGCGGGTACGCGTCCAAATCTCCGCGCAGCACCTTCGCGAACAGCCGCGCTTGGAGATGGGGCACGAGCCCCCACGTCGTCTTGTGGTCTAGGAACGCGTGCGTGAGTTCGACGTTCTTGGCCTCCTGATAGGCGGTCAAGAACGTCTTGCGGCCCACGGCCGCAAGCTCGAAGCCGCCGTCGGGCCGCTCGACAACATCGACGGGCTTCAACTGGCCCCGGTTCACCAGCGAGATCACGAGCCGATCGACGACCGGAACGCGTAGCTCCTCCATGAGGTCCAGCGCGAGACCGAGGCGACCAGGACGATCCTCGTGCAGGAAGCCGAGGGCTGGATCGAGGCCAGCGCTTGCGGCGGCGGTGACGCAGTCGCGCATCAGCAAGGCGTAACCGAACGACAGCAACGCGTTGACACGATCACGTGGCGGGCGCCGCGACCTACCCGCGAACGAAAACCCGGGATCGCCGCGCAGGAAGCGACCGAACACGGAGAAGTAGGCGCGCGCGCCAGATCCCTCAAGCCCGCGCAAGGCGTCGAGGTCCATCACCGCACTGGCCGAGCGCGCAAGCGCGGCGAGCAGGTCTGCCTGCTCGCCGATGGCCGCGGCGTCTGGCTCGCGCGCGAGCTCGCGCGCCTGGCGGCGCAGGAAGGCGCGCTGGCTCGCGAGCTTGCCGATCACGAAGGCCCGTGCGAGGCCCAGCTTGCGCTCGGGGAGGTCGGCTGCGCGGTGCTGTGCCCGCCGCAGCGCGACGCTCCCGCCCGGGAGCCCCTCGACCCGCGCAAGAAAGCGCCCGGTGAACGACAGGAATGCGACGCTGATCCCAGCCTCGGCGAGGGCACCCATGCACTCTGGCGTCATGTAGGTCGCGCCAAACATGACCACGCCCTCAAGATGCTGGATCGGCACGCGCAAGCGCACGTCGTCCTCGACCTTGACCACGATCGTGGCACTGTCGAGCGAGCACCGTGCACGCTCGGTGGTCACGTAGAGGACGTTGTTGGTCTCCGTGTTCATCCTGTCACCAGCCGTTCGAGCCAGCCCGCGCCAGAGCGAACCCTCGGCATGCACAGCGGCTCCAGCGAGCAGCTGCCGCACTTGCGCTCGCCGTACACCGCGGGCGGGAGCAACGACGCGGCGATGATGCGCCGCATCTCCTCCGCGAGCGCGGCTGTCTCCTCTCGGAGCGCGGCATCGACCTCGACGACACGGCGGCGATGGCTCGTCGCGTAGTAGAGCGCGGCCTGCCGGATCTCGACCTCGTACATCTCCTCAAGTGCCATCGCCTGCGCACAGAGCTGGATCTCGTCGGCTCGCTGCAGCTTGGCCCGGCCCTTCTTGGCCTCCACCGGAACTGGTCGCATGCCTTGAGGAGCGGTGCGGTCGCGATGGAGCTCGACCATGTCCGCGATGCCGGCCACGCCGAGCCGGCGGGACACGACGTGGAGCCCGTGCACAACTGTGACGCCGCGGCGATGCGCGCCACCGCCGGCGTCGAAGTTCTCATGGACGACCTTACCCACCGCGGTGTTGCGATCCTCGCGCCAAGCTCGCTCGACGTGGATCAGCGCTGCCTGCCTCGGGCAATAGGCGAGGTGCTGCAACGCCGAGATTGGGATCAGATCGTCCTCTTCGGAGGTCATGCGCCGCGCTCAAGGATCTCCACGGTAGGCGGGATCCGGCCCCGGTCGATGGCAAGCTCGTAGTCGGTGAACTCGCGGCTCGGCCTATTCGCATCGCGGCGGTGCGCGCTCACCGCTTCGAACAGGCGGTGCGCAGGCGCGTCGCCGAGCGCGGTGCTGTGCTTGAACACCACCAGCCGCCGCATGGCCATGAGCCCGCGCGCCGCACTGCGATCGTGCTCGAACATGTTCTCGATCCCATTCCACAGAAGATCGAGATCCTCGTGCGTGAACCCCGTCTGCTGCGCGAGCGCCGGCGACACGAAGCCATGCGCGCGGTAAAGCCCATACGGGATGGTGTTCTTGCGCCCCATGGTCCGGTTATCTCCGCCGAGCTTTTCGGCATCCGCCGCGGTCGTGACCGCCATGCGAGTGATGCTGTGCTCAAGGGTCACCACCGGGTCGACGGAGCGGCCGAAGGTCAGCTGCACAGGGCCTCGCACCTGACCAGCGTTCTTGCCCGTGGAAAGCACGGCCCCGAACGCGCGGATGTCGTAGTAGCGCCGGCACATCTCCTTGCGCGCGCGGTCGACCTCCTCACCTTCGCCCCGCTCTCGCTTCTTGCCGGCTTTGCCCTTGCCGCCGTCTTCGCCGTCGAGCTTGATGCCCGCGGCCGCGTAGGCTGCGTCGATCGCGTCGTTGAGAATGGCCTTCTCTTTGACGAAGATGTCGTAGCCCGGCACGCTATGCTTGGTCAGCAAAACGAAGTTGCGGAGCTTGCGCTTGAGACACACGTCGGTGACTAGGCCTTGCCCGGTCTCGGGATCGACGCGGGGGAGGTTGCCGGCGTCGGGGTCACCGTTGGGGTTGCCGTCCTTGACGTCGAAGAACAGCACGAAGTCATAGCGATTCTGCAAGTCGGACATGGTTTCCTCGCTCGTGATCAGTTCTCGGAATGAGACGAGGGGTCCTCGTCGCTCCGTTTGTGGAAGAACGCTTCCCGCTGGTGGTAGTAGCCAATCGCAAACAGGCCCTGCTGCTCAAGATCGAGCACGGCGGGGAACTTCCTGGCGGGCAGCGCATCGATCACCTGGCCCTTGAGTTTCTCAAGCCAGCCGGCACTTGCGGCCTTCGCGGCATGGTGGACAGAGAGCCGGATGAGCCGCGGGAATACTGTCGACGGCGTCGAGGACGCGGCCCCGAAGTAGCGGTCGCGAATCGTCGCGTTGAGATCGTTGAGCGCCGCGGCTTGCAGGCGCTCGAGGACCGCGAACAGTCGACCGAGCAGGTACGCCTGGTCACGGCATTGAGGATCGAGCGACACGGTCACCTCCTTCTGGTACGTGCGGATCAGCACCGCCTTGATCAGAGCGATGCGGGCGTGTGCTTCGCGACGGTGCTTGGCGTCGCTGGGAATGCGAAAGCGCATCAGCGCGTGCCTCATCACCTCCCGCGGCAGCGGCCCGCCGAACAGCGCTGCGGTCGCGAGGCGCGACGCGAGCGCAGGCGGCGTACGAGCGTCGCCCGGCGGGTCGAGTGCGGCGAGGAGCTGCCACATCGGCAGCGGCGACGCATCATCGCCGAGCGTGAGTGCATCGAACCAGGCGAGTACATTCGTCTTGACCTCGCCCAGCGTGGTCGTGAACCAGCTCCGCACGAAGGCGCGCGCCTGCGCCGCGCTCAACGTGAGGCCGTAGAACGGTGTGACATCGGCATCGGACTTCACACCGCGCCATGGGGCGAGCACGACCGCCTCGACGTCCCCCGCGTCGACTCGTTCGCCCGACAGCAGATCGAGCAGCGTCTCGATCTCTGGCACAGGCTCGCGCGACCAGATCAGTAGCACGGCGTCGCCGAGGGCGAGCCCGTGGCGATACGGGCGGCGGCCGCCGGGCGGCCGGTCGAGCAGGAAGTTGAGCGCCGCGACGTAGGCCTCGGCGGCTCCTGCGGAGGCAGGTGCGTTGCCAGCCTGCTTCAGGCCATGAGACTCGAAGGCGCTCGCATTGAAGCTTACGAGTGCCGTCCCACTCGGCGTACCACCCGGCAGCCGCTTGATCGGCATGTCATGTAGCCGGGCGATGGGTCCAAATGTGCCGGTGATTAGGCATGTGCCCAGCGTGGCACCGGAATCAGTGGCCCGGGCGCGGTACCGCTGCCAAGCAGCACGTGCGGCCGGGCGCAGATGAATGGCCTCCGCGTCGTCCCCTTGCAGCACCAGAGCAACCCATTCGCTGCCATTCCATTCTTTCCCTGGCAGCAGCTCCTGTGCGATGGCGCGGTTTCGCGAGAGCTGCTCGCAGAACCTCCGCGCCGCCAGTAGGCCCGGGTCCGGATCGTCGCCGCACACTTCGGCCAGGAACCGGCGGTAGGACTCGATGCGTTCGGTGACAGACTCCTCGGACTTTCGCTCCTCACCATCGGAATCCGCGCCTGCGATCCCGAGCACGTAGAGCGCGTTATCCACCAAGAAATAAGGTGGCGGCCGCTTCCCGGACCGCTTCAAACGCAGCGGCACGCTCATCCGCCGCGAACGGCCATCTTCGCCGGCTGTCGGCACGAGCGCAACCAGGCGCCCTTCCGCGTCGATGTGCGCCAGTAGATCAACCACCTCGGTGCGGTAGTCACCACCCAGCTGCTCCCGCTCGGCGAGCTCGTAGAGTGCTTGCAAGATCACGGTGCGCCCCCTCGACGGTTTTCCGCATGGACCATGTCCTCCGGCGGAACGCGGAGCACGCCCGAGCGCAGACGGGCGTGGAAGAACATGGGCGCGGTCGGCGCCACACGGTAGTCGAAGTCGTAGAACATGAGCCCGAGCGGGCGATCGATCCCGGCCTCGATAGGCTCGCCGCCGGCGTCCCAGACCGTGACGTCAGCTGCAAGCTCGCGGCAGCCGAGGTAGGGCTGGTGAAACGCCTGCCCGCGCTCAAGCCGCCGGGCGAACATCTCCTCGAACTTCCGGATCGGCTCGTCGGGGGCCGCGCGCTCGGTGAGCCGCATGGAAGCCTCGATGCCGTAGTCGACGTCGCGGAGGGCCACGGTGTTCCGCTGGGCGCGATCCTCGTCGGCGAAGTAGTCATGCGGTCCCGACGCCTTCGTGTTCACCTCGTTGCGTCGAAACGAGATCCACCGGATCGGCGCCAGCACGGTGATGCTGTGCACCTGCCAACGCACCGCGGGCTTCCAAAACACCGCCTCAAGCAAGCCGCGCGCCGCGGATGGGGTCATCACCTCGTAGCTGACGCGCTCCACCTTCAGCTCCGGTCGCGTGAAGCATGCGACTGGACCACGGGCACGGACTCGAAAGACTTTCGATGTCTGCATGGCTACTCCTCCACGACGTCGTCGATGATCAGCGCACCCGCGCCGTAGCGACCGACGCGATCCGGCACGAGCCCGAACCGGCTGTCATACGCCGCCAGGTCCGGCGGAATGACCGCGACACCCGCGACGTCCACGACATACGCGCGGGCGCGCCAGACCTCGACCAGCCTGCGCGGCACCGAGATCGCGTAGCGCTGGAGCTTGCGCCACAGGTCTCGGCTCGGCCCGCGCAGTCGCGCCTCCTCGATGATCACCGGGCTGTCGCCCCAGGACGCTACCAACGACTCGGCCCAGCCGTCCTCGATGAGCCGTGCCTTGCGCGCGGTCTCGCGAAAGTTCAGCTGCTCGCGATCGCGCTGGATCTCCTTCGCGTCGAGATCGGCGCTTCGGTAGAGCTGCGAGAAGAACGTGCGAAAGACCACCGGATCGTCGAGATCGATCGTCCCCTGCGAGAGCATCCCGCGTGTGACGCCCAGCGCGGTCTGCAGCACACCCTTGGGTGGCGCAGTTGGCGCGACGAACACGCGGACCTCGCCCCGCGAGGCGAGCTTGCCTTCGCGATTGCATCGCCCGGCGGCCTGCGCGATCGAGTCGAGGCCGGCGAGCGCTCGATACACGACAGGAAAGTCGATGTCGACGCCGGCCTCCACCACCTGAGTGGCGACCACGCGCATCGGCTCGCCTCGAGCTCGGGCGGCGCGGATCTGCGCGAGCACCTCGCTGCGGTGCTGGGGGCACATCAGCGCCGAGAGATGAAGCGTGCGTGTGTCGCCGAGCCGGGCGTCGAGTAGCTCGCAGAGCTGGCGTGCATCAGCGCGCCGATGCACGATCGCGAGCACGTCGCGCTCGGCCGCGAGTTCATCTGCGAGCGCGGCGTAGCTCGTGGGCGCGGGCGAGCTCGGCCAGCGGATCGATACGCGACGCAGCCGCTCGAACGCGCGGACTTCAGCGGGGACGATCTCGCGGACGGCGTCGAAGCCGGTCGGCATGCGGGGCGATCGCCCGAGCACCGGCTGGGTGGCCGTGCTGATCACCACCGAGGCGCCGTAGTCCTGGACCAGGAGCGACAGCACCTCGACGAGCGGGCTGAGCAGCGAGGGAGGGAGCGTCTGTGCCTCGTCCAGCACGATGACACTGCGCGCGAGGCGATGCAGCTTCCGGCAGCGCGACGGCCGCGCCGCGAGAAGGCTCTCGAGGAGCTGT
>JBGQCL010000603.1:0-6807 GCA_041495365.1 Kofleriaceae bacterium | reverse complement strand
TCCAGACGAAGGGGTTACACCCGACGAGGGGATCCAGACGGCGCGTGCGAGTGGATCACTATCCCGCCGCCGCGTGTCTCACGCGTGGATCTACGCCGCCGCCGAAACTGGATCCGTCCGAGGGCGCCGCCAAAGTGGGCCTCTCGTTTTCGCCAAAGTGCCTCAATCATCATAAACGTAACCACGATCTTGCAAGTGTCGCAGTGCACGACATGACGGGCCAGGCGGCGAATGCCGTCGGGTGAAAGCGTCCTCTCTTGAAGCGCTGCCAGATCATGGCAAGCATCATCGCAATCAGCATCTTTCTCCATTGGTATTTCTTGCTAAGGATGCAAAACAGGCAGCTCTATGACTGACCACAGCTGTAAGCGTTCTTGAAGCCAGCGCAAGACGATGCCCAAAGCGCGCAATTCATCTCGGGATGCGTTCCAGCTCGGCATCTCGTCCAAAGTACGCCGAAAAAGCTCTCTCACCATGTAATTACTTCTGGTCATCCGGGACCGTTAATGAGCGGTCGATCATGATCGCAGAACTCTCCAGGCTTCGTCGGAGCCACGGATAACTCTCTGCTGGCGAACGCCCATTGGGCCAAGCCGCCGACGGTTCCGACACTTCCCGGCGCAGGCACGCCTCGAATAGATCAGCGATCGATTCCCGAAGTGCCCGACATTCATACAGTGCACCTTGTACTCGTGCCTTGATTTGTGCCTTGCGCTCGATCAAGGCCCGGCCGCTACCACGCATTTCCATGCGTGCCTTGTGCGCGAGTAGACTACTAAGGTGTGTGGCCAGCTCTTGCGCAGCGGTCTCCATACGCTTTGCTGCATAGGCCATGTCAAGCGCGAGACCTTGCTCGTGCGCCCCCTTGAGCGCCCGGAGCTCGTCTTGCAACTGGAGGCGCTTGCGCACGAACGCCGCGCTCGGATTGCTCGGGCTACGCTCGGGGCGGCAGAGCGTGCCGCCTTGGTCGGCGACCTTCGTTCGGTCACAGGGCACCGGCATGATCGGATCCGTCGTCATCGGCTCGGCGCTCATCGACTCCCCACCGCATGCGCCCATTGGCTCCGCGCTGTCCAGATCCGTCGGGTCGCATCGATATCGACTCGCACGTGCATAGCCACGAGGATCTGCTCACACGCGCTCACGACGTCCGGCCACCGCGCGGCGGCGATCCCGCGGTAGAGCACGCGCTCGACTTCCGGAATATCATCCATCCTGTCGAGCTCCTCGAAGGCGCTGCGGAGCGCGAGCTTGTACGCCGCGGGGTGGCTCGGGTCGAGTATTGTGGGTTCGCCTCTCCGGTAGGGTAGCCAGATACGTGTGACGCGCCATAGCTCCGCTTTGGCGAGCGGGAGGGTCTTGAGAAGACCCCGCCACATATCTGGCTTGGCCGTTGCGGGGAGATGCGCCGCAAGGATGCGGTGGAGCGCCTGTTCGAGATCGCCAAGCTGCGTATCGATGATCATGCGCGCCGTGCGGAAAACGAGCTCCTCCTCAGAGCCGACCGGGACTCCAAGGCCATCGTTGACGACCTGTCTCTTCAGATCAGCAGTGATACTATCGATGGCATTGACTGATTGGGCGACCGCAAGACGGCTCAGGCCTCCCGTGGATAGGCCCGTTGTCAGCCGTTCCAGCCTCTGTAGCGCATTGGTTGCGAGCTGAGAGTGAAAACGCATGTCGCTGTCCTCGATCGCAGACGAGTTACACCGGTGCGGCGTGCCAGCACGATCCGAACAACTCGATCAGGATCGGATCGTCAGATCCCTCCGGTCGCCATCCCGCCGGTAACTCGACTCTGCCCATCGCCAGCTCCACGCGTTCGACCGCGCCGTGATAGGATTCAGGTAATGCCATCAGGAGCATGAGAAAGATGCCTGCAATGCGGTACAGTTGGGCAACGATCGCAGTACAGCGACCGGGCTCATCGGGCTGCCAGCCATCGGGGAGCTCATCTCGAAGGGCGCGCGCAAAGAGGCCCCGTGCGCAGCGCTCCATCATTCCCGCCGCCTCCGCTTCTGCCACGAGCCTTTGCTCTAATGCGAACGGACTACCGCCGAGGTCGCTCGCAAGCTCGGCCAGCGATGCCGCGGGTAGGCTATCGGCATAGTCAGTCAGAGAGCGAAATCCTCGGCTGTCTAGTGCCTGGGACAATGCTTCTGTCCACTCATGCGAGGCTAGTTGGAGTTCCATCTGTTGCTTTATCATGTGTTGCGTTATCACGACCATGAACGGACTCCCCTTCGTGAGGCTCTGGACATGCGATGCCGGAGCTCTGCGCGGCGATTGAGTCAGCTCCAAGGTATCGGCGTGCGGTAGATCACCACAGGGTGATTGGTGATGATCGCTTCGATGAGCACTACCAGCCGGTATCTGATAAGGTCCAATACGCTGGCTAGGGACAGATCGTCAGGTCTGGACGGACTGTTCATCGTTTCTCCATCGGCCTGCGGACCCTGGTTCGAGCGGTTCGGCCGCGCGATCTCAGGCGTGATAGATTGAAAGGGAGCGGGTGTGGAGAGGCCAAGTCAGGCGGACCAACGATTGAGCACACCGCCAGGCGCTCCTGAAGCCAGCACAAGATGGTCCGAAGGATGCGCAATCCTTCTGGAGATGTGCCCCAGCTCGGCATCTCGTCCAAAGCACGGCAGAACAAGGCTCTTATGACATAGTTGCTCCCATTCAATACGAACCTCTCTTGCCAGGCTTGAGATCCCAATGCCAGGTTTGCGGGAGTACGCTCGATAAACCTGATGAAAGCGGTCTCCACCTGCAGCCAGGCCACCACAAGGCGGCAGGCCGTGACACGCACGCGAGCCGGATCTTTTGCGTCGAGCGCAGCGAGCATACCCTCGTATTGCTTCTGTACAGCACAGAGCTCGCGATGAAACGGCACCTCGGTGTTCTTGGATGCCTTTCTGCCAGGTGACTCCTTGTGTCGGGAGTGCCTCGTGAGCTGTGCTGTCGCCATGGATGGACGCCTGTTCGATCGTCGGCGCACATGACTACAGAGCACGAAATAGTATCGCGAAAAAGGGGGTGTCGCGGAAATGCGTATTTACGTCGATTTCGCGCGACAGAGAAATGAGCGCAAGTGTCCGGGTTTGCTACCGCAGGCCCGCCGCCGGGTGTCGCGCCATGCGCGCCACTCTCCCGGAGTTGTGAGACAGGCGGTTTCGGCTACTCGTCCCGACGGAACAGCGGAAACTGCAGGCCGACGCGTTCGAGGCGCCGCGCCAGCTTGTGATGCGAGATGCCGAGCGATTCCGCAGCGGGGCGCAAGCCGCCCAGCATGGCATGCGCGATGATCGAGTCCGCGATCTCGCGTAGTTCGTCGAAGTTGCCCGGCCAGTCATGGCGCTTGAGCGCGTCCTGGTTCGTCGATGTCAGATCGGCGGCGCGCAGGGGAGAGGCACTCTCTCCGAACCGTCGATCGATCAGGTCTACGATCTCGCCGCTCCGGTAGGCGAGCGGCCAGACCGGAACGTGCTGCATGAGCTCGACCCTGGCATCGGACAGCGCGCGCCGCGCAACGTCCGGACTCGACGCGAGTGCGAGGAGCCGAACCCCGAAACTTTTGTCGAACAGCATCGCCGCGAAGTGTGGATCGAGCGGCGCGTCCTCGTCGCTGAGCGGAAGAATCAGCGAGGTCCTGGCGGCTCGCTGTATCAGCGCGACTTGCGCGGAGCGCTCCTCGGGCACAGTGGCAACCTCAACCGGGCTCTGGCTCCGCCGCAGCGACATCGCGTGAATCGCGTGCGCGAGGCGCTTGAGATCACATCCGGCCTCGCCCGAGAGGAGCATCGGCCCCGAGCCTGTGGCCGCCTGGACCATGACCCAGTCCGGAGAGCGGACAGCTCCCGGCCCGAGGATCTCGAACAGGGTTGGGCGATGCTGCCGCATCTCCGCATTGAGGCAGACGAACGTGATCGGACGCGCCGTGAACATGTCCCCCGGGCTCAGATCCGCCGAGCCTTCGAGCCTGCGCCCCCGGACGAACGTCCCATGCGTGCTATCGAGGTCGTACAAGCGCAGCTTGTGCGCACGAGGTTGCAGCAGGCAGTGCCGCGCCGAGAGCCCGTGGCCCGGGATCGAGAGCGTGCACTGGCTCGATCCGCCGATGCTGATCTCGGCGACGTTGCGGCGCAGCTCCCAGTGGCCCTCGACGTCGTACCTGCAGAGTGCGATGGTCGGGTCTGGCCCAGCATCCCACCCCACGAAGGGATCGTCGGGTAGCGGCGGCGTCTTCGGCGGCGTCCGCGGTCGCGTTGGTGTGGTCGAGCCGACCCGGGGCGAGCTGGCGGCGCTGGGTAAGGTCGGGGCATCTTGACGACGGGGATCGTCGGTTGGGTCCATGGAATCAGAGAGCACTCCAGGGCCGGCCGGTGCAAGGGGTGTCGCGCCGATCGCGCGCCTTCGGAGTTTTCGCGCGACACTTCGGGCTACGCTCGGAACGCCGATCGCGGCGTTGTTGTGGCATCGAGCAGGATGGCTTACAAAAACGGCATCCCAGGTGTCTCGGGAGTTCGGCCTTGTGGGCATGGATCCGCGACACCTCTTTGGACTGCGACGGGAGGTACGGCTGGTGGATTGCAGAGTTCCGCCTAACGCAATCTCCCCAGCGCGTGAACAACGCTTATCCTCTGCCCGCCACGGAGGAGCTAACGGCCAATGGCACAAGATCTCTCTGGACGCACGCTTGGTGAGTACATCCTGCGCGAGCAGATCGGGGAGGGCGGCTACGCGGCGGTGTACCGCGGCGAGCAGCCGTTCCTGGAGCGCAACGTGGCGATCAAGGTGCTGCACGAGGAACGACTCGACAACGACTCGCGCGAGCGCTTCCTGCGCGAGGCGCGGCTCGCGTCGCAGCTCAACCACCCCTACGCAGCGCAGGTCTTCGCGTCCGGGGTCGAGGACCAGGGCAGCCTGCTCTGGATCGCGATGGAGTTGGTGCATGGCGTCTCGCTCCATGACTGGTTGCACAGGCACGGACCGATGTCGGCCGAGCAGTTCGGGCCGTTCTTCGAGTGCCTCTGCAAGGTCGTCCATTTCACGCACCAGCGGGGAATCATCCACCGCGATCTCACGCCGTCGAACATCATGGTGGTCGACGACGAGGGCCGACCGTTCCCCAAGCTCGTCGACTTCGGGATCGCCAAGTCGGACCGACCTCCCGAGCTGGCACCCGACAGCTCCGACTCCGACTGCGCCAACGTGAAGACAGAGCGCCTGCCGGTCCGACCGCGCCGTCGTGGGCGGATCAACCCCTGTTATGATTCGGAGAGCAGGCGACGGCTCACGCCGCCGGATGGATGCGTCGGTACGCGTCCCTACATGGCCCCCGAGCAGCGTATCGGGGCATCCGCCGTCGGTCCGGAGGCCGATATCTTCGCGCTCGGCGTCGTCGCCTACCAGACGATCACCGGGCGTCTGCCGTTCGCCGAGGACGGGACGAACGACAACGGTGCACAGCACCAACGCGCGATGGTGCCGCTCGGCGACGCGTTTCCTCGGGAGCTTGAGCTGGTCCTCCGTTGCGCGCTCGACCAGAATCCCCAGGCGCGCCACCAGAGCGCGCTGGATCTGGCCTCGGACCTGCTAAAGGCGCTGCGCGCGAGCAAGCGGGAGCACCTCCGGACGTCGGCGCAGCAGTGGTACGATCGCGCCGGGGCGCCCGGCCTGCTGTGGGGAGCGGACGTACTGGAGGAGACCCTGTACAGCGTGCCCCCGGAGACACTCAGCCCACTCGAATGTTCGTTCGTCGCCGAGAGCCAGCGGCGGATCCGGCGCGTTCGGTGGATCCGCCGGTCCGTCGTCGCATTCGCCGTGGTGGTAGCGATCGGTGTGTTCCTGTATCGCACGGCAATGCAGACCCAGCTGGCCCAGGAGCAGGCGGCAATGCAGACCCAGCTGGCCCAGGAGCAGGCTCGCTCGGCCCAGAAGGTGTTGGAGGCGACCATCACGCAGTCCGAGCTGGAGCAGGGTCGATCAGGACTTCTCCATAGCGAACCCGATGCACGGCGCCACCTCACCGAGGCATACCGGCGTGATCACTCGCCGTCGACCGCGTTCATGCTGGCGAGGGCGCTGCAACCGCGACTCGCCGAACAGGCGCGCTTCGCGAGCACGTTCGAGCGCATGTGGTCAGCGGCGTTCTCGCCGAACGGAATGCAGCTGGTCACGACTGACGACCGGAATGCCCAGATTTGGGATGCGCAATCCAACCGACTGCTATTCACATTGAACCATGGCGACTCGGTCTATCACGCTGTGTACAGCGCCGACGGCACGAGGGTTGTCACCGGCTGCGGCGACGGCGCGGTTCGGATCTGGGACGCCGTGCGCGGAGTGCTCCTGCGCGAGTTTCGGCACGATACGGTTAAACCTCGTTATCGCGTCGTGGCTCTGTCTCCCGATGGAAGGCTTGTCGTCGGCCTCGATTTACGAATGGCCCACGTCTGGGATGTCAATACGGGTACGCTAGTCACGGAGCTCCGAGTCACCGTGCCATCAAGCTTTCCATCGCTCGCATTCAGCGCCGATGGCCGCTGGCTCGCAATGAGCACGGGCAACGACGCACAGGTCCTCGACGCGAAGACGTGGACCGTCGTGCACAACGTCTCGGGACTGGGCATCCACAGCCTGAGCTGGGATCCGACGGGTCCACATCTCGTGACCGGCAGCGCGGTGTCGCCGCCGGCGAGCGAGGGTACCAGTCTCACCGGGATCACCGGGTACCAGGGACCCACCCGGTGGCGCCGGGACAGTTCTTCGCCTGCGCCCACTGACGCTCGACGGGGCACCCAG
>JBGQCL010000602.1:0-6815 GCA_041495365.1 Kofleriaceae bacterium | reverse complement strand
TCCACCTACTGGTGGATGGACGGCGCGTCCAACTCCGCTGCCAGGTGGATCACGAAAGCGCCGCGGCGCCCGCCGCCAAAGCGGCGCACTGGATCACGAACCCGCCGCGAAGTGGATCTGCCTTAGCCCGCCGCTGAAGGCCGGGCGCGCTGCCGGTCCGAAAGGCCGCGGAGAATATCGCGCCCGCCTGCCGGAAATCGCCTGGGCCGGGTGCGGTCTGGCGATCGGACACGTCCGCGCGCCACCGGGTGGGTACCTGGTCCCCGGTGATCCCGGCGATTCTGGTACCCACGTTCGTCGGCGGCGACACCCCAGGTCGATCACCGGCAGCGCTACCATGGTGCGATGGGCACCAGAGCTGTGCGGTTCTTGGTCGTCTGGATGGCAGGTGCGAGAACCGCTCAACTCGGATGAGCGGACGAAGAAGCCACATCGTCTCACGTGAGCTTTCCAAGCTGCCCCAGGAGTTCCAACGCGACCTTGTCCTGTCTGTCCGCAAGGGCGCGAAGCAACTCTCGGAAGGCGATAAGCGCTTCGTCTCGAAGCTCCGCTCCATCGCTGCGCCATATTTCGGCTAGCAAACTGGCCAACGCCTTAGGGACGCTCTCCTCGTCAAGTGGGGTCCGCCTAGTACGAAGGCATACGTCACGAAGCGCCGGAATCAGACGCGTGCGAGCCTCAGAACCACCTATACGCTGCAGCCATGCCGCGAGCTGCGCGACGTGCCTCGCATACAGGTTTGCACGGCTGACCCATCGGACAATGTTGGGGATCATTGCGCGCACGACTGGCTCGTGACGTCGTTCCCACGACATTAAGGTGAGGTCATCGATGCCGAGCAGCGCTAGCCAGACGTTGTCCCCCCAAAACCACTCGGTACCGCTGCCGTCGACTGCGGCAGAAAGCATGCGTTCACTCAGAGCGACCAGATTGTCTGGTGTCCTGGACTGAGCAAGCCCCTGCCGAAAGACCTCGCTGAGGAAGATCTCGCACCAGTAGTGACCAACCTCCGGCAATGAAAGCAAGGGACCCCAGTACGCGGCTGCGTCGTCCAGTGGAACTGACAACGCGGCAGCGGCTGCGCCGCGGAGTATCCACCGACCACAGTCATGTGGAATCCCGACGCGATCTTCATCGTCGGCGGAAAGCAACGGTTCGATGACCAAAGCCAAACCCTCGCGCCAGAACTCGAGCATGTCCCGTCTCTCCGCTTCGTCAAGCAGATTCTCCTGGCGTGGAACCCAAGCGTGCGAGGCATGCAGTAGCTGGATGTCAAGCGCAAGCCGGTGATGGCGTTGCGATGCGTAGTCGTCCCACCGTTGAAACTCAGGATTCGCCGCCCTAGGGTTCAATGACTCCCATGCCCCCACAGTCACTGGTGTCAGATCAGCGACGAAAGCATCACGTGTGCGCTGTTGCCAACCAGATACCGCTTCAAGAAAGCGATCCGTCTCTACGCTATTGCTCGCGGCCGAGTAGCTACGAATGTGCTCAACGTACGACATGAGATCCCGCAGGTACGCCCATTCGAGAGCTACTCGACGTAGCTGCTGAAACGTCCGTCGACATGACGCACGTATCAGCGCAAGGCGACCAAACATGGCCTGGACTGTCGAGTAGCGGCGAACGAAGACGAGGTCGACCAAGAGTCGCCGCAGCTCACGATCACTTTGGGCATTCGCCCACATGCATGGCAAGGCCACCGCAACGAATCCCTCCGCCGCCAATACAACCGGGGTGTGATCGCTATCCATAGGGCCGCGCGGCCCAATGGCGGCAGCGGCGGCCACGATACATGCCTGAGACCATACCGCGCGCCTTGCGTCGGACATCAACCACCGACAATTCAGGCAAGCGATCGCTGCGATGCCGCCCACTACACCGTCTGCTTGATGGCCACTGAGCCTGAGTCCGCCGCTCGAAGGCATTTCGGAAGTACTTCCGTCGGTTTCAGCGCCGCGCGAGAACACCCGCGCAACAAGCAACAACGCTTTTCCAACCAATCGGCGAAATGCCGCCCCATGCTTGCGAGCGGGCGAGACAGACACGGCGCTCGGACCTCCCTCGGGTTCCGGCACCATGATAGGCCGTGTCCCCCACAAACTATCTTCAGGCGCGTGCATGTTAGCGATACGTAACACTTCTTTCCAGAGTGCCTCGCACTCGTCATCGGAAAGCGGAGCATTGCGCTCCAAGAGTTGGCTTGCCTGAGCTGGCAGCGACATCATTGAAATGCGGTCAGCGATGGCTTGTCTCTGCGGTGCGGTTGCTTCGTGCCGGGCTTCAAGCCGCTTGTTTACGAGGACGTACCCCCCGCCCGCTTCTTCCCGTAGCGCGTACGACTCCGGGTTTCCGTCCAAGAGCGCGTCCATCTGCTCCACAAAGTCTGCGAAGCCCTCATCTCCAGACGCATCCGCCTTCCAACGCGCGGTTGCTTGTGCAAGATAATCGCGCATGTTTTTCGACGCGAAGACACGTGATCGCGCGACCCAACGCAAGTCAAGCTTCCGGTGCGGCATGTCATGAAACCGCTGAGCGAGTGACACTACCTCCGCAACCTCACGGTCCGCGCCGATCATCAGGTGACCTCTGCCTTCACGTTCCGTGGCTATGTCCCACCCGTACAGATGCACGCATGCCAGCAACGGGCGAAGTGGACCATCGAAAAGCACAGGATGTCGCTTGCCAACATCGATGAGAACCTTCAAGAATGCGACACTACGCACGTTGCTCATGACGCTCTCAAGTAACTCATTGACAACAGCCTTCTCGTCTAGGCGTTGATAGAAATGTTGTTCGAGTGCCATAAGTGCCACTGTCGCCAAGGTCGGCGCAGCGGCCAGCCCTGCCGACCAACCGAACACGCGAGGCCCACCCTCAAAGACGTATGGGTCTTCCAACCCTACCTCAAGGAGAAAGTCAGAACCCTCGTCAGCAGCGAACAGGCCAAGACCATCCTCGCCATAGCTCTCGCGGCGACGCCGACGTGAGCGCGCCCGCACGCGCCAGCACCGCGTGGCGAAGTCGACCACTCCAGTACAAAGCCGCAGACCCTCGCTGAAGTCGCGACGAAGCAGCGCGAGGAACGGCCCGTGGTGGTAGAGGTCGATCCCCCAGTCGTGCGGGTTCTCAAGGCCGAGATCGTTTTCGAACGGATCATTTCCGAAGAGATCATAGCGGCGTTCGCGGCGCTCTCGAATCAGCACTCCGAGCGCTACCTCACGAGCAACAGATGGCCTCACCTCGAGAAGCTCTCGGAATGCTGACGGGGTCAGGACAGCCGCGCGAAACTCATCGTCAACTCGCCGGCGCGGTCCGTCTTCCGGAAGCTCGTCATCACCGAAGTCCTCGTCCTCTGGTTCGGGCGTGATCAACCCGTCCCAGCCGATCGGCTGGTAGGCAAGACCGCCTTCCGTTGGCTCTGTCTGGTTCGCTTCCGCTTCTCCTTGCTGCTCCTCTCCAGCCTCCGCTCCTCCCTTTTGCTCCGCTCCGGGCAGCTCTGTACCTTCGTCCGCTGACGCTTCGGCCCGACACGCTTCAAGCAAGGCAAATTCGGCGACTTCGTCGGGTAAGTTGGCGGCAGCCGTTAACGCAACGCAGTAGTACTCCCGTCGCGCATCACGATCATCTGCTCCGTATTGATCGCGAAGCTCCCGAGCTCGCTCACCAAGCATCAATGCCAGCGACGCAGCCTCATCTCGTAATGCCGAGCCCAACGGTGCATGCTCTAGCCACAAACGTACGAGCGTCGAGATCTCCTTCGGCGCGAGGGGAATTAGTGTCTTCTTCTCTTCATGCAGAAAGCGAAGAATCGGAGGCCAAAACATCCAGCTAGGAATCCGGAAGGCACTTGCAATCTCCACCTCATCGATCCCTTTTTTTCGCGCAAGCGCCATCATGCGCGGGTCGGGGACTGTCGCAAACGAAGCGCAGCGATTTAGGAGTCTTCGCAGCAGAACTCCGTCACTGTCCACAAGCGCTTCCTTCACCTCACGAAACAGCCTCAAAGAGTCCCCTGCGAAGAATAGCGCTTCAAGAAGAAGATCTCCTGCACTACCGCCGTGCGCGCCGGATACAGCAGCAACGACGTCAAGCCACCGCGCCGTACTGCCAACATGTTCGAGTAAGTAGAGACCATAAAGTCGCACGGCACGATGCCACATCGGATAGTCGAGACGGGGCTTCAGAAACTCAGTCAGCTGGCTGTCGCTCGTGAGAACCGCCCGAAAGCGAACCCAATCACCAAGCAGATCGTGTTCAAACACGACCTCGTCCCGCTCAGACCGGCGGCATATACGATCGCGAGCAAGGTTCGTCATCGACTGCAACTCTGAGACCTCGAAGTCAGTCACAAGCGGTGGCTTCCCAAAGAGGGTGGCTTCGCGTTCCGCCAGTGTCGAAATGAATTTGATGCGTGGCGCGGCATCATCGCTAGCAGCAATCTCGTTCTCCCAGAACCACAATGCTACACTCGATTCACCGACCCAAGTTGAGGCCGGCGGATCGCGCCCAACTATTACATTTGAGACGATAAGGTCAAGAATCTTCAGATTCCCGAGCAATGGTCGGAACCTCTGTTGGAACTGGAGTCGCCTCATCTTCGGAGCCTCACGCCAGACGGCGGAAAGCTCATCGTAGCTCGGGAGCTCACATTCAACGATCTTCCATTGCTGGATCCCGGCACCAGCACGCACTAGCTCAAGTTGAATACGTGACCATTCCTGTGTCTGGCATGTTAGGAGCAGACGCCATTTTCTTTCTGGCGCAGCAACTCCAAGCGCAGCTAGCAAGGCAGTTAGCTGTTGGTACGCCCGCTTGTCACGAAGATGGTCGAGGCCATCTAACGCCACAAGCGCGTAGGGATCCGCGGTCGACTCAGCTAGTTCGCGGAGAGTCTTACTCAGACGAAGACTCTGTTCGAACTGCGCAAAGTCTTGTCGCTCGAAAATCCGACAATCCACGCAGATCGCTCTGCCCGTTGCTAGGCGACCCTCGATCGCACGCCTCACAAGCACAGACTTTCCGGATCCAGACGGCCCAAGCAGCGCCACGGCACCGCTGGCGGCAAGCGCAGTTTCCAACTGGGCCGTTAGGGCGTCGCGATCGAGCCGGATCCCGTAACCAAGGGACTCGCGAACTGACTGAAGAGACGACTTCGTTGCGCTTGAAACTCGCTTCCAGTCCGCGTCGTCGGGATCGGTGGATCCCGATGGTGGCGCAGGCCACCATCGCGCGACGAGCGCCGCGAAGAAACGAGCAGCGTTCGTACACGCAGTGACCTTCCACGTGTCTCGCTCCGCTGTGCTCGCGCCCTCGGACTGCATCTTAGCGTGGGGCATATCCGAGATTCCCCTGACCACCAAGCATCCGACGACCTTGCCGGCCGCCATAGCCTCTTCAATAGCGGCCGCAACTCCCGCCGCCTCCATCTCCACCGCAAGCAGTTTAGGCCACGTTGCTCGAACCTGGGCGAACACGGGATCGGTCGGATCGTCCACAATCTTGTCACCGGACGCGATGTCGCCCACGAGCGCGACCGGCGGACGAGTCATTCCCGTGTCATCTGGTCGCCACCACTCGGGATCCAACTTTGCCGCAACCTCGGCAGCACGCACCAAGCCGCGGTCTACGCGATAGTGATAGTGGGGGCGCGGAGCGAAGCCTCGATCGATCTTCCCGTATTCGTAGCCGTAGACGTTGTTCGAAACTGCCACATCACCATGACCTTGGCCTCCTTCGCCGAATCCCCCAGCGCAGCCAACGAATACCACATAGCGTGGCTTGAACAGTTCGATCGCGGTCTTCGTTCCAAGCGCACCATATGTGGTTGTCGCCTCTCCTTTGCCGACGATTACGATGAACGGCTTGTCGTGGACGCTCGAATGGATCGTACCCAAGTGCCAAGAATACACATTGGGCTGCCCCTCTGACGGAACAACGAAAGTCGGCTTGACGAGGCACTTGTATACCGCAGCAAACTCCTCAGGCAGCGCTGTTAGCACGACGATGTCGGCGCGCGGATAGTCCGAAGTGCTCACCTAGCCCCCATTGACGGCTCGGCAGGCTCAAACAAGAGGCTGTAATCGAACAGCGACTCATATGCTTCACGTTCCAGATTGATGCAGGTCGTCATCTTGTAGTAACCCTCACCGGGTGTCGAGCACGTTCCGAACTTAAACGATCAGCGCCAAAGGATGCGCCAGATTGGACTAGGCCGCAAGCGCACCACCGCAGCCGAGCTCCCACCGTTAGGCGGCCCGGCTGCCCCACCGCCCGCGATGGGGGATCACCTACCTCGAGTTCGAGCTCCCGGACGCCGCGACCCGGCATCCCGAGCTGGCGCGGCTGGTCGGGACCGGCAGCCTCTTCGCCCTGTCGGACAACAAGAACATCGGCGGCCACGGCGGCGGCCACCTGCATCTCGGAGCCGGCCTGCGGGTCCCGGAGGACTGGGTGCGCTCCTCCGGCGTCGACTGGGCCGATCCGGACGCCGCCCGGGCCGCCCTGCTGGCCGAGTTCGCCGACTGGTCCGAGGGACTGAAGGACCTGATCCGCCACTGTGACGACCGGATCACCCCCCGGCTGATCCACGCCCTGCCGGCCGGGCACTCCTGGTCGCGCGGGCCGGGCGTGACGCTGCTCGGCGACGCCGCCCACCTGATGTCACCGTTCGCCGGGGAGGGCGCCAACGCCGCGATGCTCGACGCGGCCGTCCTGGCCGGGTTCCTGCTCGAGCACGAGGATGACGTCGAGACCGCGCTGGCCCGCTACGAGGCCGACATGTTCCCGCGCGCCGCCGAGGCGGCCCGGCAGTC
>JBGQCL010000601.1:0-6830 GCA_041495365.1 Kofleriaceae bacterium | reverse complement strand
CGCGCGCGTCGCGCGTGCCGACCCGCTTGCGATCCCAGGTCCGCGACAGCGTGACGGTGACGCCGTCGGTCGTGACCAGGCCGAACCGCGGGGTGTCCTGCAGGCGGTGGAACGCCGTGAGCTCGGTCTGGAACTCGACGGGCGAGAACCGGCGCGACAGCCACGACGGGACCCGCAGCGTCGCCTCGATGGCGAGCTGGCGGAAGTTGGGGCGGTCCTGGGTCTGGAGGAAGCGGCCGAGCTCGGACAGGCTCAGACCGACCGTGCCGGCGACGTCGAACGACATGCCGATCCCGAACAGGTTCTTGAGCGTCGGGATCAACCGGACGAACGCGCCGTTGTAGCTCGAGTAGCCGAGCTCGGCGTCGATCTGGAGCGCGTAGTCGTAGCGCTCGACGACCTCGACCACCGCGTTGACCTCGCCGGTCCGGGTCGACTCCAGGTCCGGCAGCGTCACGCTGACCGCATCGAACAGCGCGGTGTTGCGCAGCCGCCGCGCGCCCTCGGCGAGCGCGTCCTGGGTCAGCGGCGCGCCGCGCCGGAGGCCGAGCTCGCCGAGGATGATCCCGTCGCGGGTCTTGAAGTTGCCGCGGACCACGACCGTGCCGATGCGGAGGACCTCGGTGTTGGCCAGGGTGTAGCGCGCGGCGACCTGGCGCGGGCCGGTGACCTGGGCGGCATAGCCGACCTCGGCGCGCGGCATGCCATGGCTGAACAGCCGGTCCTTGAGCTGGTCGCGGGTCGACGCGGCGACGTCCTCGCGGAACGTCAGGCTGCGGGCCGACGACGCGCAGCGCGCGGTGTGGGTCGGGACCGCGAGCTGGTCGTTGCCGTACAGGCCGGCGAGCTCGGTGAGCACCAGCTTGCACAGCCGGCGCTGGCCGTCGTCGTGGATCGCGGGATCGCCGCCGGCGAGCGCGACCTCGACGCCGGTCAGCAGGGTCGGCTCGCCCTCGTCGATCACGTAGCGCACGTAGAGCCCGTCGCCCTGATCGGTCGCGGCGAGCGCCGCGGTCAGCGCCGCGCTGCCGAACGCGGCCGGGTTGGCCGCGGCCTCGACCCGGACCCGGGCGTCGCGGTAGCCGGCGCTGCGATAGAACCGGGAGATCCGGTCGACGTCGGCGGACAGCTGCCCCGAGGTCGCGTTGGTGTTGCCGCCGAACAGGCTGGTGGTCAGCTTCTCCTGGGTCGTGCCGATCACGTTCTCGAGCTGGTCGGCGTGGAACACCGAGTTGCCGACGAACTCGATCGAGCGCACCGGGCGCTGCCGGCCGAGCTCGAGCTGGAACGTGATCTGGTCGAGCGGCAGGTTCTGGTTGCGCACGCGCACCCAGGTGACGTGGGCGTCGAACCAGCCCCGGCTCTGGAGGTACGTCACGATCGCGCGCGCCGAGCTGTTGGCCTCGACGTCGTCCGAGCTCGCCGTCGCGTTGAACGTCAGCTGGCCGCGCAGGTTGTCGTCGGTCACCGACTCGGGGTTGCCCTCGAACCGGACGTCGATCCGGCGCCGCGGATCGATGGTCACGGTGAAGTCGACCATGTGGGTCAGGCGGTTGAACGCCGACGCGGGGTCCTGCTCGAAGCTGGTGTGGACGCGGACCGCCGGGTAGCCGCGGCGCTGGAACAGCTCGACCACGTGCTGGATGTCCTCGAGGTGGCGGGCGCGGGTGAACCGCGCGGCGCCGAACAGGAAGTCGAAGAACGCCTTGTGCTGGAACTCCTGGATCACGCTGGTGCGATCGATCGTCGTCGCGGCCAGGGCTTCGGGGCTGGCGACCCGGATCGCGCCGGTCCGGTACTGGTCGCCGAGCTTGATCCGGATCGTGAGCTCGACCCCGCCGCCGTCCTCGCGCTCCTGGTGCTCGACCGTGGCGTCGAAGTAGCCCTCGTCGAAGTGCAGGTAGTCGGCGAGCTGCCGGACCTCGCCGTCGAGCTCGCGCTTGCGGTCCGCCGGGTCCCACGCCAGGTAGCTCCCGGTCCGGACCCGCATCCGGCGGCGGACCTGGTCGTCGAGCAGGATCGTGAACAGCTGCTGGTTGATGTCGATGTCGACCTTGCGGACCCGCGGGCGCGGCGACAGCCGGAGCACCGCGTGGGTGCCGGTCGGCGTGTCGCGCGTGGTCAGGCTGATCACGTGGTAGCCGAACTGTCCCGCGGTGGTGGTGATGTCGGCGCGCGCCTCATCGGTCAGCGAGGTTCGCCGGGTCATCACCGGCGCCAGCAGCGTGCGCACCGTGTCGGGCGGATCCTGCAGGTCGCCCTGGATGTCGAACTCGTTCCAGGTCACGGGCGGCGCCGGCTGCGCCGCGGCGGACCCCGCGACCAGCACCACGATGAGGAAGCCGACCAGCCCGATCACGGGATGAACAGGCGATAGCGATAGACCAGCTTGACGTCGTAGTCCACGATGTCTTGCTCGGCGGGGTCGTAGTAGTTCTGGTTGAGGTAGCCGCCCTGCAGGTTGACCACGAACGGCGTGCGCAGCTCGGCGCGCAGCTTGATCGTCGCGCCGCGGATGGTCTGCTCGGCGTCGCCGAACGCCTTGAGGTTCTCCGTGATCTTCTTCTCGGCGTGGAACCCGATCGAGCCGAACCCGATCTCGATCCGCAGCACGTCGAGCCCGGTCAGCTTGGTCAGCGAGCTGCCGAGCAGATCGGAGACCCAGTCGCCGGCGAGGTCCTTGACGATCTGGTCGGCGATGCCCTGGCTCGGGTTGGTCGTCGGATCGATCCGGGTCGGATCGGTGCCGATGTTCTGGTCGCCGAGCGAGCGCCGCAGCTGATCCGGGCTGCGGCCGAGCACGAGCAGCGACAGGGTCTGCGACTTGTTGTAGCCGGTCGAGGTCTTGAGGTCCCAGGTCAGCTGCTGCAGCGTGCCGCTGATCGTCGCGGTGATCACGTGGTCCTGGCCCGACAGGTCGCGGTAGTCGGCCTCGCTGGTGACGTGGAGCTCGGGGTTGCTGACCGGCTGGTTCTCGGCGAAGTCGACCGAGCCGGTGGTCCGGTTGAACGACGCCCGGGCGCCCGGGATGTGGAACTCGCCGTGGGTGACCCGGATCTGGCCGTTGAGCCGGGGGTCGCGCGGCGAGCCGCCGATGTGGAGGTTGTCGCCCTGGAACTCGATGGTCGCGACGTTGCTCTTGACCGCGAACAGCCCGACGTCGAGCTTGAGGTCGAGCTCGGCGCTGCCCAGCGTGGGGTACTCCTCCCAGAACGGCCGGGTCGGCGCGATGTTGACGCCGATCGCCTGGATCCGGTCGGTGATCTCGAAGTTGCAGGGGTAGGCCCCGTCGATCACCCGCAGCGTGCCCTTGAACCGCCACGGCGCGCCCTTGCCCTCGAGCGTGACCCGGACGTCGCTCGCCGACAGCACCAGGTCGAGGGTCTGCGGGATATGGAACGGGATGCTGTCGGCCGACATCCGGAACGACGCGCCGGCCAGCTCGTTGTCATGGATCTTCAGCGTGCCGGAGATCTTGTTCAGCTTGCCGTCGTCGAGCGTGCCCTCGACGTCCGCGATCGAGATCGTGTAGGTCCGCTGGTCGTTCGAGGTGTCGATGTCGATCTTGCCGTCGCGGAACCTCAGCTCGCGGCGCACGCCGCGCGGGATCAGCGACAGCGGGTCGCGCCGGTCGAACAGCAGCGCACCCTTGACCGCAGGCTGCGACCCCTTGCCGACCAGGCGCAGCTGGTCGTCGATCTCGATCACGCCGTCGGCCAGGGCGACCAGGTTGGGCAGCGCGATCTGCAGCATCTTGCCGGCGAGCCGCCCCGACAGGAGGAGCGACCAGCCGACCGGGGTGAGGCCCTTGAGCGCGATGTTGCCGGCGATGTGGAGATCGCCCTGCTCGTCGACGTGGCGGTCGTCCTTGACCTGGACCAGCACGCCGGTGAAGCCGATCGAGCCGTTGGCGAGCTTGATCAGGCCGCGCGGCGCGGTGAGCACGGTGTCGCTGCCGCTCGGCCGCAGCACGACCGGTTTCTCGTCGGGCAGGATCGGCGCCTCGCGGCGCGGGCGGTGGGTCGCGGCCGCCTCGCGCCGGGCCTGGCGCTCGGCCTCGTTGCGGGCCCACACCTGGCCGGGATCGAGGTCGATCTCGGCGGTGTACGCGGGGTGGTCGAACTGGCCGGTGAGCGACGCGGCGAGCCGGACCCGGCCGGCGATGTAGTCGAACCGCCGGTCGAGCAGGTCGAGCAGGACGCCGAGCTTGCCGAGATCGAGCATGCCCTCCGCGGTGACCTGGACCGAGCTCGGGGTCGCGTGGCCCTGGATCGTGATGTCGCCGGCCGGGGTCTCGAGCACCGCGGGGCACTCGATGCGCGCGCGGGGGTCGGCGGGGTCGCGGCACGCGAGCTCGTACGACGATGGCGTCGCGCGCACCGACAGCACGAAGCGGTGCTGCGGGTCGACCGGCTGGGCCGCCGGAGCCGGTCCATCGCCCGGCCCGTGCGGGTCCCGGAACCGCAGGACCACGGGCGTGACCCGGCCGTCGCTCGCGCGGTGGTCGAGCTGCGCCCACAGCTCGTCGAGCTCGATCCACACCTCCCAGGCCTCGGGCGCGACCGGCCGGCTGGGCGCGAGCTGGGTGCGCAGCGTGACCGTGCCCGACCCCCAGGCCTGGACCGGATCGGGGAGGTGGAGCAGCGCCTGGAGATCGAGGTAGGGGTCGACCTCGATCCGCCGGCCCTTGATCGCGAGCTCCAGCGCGTAGGGCGGCGCCGTGCCGAGCGAGCCGGTGATCGTCAGCCGGCCGGCGAGCGCCGAGCCGGTGAACTCGACGCCGGCGGCTCCGCCGACCGTGGTGGGCTTGACCGCGAGCTGGGCATCGCCGAGGAAGCCGTGGGCCAGCCACGCGCGCAGCAGCTGGACCGCGCCGGTCGCCTGGGGCGCGCTCGGCAGGCCCTGGAGATGGAGGGTCAGCGACGCCAGCCCACCGACCGCGCGGGCGGCCGGCGCGCCGCGCAGCTGGTCGATCAGCGCGAGCGGCAGGTCGGACAGCGACACCGCGCCGCCGAGGCGGGCCGGCATCACCGCGCGCGGGTTGAGCCGGGCGGCGGGCAGCTGGGCGATCGTCGCGTCGAGCGTGCCGCCGGCGTCGCGGGTCGCCGAGGCGACCGCGCAGAACCCGTTGCCGCCGGCCGCCGCGGCGCGCTTGCCGTCCTCGCACTGCCCGCGGTCCTCGGCGTTGGCCGACGCCGGCCGCGCCAGGCAGCGCTGATCGTCGCGCCGGTTGAGGCACGCCGAGATCGCCGAGTAGTGATCGTCGAGCACGCTCAGGTGATCGGCGCGCGCGTAGACCTGGCCGAGCCCGAGGTAGTCGAGCGCGCTGCGCTTCGGGTTGATCTCGCCGTGGAGGTCGACGTCGAGCTCGTCGAGCGTGCCCTTGACGCCCTTGAGCCCGCACAGCCGCGATGCGTCGAGCCGGCTGCCGGTCAGCTGGAGCCGCTCGATCACCGGCGCCGGGCCGCCGAGCCGGATCAGGCCGCTGCCGGTCAGCTGGCCGCCGAGCCCCGGCGAGCTCAGCTTCTGGATGTCGATCGTGTCGCCGCGGTACACCAGGTTCTCGAGCCGGAGCTGGTCGATGCACGGCACGCCGGCGAGCGTGGCGTCGACGTTGACCGTCGGCCGGGTCAGCGGGCCCTGGATCACGATCACGCCGCCGCCGGCGCTCTTGACCAGTGCGGGCAGGCCGAAGCGCTGCAGCCAGACGTCGAGATCGGGGAACGTGCCTTCGATCCGCAGGTTCATGTCGTTCTTGTCGACGTCGACCAGACCGTTGACCTCGGCGTGGCTCTTGCCTGCATCGGCGAACACGTTCTCGATCCGGATCGAGCCGAACTTGTCCTTGGTGAACAGCCGGCCGTGATAGACCCGCAGCGCCTTCTCGCTCGGGGTCGCGCCCAGCGCGAGGTCGAACTCGCGGAGCTCGAAGCCCTCGTCGACGTCGCCGATCGCGCGCAGCCGGCCCTGCAGGTACTTGCCGAGCGGGCCGACCGAGCGAGGCAGGAACCGGCCGACGTCGATCGCCTTGACGATCTCGACCTGCGCGTTGGAGTACAGCGGCTTGAGGCCGAACGTCGCCGACAGATCGACCTCGCCCGGCTCCTTGCCGCCGCGCACCAGCGCTTTGGTCTTCTCGATGTAGCCCTCGTCGTTGACCAGGTCGATCTTGCCGTGGAGCTCGGCGAGGGTGAGCCGCAGCGGCTCCTGGGTCTTGCCCAGCGGGACGTCGACGTCGACTCCGGTCAGGTCGAGCCCGACCGCGGGCTGGGCGACGAACGGGCCGGTCAGCGAGATCGTGCCGTCGAGCCGATCGCCGCCGATCATCGGGTGGATGCACGACCGCACGGTCGGGCCGAGGTTCCGGGCGTCGAGCTTGAGGTTCCATGCGCCGTCGTACGGCCGGTCCCAGTAGCTGAACAGCTCGCCCGCGAGGTGGATCTCGGCGCCGGCGTCCGGATCAGGCGTGGGCGCGGCGGCGCTCGGGCAGGGCAGGGTGCGGGCGTGGAGCTCGAGCTCCAGGGTGTTGGCGACGAAGTCGCGGCGCGCCCACTGCGCGGGCAGCTGGGCGAGCCGGTCGAGCCGGATGTCGGCGAGCGACAGCTGGTAGCGGGCGCGGCGTTCGGCCGGCGGATAGACCTCGGCGCCGCCCCCGCCGATCGCGCCGCGCGCGGGCAGCCGGAACGCGGCGCGCGGGCCCTCGTCGAGGATGCGCACCGTGCCGCGCCGCGCCGCGACCGCGAGCCGGACGTAGAACTTGGCGACCAGCGGGTCGGTCGCGTCCATGTAGAGATACGAGCTGTTCGCGGGGTCGGTGCCGGCGTCGACGT
>JBGQCL010000600.1:0-6854 GCA_041495365.1 Kofleriaceae bacterium | reverse complement strand
TGGTCGGGCAGCGACGCCACGACCTGCGTGAAGTGATCGTGGACCACCAGCTTGAGCGTCACCGGCGCCGGCCCCTTGTCGACGCCGTCGACCTGGACCTCGGCGCCCGGCGGCTCGGTGCGGATCGTGACCTCCATGGTCTCGGCCTCCGGCGCCGCGTCGATCTCGACCGGCGGCGCGGCGTCGACCGCGATCGGCGGCGGGCTCACCGCGCTCCCGCGGCGCTCTCTGGCCTCCTTGATCACCTCGCTGCCGCCGAACAGCATCACCACCGTGGTGACCACGGCCGAGATCACCACCGCGACCAGCGCGATCCAGGTCGCGATCTTGAGCGGGCTCCGGGTCCGGCCGGCCTTGCGGCGCGGCCCGGTGATCCGCGCCCGCTCGGTCGACCGGGTCGGGTCGTCGAGCAGCGCGGTGAGATCGGCGAGCAGCTCCTGCGCGCTGGCGTAGCGCGACGCGCGATCCTTCTCCATCGCGCGCATCACGATCGCCTCGAATTCCTCGGACAGCTCGGGGCGCAGCTCGCGCGGCGACCGCGGCTCCTCGTTGAGCACCTGCGAGATCACGCTCAGGTAGTTGTTGCCGATGAACGGCACCCGCCCGGTCGCGGCCTCGTACATGATCACGCCGAGCGCGTAGATGTCGACCCGCGCGTCGAGCTCGTCGTCGCCGCGCGCCTGCTCGGGCGACATGTAGAGCGGGGTGCCGAGCACCATGCCGGTCTGGGTCAGCCGCGGCTGCTCCTCGGCCTCGTCGCTCGCACGCAGCGACTTCGAGATCCCGAAGTCCACGACCTTGACGAAGTCCTGGTCCTTGCGGCGGAGCAGGAACAGGTTCTCCGGCTTGACGTCGCGGTGGACGATGCCCTTGGCGTGCGCGGCGGCGAGCGCCGAGGCCGCCTGCGAGACGATCCGCAGGATCCGCTGCTCGGGCAGCCGGGTCTCGCGCGCCAGGCACTCCGACATCGACTCGCCCTCGAGGTACTCCATCACCACGAACGTCCGGCCGTCCTCGGTCGTGCCGAAGTCGGTGATGTCGATGATGTGCTCGTTCTGGCACGACGACGCCAGCCGGGCCTCCTGCTCGAGCCGCTGCACGATCGCCTCGCGCCGCGCGTACTTCTCGAGCAGCACCTTGACGGCGACCCGCTTGCCGATCAGCATGTGGGTCGCCTCGTAGACCGCGCCCATGCCGCCCTGGCCGACCTTGCGCGTGATCAGGTAGCGGCCCGACAGCGTCGCGCCGACCAGCTCGGTGGCCCTGGCCGGCCGCGGCGGCGGCGTGCCCGCGTCGGTGTCGCCGAGCGAGGTCGGGCCGCCGAGCGGGGCCGCCGCGGGCCGGGCGACCGGGGGGGCAGCCAGTGCGACCGCGGTGTCGCTGGCGCTCAGCGCACCGGACTCACCGGCGTCGATCGAGCGCACCACGAGCCGCTGCGGGGTATCGGCTGCAGGCCTCCCCGTCTGGCTATCGCCGTCTGGCTTGCCACCCGAACCTGTGGACATCGCAGCCTTCCGATCGATCCTAGGGGGCGAGTCGCGCCGAGTCAAACGACGTCTGGGGCTCTGCCGCCCGACCGGCTCGACGGCCGCCGCGGGCCGTCCCGCCAGAATGCCTCATCGCGAGACCGGCCTCGCGGCGGCGCCCCCCGGCGCGCCCGGCAGGCGGCTCGCCGGGGCGCGGCCTCGCGCTTGATTTACTGACGAGCCCGGGCTATGAGGCCGCAACCAAAGGAGCATCTCGTGGCGAATCACAAAGTGGCCGATCTCAAGCTTGCCGAGGCGGGGCGCCTGCGCATCGACTGGGCTGAAACGCGGATGCCGGTGCTGATGGCGCTGCGCGAAAAGGGCAAGCAGGACAAGCCGCTGCGCGGGATGAAGGTCGCCGGCTGCCTGCACGTCACCAAGGAGACCGCCGTCCTGATCCGCACGATCATCGCGGCGGGCGCCGAGGTCAGCTGGTCGGGCTGCAACCCGCTGTCGACCAACGACGAGGTCGCCGCGGCGCTCGCGGCCGACGGCGTCTCGATCTTCGCCTGGCACGGCCTGTCGACCCAGGAGTTCTACTGGTGCATCGAGCGCACCCTCGACTTCGGGCCGACGCTGACGCTCGACGACGGCGCCGACCTGATCTTCACCGTGCACAACAAGCACCGACACCTGGTCAAGGACATCATCGGCGGCACCGAGGAGACCACGACCGGCGTCCACCGGCTGCGCGCGATGGCCGACGACGGCAAGCTGCTGTACCCGGTGTTCGCCGTCAACGACAGCGAGACCAAGTGGGACTTCGACAACGTCTACGGCACCGGCCAGTCGACGCTCGACGGCGTGCTGCGCGCGACGTCGATCTTGCTGGCCGGCAAGGTCGTGGTCACCGGCGGCTTCGGCCACTGCGGGCGCGGCATCGCCGAGCGCGCCCGCGGCCTGGGCGCCAGCGTGATCGCCACGGAGATCAAGCCGACCCAGGCGCTCAAGGCACTCCTCGAGGGCCACCGCGTGATGCCGATGGACGAGGCCGCCCGGGTCGGCGACGTGTTCATCACCGCGACCGGCATGAAGGACGTGCTGGTCGGCCGCCACTTCGACGTCCTGAAGGACGGCGCGGTGATCTGCAACACCGGCCACTACGACTGCGAGATCAACATCGGCGAGCTCGAGGCCCGCGCCCGGGGCCGCCGCACCGTGCGCCCCAACTGCGAGGAGTTCACGATGAAGGACGGCCGGCGGATCTACCTGCTCGCCCAGGGCCGCCTGGTCAACCTCGCCGCCGCCGAGGGCCACCCCAGCGAGGTGATGGACATGTCGTTCTCCAACCAGTACCTCGCGCTGTGCAAGCTCGCCCAGGAGGGCAAGACGCTCGACAAGAAGGTCTACCAGCTGCCGCCCGAGCTCGATCAGGAGATCGCCGGTCTCAAGCTGCGCACCATGGGCGTCGCGATCGACAAGCTCACGCCCGAGCAGGTCACCTACGCCAGCGACTACTCGGCCGGCACCTGAGCCCCACGCCCGCCCGAGGACGCAGCTCAGGTCCGCCCGGATGCCCGGATACGCGTTGACATCTGGCGCCCGCACCCAGCGTCATGCCGCGCACGGTCAGTCGTCGCGGCTCGTGCGGCCGCGCTTGACCTCGGCGTGGTGGCGCTTGTCGGCGAGCCGGCGCTGCTTGGCCCCGCGCGACGGCCGGGTCGCCCGGCGCGGCCTGGGCCGGTCGAGCGCCGCGCGGACGATCAGCGCCAGCTTGCGGGTCGCGTCGTCGCGGTTCTTCCCCTGATCGCGGGTCGCGGTGGACGTGACGATCAGCGTGCCGTCGCCGGTCAGCCGGCTGCGCAAGCGGTGGACCAGCCAGGCGCGGTCGTCGTCGGTCAGCGCCGCCGAGGTCGTCGGGTTCCACCGCAGCTCGACCTTGCTGGCCACCTTGTTGACGTTCTGGCCGCCCGGGCCGCCCGAGCGCGCGAACGCGATCCCGAGCTCACCGCCGGGGATGGTCACCCGCGGCGTGACGACGAGGTCCTGCATCGCGGCCCTGCGTCGCCGGTCATGCCGGCGAGTCGTCGCGCTTGCGGCGGCGCTTCGATGGGTTCTTGCTGGCCTCGTCGTAGACCCGCATCTCGGTCTCGGCGGTGGTCTGCACCGCCTCGAGGTACAGCGAGGTGAGCCCGAGGTGATCGCCGCGCAGCGCCTCGTAGTAGCGCTGGCGATCGATCGAGTGGACGATCGCGATCGGATAGCCGCCCTCCTGCAACAGCAGGTTCGACGCGATCCGGATCGTGCGGCCGCTCTCCTTGGCCCACGGGAAGATCGCCATGAACCGCGAGTGCAGCGTCGCGACCCGCTCGATCACGTGCAGGTTCCGGGTCCCCGGATCGTCGATCCACTCGCCGAGCTTGCGCATCGACGGCAGGATCTTCTCGGGCGGCGCGATGTCGTGATAGTAGAGCCGGTGGAGGGGGTTCTCCTTGCGAAACGGCAGCCCCTTGGCCTTCTCGTCCGGCGTGAGGATCGAGTACAGCTCGCGGATCGTGTCGAGCTTGAATGGCTTCTTCTTGTTCGCCGCCTGCTCCGCGGCGTAGTTGCACGCGTCGTCGAACCGGCGGATCTCCTCGTACGACGGAATCAGCGACGGATCGCTGATGATGCTCGGATCGACCGCGGCCTTGATCTCGCTGTACGACAGCACCTCGCCCTCGAGCGCGGCGTCGTGATGGATGAGCGAGATCCGGAGCCGGTTGTTGAACTCGGTGCGCGCGACAGGATTCGCGGTGGCGACGCGTGCCCGCCACGCCGTCACGATGCGCTCGACCTCGCTGAAGCGAGCGTCGATGTCTTCGGTTTCTTTGTACCTGAGCACGTGTTATCCTGCCGGATTGATTGGGTAATCGAAAGACGGAGTCTACGAGACACCATCCGGATCGTCAAGTTAATGTAAGGGCCATGCCTACACCTAATTGCACATCCATTGCGCCCAGATCGCAAGATTTCTGCATCGTTGCGACATCAACATGATAGCTACAGCCGCCGTGATTCCGTTCGCGCACGCACCGGTGCTGGCGGCCGAGGTGCTCGAGGTACTACAGCCGCAAGATCATGGAATTTATATCGACGGAACGGTGGGCGGCGGCGGCCACGCCACCCTCCTTCTGGGCAGGGCACCGGCCGCCCGCCTGATTGGAATTGATCGCGACCCCGCCGCGCTCGCGGCGAGCCGGGAGGCGCTCGCGGCGTCCGCCGACCGCGTCCAGCTGATCCACGGCGAGTACGGCGACCTGCCGCGGATCCTCGCCGAGCGCGGCGCGCCGCCGGTGGACGGCATCCTGCTCGACCTCGGCGTGTCGTCGCCCCAGCTCGACGTCGCCGAGCGCGGGTTCTCGTTCACCCGCCCCGGCCCGCTCGACATGCGGATGGACCCGACCTCGGGGCGGACCGCGCTCGAGGTCCTGCGCGAGCACGCCACCGAGGAGCTCGCCGGCCTGCTGTTCACCCTCGGGCAGGAGCGCCACGCGCGCAGGATCGCCCGCGCGATCCACGACGCGCTCGCCGCCGGCCGGCTCGCCACCACGACCGATCTCGCCGGGGTCGTCGCCTCGGTGATCCCGGCCCGCGAGCAGCGGATGTCGAAGATCCACCCCGCGACCCGCACCTTCCAGGCGCTGCGCATCGCGGTCAACGGCGAGCTCGACCAGCTCGAGCGCTTGCTCGCCGTGTTCCCCGACCTGTTTGCCCCCGGCGGCCGCTGCGCGATCATCAGCTTCCACTCGCTCGAGGATCGCCTGGTCAAGCATCGCTTCCGCGACCTCGCGTGGACCAGCTCGCTGCCGCCGCACCTCGCCGAGCGCGCCGGCGAGCGCATCGCACCGGTCTGCGAGCTCGTCACCCGCAAGGCGATCGTCGCTGGCGACGCCGAGATCGCCGCCAACCCGCGGGCCCGCTCGGCCCGCCTGCGGGTGTGCGAGCGCACCGCCGCCCCCAACGTCCCGGCGCATCGCTAGCGACGACGAGCTTCGATCTCTCGACGAGAACGATGCTCCGATCGCGCAACCTGTGCATCCACTCGCACCTGATCGTGCTAGCTTGACGGCATGGAGGCATTCCTTCGCCTGCCACGGCGGGCGACGTACGCGGACTACCTGGCGGCCGAACAGACCAGCGAGCGCCGCCACGAGTTCTTCGACGGTGCGATCGTGGCGTCGGCGGGAGGCTCCGACGAGCACAACGCCATCGCAGCGCGGCTCGCGAGGGTGAGCGGGAACCGGGAGACCGGCACCAGCAGGTACTACACCGCCGATCAACGGTTCTGGATCGCGTCGCGACGGCGCGGACGCTACGCCGACGGCTCGATCATCTGTGGACCGCCCGAGCATCCGGGACACGACGATCAGGCCACCGTCAACCCCACGGTCGTGATCGAGGTGCTGTCGCCGAGCAGCGAGGGCACCGACGACGGCGACAAGCGCTCCGACTTCCAGTCGCTGGCGTCGGTCCAGGCCTACGTGCTGGTCGCGCAGGACCAGCGGCGCGTGAAGGTCTATCGCCGTGCGGGCGGCGAGTGGCGCGTCGACAGCTACGGCGACGGAGACCACTTCGAGCTGCCGGCGCTGTCCTCGCCGGTCGCGGTCGCGGAGATCTACGATCGCATTGTCGACGCCGGCGGCCGGTCGTTGCTGCACTGAGCGCCGTCACGGCGCGGACAGGCAGCGCGCGATCTCGGGGTCGCGCAGGAACACGAAGTCGTGGAGCTCGGGATCGTAGTCGCGGACGCGGAGCTCGAGGCGGCGGACGCGGTCGCAGTTGCCCTCGCGGGCGGCGCCGGCGGCGCGCCGGGTGAGGATCTTCGCCCACCGGCGGTGGCGCTGCTCGAGGGTCTCGGGCGGCGCGCCGGCGCGCGCCGGGTCGTCCAGCTCGCCGATCGCGTAGGTGAGGATGCCGGCGGCGGACAGCAGCGAGAAGCCGGTGACCAGGTCATCGCCGCGCCGCGTGGCGTGGCTCGCCAGCACGCCGACGACGATGCCCGCCACGCCGGTGATCGCCATGACCTCGCCGGCGAGACGGGCGTGCGTGGACCGGGCGTGGGTGCAGCCGGTCGCGATGCCGAGACCGAGCGCCCAGAGCGCCGGCACCGCCGCTAGAACTCGTAGCTGGACGCGATGAATACGTAGGTGTAGCGCTGGGTCGACCGGGGTGACGACGAGGTCGGTGAAGTCGAGTTTGTTCGGCGCGACGTCGTGGGAGGCCGCGCGGGGGCCGATGGCGCCGCGTTCATGACATCCCCTGGCGGGCCGGCCGGCGGCCGGTCGGCGCAGCGCGACAAAAAATTTGCGGCGGCCCGGGGGCCGGCGTGTAGTGACGGGACGGCCC
>JBGQCL010000599.1:0-6861 GCA_041495365.1 Kofleriaceae bacterium | reverse complement strand
GAAGCCCTCAACGGGATCGAGCGCGGCTCGAAACTCTGGACGACGGGCGGGTGCAAGACCAGCTGCTGGCCGGTGCGCTCCATCAGCCATTCGCCGTCACATACCAGTGCCTCGCTTACGACGAAGAAGTCTCCAGCGCTAGGCAAGACGATGTCGTACGACATGCTCGTGCTGTCATCGCTGATATCGATGCCGAGCCTCAGCTCGGTCGCGCCATGCCGCAACAGGCGGGTGACTCCACCGTGCTCGTCGTTGAGCGCGCGGACAAAGTCGCGCGACGCGAGCTTGCGCAGGATCTCCAGGCCCTCGATCAGGGTCGACTTGCCGACGCCGTTGGGGCCGATCAGCACGTTCATCGGCTCGAGGTCGAGCTCGACGTCGGCGGCCGTACGAAGCCCGCGGAATCGGACCCGGGTGATCCGGTCGCGGCTGGGCTTGGCATCGGCAGGCATCGTCGAAATGTACCACGAGAGCCCCGACTTACCGTGCGCGGCGGAGCTGGTCGGTCACAGCATGCCGTGGGCGCGGAACCAGGCGATCGCGTCGCCCAGCGCGGGCTCCAGCGGGCTGACCTGGTAGCCGAGCTCGCGCGCGGCCTTGTCGCTCTTGAACCGGAACCGGTCGCTGTAGGCGTAGCGGACCTGGGTCGAGTTGACGACCGGCTCGCGGCCGGCGCGCTCGACGAGATCGCCCCACTTGCCGAACAGCCACGCGGCGGGCCGCGGGACGCGCAGCCGCGGGGGCCGGGTCCCGGCGACCTCGGCGATCCGCCGCATGACGTCGCCGTAGGTCATGTCGTGGCCGGCCAGGATGTAGCGCTCGCCGCGCCGGCCCTTGTGCCAGGCCGCGATCATGCCGCGCGCGACGTCGCGGACGTCGACGAAGTTGTTGTAGCCCGGGGTCCAGCCCGGGACCCGGCCGCGCACGACGTCGACGATCAGCCGGCCCGAGCTCGGCCGGGCGTCGCGCGGGCCGAGCATGTAGCTCGGGTTGACGATCACCGCATCGACCTCGAACCGCGCGGCGCGGACGACGTCCTCGGCCTGGTGCTTGGTGATCGCGTAGCCGTCGACCAGGCCCTCCTCGTCGAAGTTCCAGGTCGCGGTCTCGTCGCACGGCCGGCCGTCGGTCGACAGACCGACCGCGACGACCGAGGAGGTGTGCACGAGCCGCGGCACGCCGGCGGTCCGCACGGCGTCGATCACGTTGGCGGTGCCGACCACGTTGGTCGCCGACATCTCGGGGCTGACCGTGCGCCGGACGCTGACCTGGGCGGCACAGTGAAACACGCACGCGGCGCCCTGGAACGCGCGCGTCATCGCCGCGGTCGAGCCGAGGTCGGCGTCGTGCCACTCGATCGCGACGTCGTCGAGGTGAGCGGTCCGGGTGCCGGCGCGGCGGATCGCGACGACCTGGTGACCGGCGGCGACGAGCTCCGCCGCGAGGTTGCCTCCCAGGAGGCCGCTGGCTCCGGTGATGGCGACGCGCGACATCGGCCGAGCTTGTCATGTGCCGGGCGGTCACGGTGTGCGAGTCCGCGCGATCGTGCGCCCGGGATTCGCCGATCCGCGCGGATCCAATCGGGGAACATCGCGTGTGCGTGCGTACGGCTCTTGCAGGATGCCGCGAGATGCTGCCGGAACTGGTCAGCCGTACGCCGACGCTCACGGCGCGCCTGAACGCCGCCACCGCCGCGCTCCAGGACTTCGGGCTGTTCGCGGGCCGGGTGTCGCGGCTCGACTACCGGCTGTACCTGGTCCGGCTCTACGGGTTCCACGCCACCGTGGAGGTCGCGCTGTCCGCGTTCCGGCCGCTCGCCGCGGTGGTCGCCGACGCCGGGCTGCGCAACCACAAGGCCGCGCTGCTCGCCCACGACCTGGTCGCGCTCGGCGTCGACCGCCGTGACCTCGCGCAGGTGCCGCGCATGCGGTTCCCCGCGCCGCTCGCGCTGCCCGAGGCGCTGGGCTGGACCTACGCGATCGAGAGCACGACGCTGCGCGGCAAGCTGGTCGCCCGCCGGCTCGCCCGCCACCTGCCCGAGGAGATCCAGCGCGCGTCGGCGTACCTGGGATGCTACGGCGACGAGGCGCCGACCCGCTGGCGGGAGCTGGGTGACGCGCTCGATGCGTTCGGGCTCGGCCGCGCCCCGGCCGCGGGCGCGCGGGCACGCAGCGATCCGGCCGCGCGGCGCGATCTCGCGGCGCTGCCCGACGATCTCGCATGCGCACATCGCGCGTGCGCGCGAGTGATCGACGCCGCGCGCGACGGCTTGATCCAGCTCCGCCGCTGGCTCGGCCCCGTGCTGCAAGCGCGCACCAGCCAGCGCCACGCCTGACGCCACGACCGACGCCACGACCGACGCCGCAATCGACGCTGGGCCTCGCCAGCGACCGCCCGGGCCGCTTCTTTCCGCCGCTATCTGGCCGGTGGCAACAGATCGCGGGTGTCGACCTCGAGCGCCGCCGCGATCTTCTTGAGCAGGCCGATCGTTGGCGACGTCTGGAGGGTGAGCAGCCGCGACAGCTGCGCGCGGCTCACTCCCGCGGTGTCTGCGAGCCGGTTCCCGCTCCAGCCCTGCTGCTTGGCGAGCGACCGAATCTGTTTGGCGATGTGTCGGTGAATGGCGTCCCTGGGCACAGCCCTACGATATTGAGTTTTGGTACCGCTTCAAGTCCTGTAACAAGATTCCTCTTATGGAACAGTCAATGCAGTAGAATTTCGCTCAGCGCAGAATTGAACCGCCGCCGCCGTCGAGGCTGCTGAGCGACGACGGTGAGCACATCCGGCGCCGAGCCGCTGCGCACAGCGGTATGCGAGATGATGCGCATACCGCAACACGCTGGCAGCTTCCACGCCGCCGCATATTGCTGCGGCCAGCATTAAACAATTACAGACTAGTAGATCACCTGAGCCGTTCTCACCGCCTGGTATGGCCGTGGCTGGGAAGGGCACCTGGCGGGTGGAGCTGCCCTGTCGCAAAGTGCGGCAGTACAGCTGCGACAGTGCCCGTGCTGCGATGCAGCACGGCATTCCGCTTGCGGACGACGCGGCTCGCCACCGCACAGATTTCCGTGGTGCTGGTGGCGAGAACCCCCGCCCGCAGCGGAGAAAAGCGGTGCGTCACAGTGCCCGGAGCGGGCGTGCGTCGCGCCGCGCTTCGTCGCGCCGCCCGGGAGTCAGCCGGCAAACGTTCCGCCGATCGACCGACCGGGCGCTAATGCCCGGCGGATTGAGTACGCCAGAGCACGTTCGCAGCCGGCGGCGACCGAACGCGGTACACCCCGCGGCGAGATGCCCCACGCAGCGGCACCGCTGCCAGGGGGTGAAGCGCCGGTGAAGGACAGATCAGGTCAGGCCTGGTAGAGCCAGACCCGGAGCAGGGACAGCAGCTGGTCGGCGTCGACCGGCTTGGTGATGTAGTCCGACGCGCCGGCGCCCAGGCACTTCTCGCGATCGCCCTGCATCGCCTTGGCGGTCAGCGCGATCACCGGGAGGTCCTTCCACTGCGCGCGCTCGCGGATCTTGCGCAGCGCCTCGTAGCCGTCCATCTCGGGCATCATGATGTCCATCAGGACGATGTCGATGCTGGCGTTGTTCTCGAGCTTGGCGAGCGCGCGCCGGCCGTTCTCGGCGTACTGGACGTGCATCTTGTGGCCCTCGAGCAGCGAGGTCAGCGCGAAGATGTTGCGCAGGTCGTCGTCGACGACCAGCACGTTGCGGTCGGCGAGCTGAGGATCGCTCTTGGCGAGCCGGCGCAGCACGCGCTGCTTGCGCTCGGGCAGGTTGGCCTCGACCCGGTGCAGGAACAGCGCGGTCTCGTCGAGCAGCCGCTCCATGGTCGTGACGTCCTTGATGATCACGGTCTGCGCCAGGCCGTGCAGCCGCTGCTTGTCCTCGTCGGTCAGCTCGCGGCCGGTGTAGACGATCACCGGCAGCCGGCGGTGCCGCGGGTCGGCCTTGATCCGCTCGATCAGCTCGAAGCCGGACATCCCGGGCAGCCGGAGGTCCATCACGACGCAGTCGTAGCTGTTCTCCTGCAGCGAGATCAGGGCGTTCTCGGCCGACGGCACGCTGGTGGTCTCGACGTCGTCGTCGCCGATCAGGTCGGTGATCGCCTGGCTCTGCACCGGGTCGTCCTCGATCACCAGCAGGTTCTTGACCCGCTTCTGGACGAAGTGATGGATCCCGGACAGCCCGGCCTGCAGGCTCTCGACGGTGACCGGCTTTTGCAGGAAGCCGAGCGCGCCGTACTGCAGGCTGCGGCGCTCCTCGTCGAGCCCGGAGATCACGTGGACGGGGATGTGGCGGGTCGCCGGATCGTGCTTGAGCCGGTCGAGCAGGACCCAGCCGTCGATGTCGGGCAGCCGGAGGTCGAGCGTGATCGCGTCGGGCTTGACCGTGCGGGCGAGCTCGAGCGCCTTCATCCCGCTGGTCGCGACCACCGCCTTGAACCCGGACTGGCGCCCCATCTCGAGCAGGGTCGCCGCGAACTTCAGGTCGTCCTCGATCACCAGCAGCACGCGGTCGCCGGGCTCGAGGTGCTCGAGGTCGTCGGGGAGCGACCGCACGGTCAGCGCCGCCGGCGCCGCGGGCTCCGCCGCCGACTCGCCGCCCGCCTCGAGCGGCGAGAGGTCGATCACCTCGGGCAGCACCGGCAGCTCGCCGGTGATCCGCCGCGAGTCGCGCGACTTGGCCTCGTACACGGTCGGCAGCAGCAGCGTGAACGTGCTGCCGGCGCCGACGGTGCTGTCGACCCGCAGCTCGCCACCGAGCAGCCCGGCGATCTCGCACGAGATCGCCAGGCCCAGCCCGGTGCCGCCGTACTTGCGGCTGGTCGAGCCGTCGGCCTGCTGGAATGCCTCGAAGATCAGCTGGTGCTTGTCGCGCGAGATGCCGATCCCGGTGTCCGCCACCCCGAAGCCGATCACCTCGGGCGCCGCGCGGTAGATCCGCAGCCTGACCTTGCCGCGCTCGGTGAACTTGATCGCGTTGGACAGCAGGTTGCGCAGCACCTGGCGCAGCCGCATGTCGTCGGTGTCCATCGACGACGGCAGCCCGGCGTCGAGCTCGACCGACAGGGCCAGGCCCTTCTCCGCGGCGACCTGCTGGAAGGTCTGCTCGACGTAGTTGCGCAGGTTGCTGAACCGGACCGTCGAGATCTCGACGGTCATCTTGCCGGACTCGATCCGGGCGAGGTCGAGGATCTCGTTGATCAGCGTCATCAGGTCGACGCCGGCCTGGCGGATCGTGTCGGCGTAGCGGATCTGCCTGTCGGACAGGTTGCCCTCGGTGTTGTCGGCGAGCTGGCGCGACAGGATCAGCAGCGAGTTGAGCGGCGTGCGCAGCTCGTGCGACATGTTGGCGAGGAACTCCGACTTGTACTTCGAGGTCACCGCGAGCTGCTCGGCGCGCTCGGCGAGCTCCTGGCGGGCGAGCTCGACCTCCTTGTTCTTGCGCTCGACCTCGGCCTTCTGCGCCGACAGCTGGACCGCCTGCTCCTCGAGCTCCTCGTTGGTCTGGCGCAGCTGCTTCTGCTGGTTGCGCAGCTCGTCGGTCAGGCTCTGCGACTGGCGGAGCAGCTCGTCGGTCCGCATCGTCGCCTCGATCGTCGCGATCACGATGCCGAGCGACTCGAGCATCTGGTCGAGGAACGCGAGCTGGATCCCGGAGAACCGCTCGAACGACGCCAGCTCGATCACGCCCTTGACCTCGTTCTCGAACGGGATCGGGACCACGACGATCGCGTGCGGCGGGGCCTCGCCGAGCGCCGACGAGATCTGGATGTAGTCGGCCGGGACCTTGGACAGCACGATCCGCTTGCCCTCGAGCGCGGCCTGGCCGACCAGGCCCTCGCCGAACCGCCACACGTTGGACACCGACTTGCGCTCCTGGTAGGCGTACGACGCGAACAGCCGGAGCTGCGGCTTGCTGTCGCTGGAGCCCTCGGCGGCGGTCTCGGTCATGTAGAACGCGCCGTGGTGGGCGTTGACCAGCGGGGCGAGCTCGTTGAGCACCTGGCGAGCGACGCCGAGCAGATCGCGCTGGCCCTGCAGCATGCGGGTGAACCGCGCGACGTTGGTCTTCAGCCAGTCCTGCTCCTGGTTGACCTTGGTGGTCTCCGCCAGGGTCCGGATCATCTGGTTGACGGTGTCCTTGAGCTGGGCCATCTCGCCGCGCGCCTCGACCGTGATCGACCGCGTCAGGTCGCCCTGGGTCACCGCGGTCGCGACGTCGCGGATCGCGCGGACCTGGCTGGTCAGGTTGCCGGCGAGCTCGTTGACGTTGTTGGTCAGATCGCGCCACACGCCGGCGGCGCCCGGCACGTCGGCCTGGCCGCCGAGCCGGCCCTCGACGCCGACGTCGCGCGCCACGCCGGTGACCTGCTCGGCGAACGTCGACAGCGTGTCGATCATGCTGTTGATCGTGTCGACCAGGGTCGCGAGCTCGCCGCGCGCGGTCAGCGTCAGCTTGCGGTCGAGGTCGCCGTTGGCGACCGCGGTGACCACGGTCGCGATGCCGCGGACCTGCTCGGTCAGGTTGCGCGCCATGACGTTGACGTTGTCGGTCAGCTCGCGCCACGTTCCGGACACGCCGCGGACCTGGGCCTGGCCGCCGAGCACGCCGTCGAGGCCGACCTCGCGCGCGACGCGCGTCACCTCGGACGCGAACGAACCGAGCTGGTCGACCATCGTGTTGATCGTGTTCTTGAGCTGGAGCAGCTCGCCGCGGACCTCGACCGTGATCTTGCGGGTCAGGTCGCCGTTGGCGACCGCGGTGGTGACCTCGGCGATGTCGCGGACCTGGTTGGTCAGGTTCGACGCCATCTGGTTGACGTTGTCGGTCAGCTCCTTCCAGGTGCCG
>JBGQCL010000598.1:0-6883 GCA_041495365.1 Kofleriaceae bacterium | reverse complement strand
GCAGAATGGACCGTGATTCCGGACCGCCAGGCTGCGCGACACCGGCGCCGCCGACGTCGAGCGCCAGCTCCTCGACGGCCGAGCTCGCCACCGCCGCCGCGGCCGAGCTCGCCACCGCCGAACTCGCCACCGCCCGCCAGCCGCCCGCTTCGCGGTCCGCCCGCATCACGTTTCCAGCTTCCGACGCTGCGCCCACGTGTGCAGCGAGCTGTGATCAATCCCCAGCCGCGCGGCGCCCGCTCGCAGCCCCCATGTGCGCAGCATGACCAGCCTCAGCGCGGTGTCCTCCACTTCCGCGAGGCTACGGAACGGCAGCGCGCCGAGCTGCTCCAGGTCCATCATGGTGAACCCTGGCCCTGGGAGTCGCTGCTCCCGCGCAATCTCCCGCCCGTACTCCTGCACGATGTCCTCCAGCTCGCCGGCGCGTGAGGCCAGCGGCGGCACGTGAATCACCGCCGGCCTCTCGAGGCTCCCTTTGATCGTCGCGGCGCTGGTTGGGTCCGCCGTGCACAGCACGATCTGCGGTCGCGCGATGTACTCGGTCCCGCGAACGCGCCTGATCACCGCCACAGCATCCGCCTGGCGCTGCATGTCGATGCACAGTGTCCCTGCCGCGGCTGTCTTCACGGCCGCAGCCGCATCGGTCGCACCCGGCTCGTACCAGGTGAACGACACGTCCGCCCCGATAACGAGGTTGTGCAGGCGACGCACCACCGGCCGCAGATCGCCATCGCCAATGACGACCAACTCAGCGCGCTGGGCCGCCCATTCACGGAGGCTCTGCAGCGCCTGATCGATGTGCTCTTGTCGCTCGGCTGCCCAACCCAGGCATCGCCGCATGAAGGACAGAAGGCCGACCAGCTCCATGCTCTCCGCGATGAGGCGCAACGAGCCGAGCCGCACCTCGAGCCCCGGCCGCAAGACGCAGGCCCTCAACCGTTCCCCGTCGCAACATAGGCCGTTCTTCGACCGCAGATCTTGGACCTTCCATAGGCGTTCGCCATCGACCTCGACCGGTACGAGCTCGGCATGCTCGCGCGATACCGTGCCGCTCGGGTCGTGTAGCTGTAACTGCAGATCGCTTGCCGTTCCCACCCGGCACGCGACCGGCGGCACGGGCAGACCGTACACGCGGTCCGTGCTGTGCTCGCGAAGCCGGATGACAGCATCCCGGATGCGCCAGCTACGCCGAGGAACGGTCATCGTTGAGACGTCAGGTATCACCGGGACTCCAGCGCGCACACGGCTACCACCTCTCCCCTTTCGCATCCCTGCCGCACGTTTGACAAGCTTTGTCTGCGGCCTCACCTACTCGCTGTCTGTGCGACCGCCCACGGTTTGGTGGACTCCCGCGGCTCGTCGAGCGCGCAGTCCACCACAGCGTTGTGCTGCCTATCCTCGCGCGTCCCTGCGACCGTTTTCGGACGCCCAGGCCGGCAACGGCGGCACGCGCGACGGATCCCGAGCCGTTGCTTTCTTCATCGTCGTATGATACGCGCCGCGGGCTCCTCGAGCCATTTCCTGGGCGCATGAACTGGCGCGGTGCTGTCCCACAGCCGCAGCCTCCAGCCGCAGCCTCCAGCGCCGCGCAATGAGTGCTTCGTGATCCCAGGGAAGCAAAGTATAAGCAGCGCCACACTGTGGTGGACTCTGTCCCGGACCAGCACTGGGAGTCCACCGAATCGTACGCATTCGCACTGAGCGCGAGCAGTGAGCGCCCACAGAACCGACAGGCAATGCTTGTCAACGCTACTGCATGAATGCGAAATCGATCGCATGCTGATCTGTTCTGATGGGTTGTCGGTCTGGAGTGCCGGAAGGAGCTCGCTCCATGTCGCTGGCTAAGCTTCACCCTGTCCTGTATCCGGGCCGATGCCGGGTAGAACTGCCCGCGCTCGATCGCGGGGGCCCCGGGCGTGATGCCGTCGCGTTCCTCGCCCACTATAAGAGTGCAGAGCTCGATGTTCGTATCCGGCCAGCCGGGATCGGCGGTGCGCCGATCAGCGCGCGCGTGTCGATGCGCAATATCGAGCACTACTTTCGCCGTGGCGCAGATGGCGCCATCATCGAGCTCCCGGACGTCGAAGATCTGCACGTGGTCACGTTCACCGCGTACTACAGCCGCAAGCTGCTTGAGGTGAGCATACGCCGCGCGAGCCTGCCCCACTTCCGCGACAGCGCGCGCGTTTCTCTTGAGGGACTGCCGGAGTTCTTTTCGTGGTGCAGCCGCGCAACACAGATCCATTTTGACGGGGGAAAGTTGTGCGGTTTCGACGCCGAGGAGCTCGCCGTGCTCTGCGGCGTCAAGCCGGGATCGATCGGCGTGCAGCTCAACGCGTTCGATAAGCTTGAGCTCGCCGACGTAGACGCCTACGTCGACGCCGACGCCGACGCGGACGCCGACGCGCTACAGCAGGGGATCCAATGAGGTTCGCCGCCGTGCTCCTCGGAGCGTTCGCGTTCGTCGGCGGCGTCGATCTGATCGTGTTCAGCCCCGTTCCGGTTCCGGCGGCGTGCCGGTTCGAGCCGCTGATCGCGGCACTCGATGGGATGCCGCCCGGGCTGTTCGGCTACCACCCGAGGTGGGCGCGTTACTACTACCGCACCTGGCCGCCCGGCGTTGCCGTTGCTACCGCCAGCGTCGCTTCGATCGTCGTCGGCGTCTACCTGCGGCGCCAGCGCCGACGCGAGGAGGTGCGAGAGCTACCCGAGGTTGAGCTCGAGGTCCTCGACCAAGTCGGCGCCGGCGACCCAATCGACGCCAGTGACCGCGCCGCGCACCTCGGTGGTATCCCGCGATGAAGGCGATCGACCTCGTCGGTCGGGTGTTCGGCCGGCGCACCGCGGGAGCGATCGAGCGAGCGATCCACATCCTCCGGAACCGGTCCGCGCCTCCCTGCACTTGCCCGCAAGCCGTCCAGGACTTCGCCGCGATCGCCCATGGCTCTCTCGATGTGGAGGGCCTGTTGCGCCTCGCGCGCCACACGTCCCACTGCCTCTCCTGCCGAGACTTGTTGACGACTTTGGTACTGGCCACAGGCTTGCGGCGTGTGGTCCGCGCGGGGCTTCAGGAGATGCTTCCGGCTCGGAGGCGCGGCCAGGCATGAGGCTGGCTGGCCCGCGGTCGCCGCCGCGCCCCGGCACCAGCGATCAAGAACGCGCTCGGGCCCGTGATCTCGTCGAGACAGGCCGGACGGCCGCGGCCCGCGCATCCAACGCCCGCCGCACGGTCCCAAGCTGGATTGTGTCAAGTAGGATCGACGTGGGTTCGTAAGCCGAAGTTCCCGGGAAGGTTCCCGGGAAGTCGCTCCGAAGTTCCCATGAACCCTCAGATCGACACAGTTAATTCATATATTTAGAGTTCATCGGACCAGCGTCACGGGGCGGGGATGGTCGCCGGCATCGAGCAGTCGGCCGCAGCGCGTTCGGCGCGCTCGGCGGCGGCCATCGCGGGCAGAGGTGTCGACCCCGCGCGATGTCGACGCCGAGCGAGATCTCAAGATGACGCCGCACGCGATGGCGTTCGTGCGTGACTATGTGCTCAGCAACGAGCGTGCGCTCGCGGACTTCACCCAGCGCTTTGGCCCTGGCGAACAATGCCCGCACAGCTCGACGTGGCTGGAGTCGTTGATGCGCGCGGATGTGCCCCCGGTCGTGTGAGACGCGATCGTGACCGGCGGCCACTGCCGGTCACGCGGATCGGAGCGTGACCGGGTCCGGAAGCGTGAGCGAGACCGCGTGCAGCCCCTTGGCGTTCCGCCGCAGCTCGTACTCGACCGCTTGGCCCGGGACCAGCGTCCGCAGCCCGGCGCTCGCGATGGCCGAGACGTGGACGAAGGCGTCTTGGCCGTCATCTCCTCGAAGAAAGCCGTAGCCCTTCGAGGGGTTGAACCACTTGACGGTCCCGCGGCGGCGCACACCTTCCTGGCTGCGCTCTTGGTGGCGCATTGTCGCGGCGGGCCCACCCCCGGGCTGGGGGGTCGCATCGATCGCTGGCGTCGCGGGCACTGGTGCCAGGATCACCGGCGTCGCGATCGCCTGCGGCGCCGCGATCACCGGCGCCGCGATCACCGCGGCCGAGCTGATCCCCGACGCGGCGGGCGCAGGCTCTGCGGCAGTGAGCCTCGGGGGTGGTCCGGCCACGATAGCCGACGCGCGCACCTGCCGTGGCGGTGCTGTCCCGGGTTCCGGGGCCGGCCGGGTCGCTGTCGACCGGCGCCCTCCGGACTTCGCTGGTTTCGCCGCACGCACCTTCCGCGCTCGCCGTCCCACGATGGCCGGCCCACGCGAGGGTCCGGTGGCCGCAGCTCGCGCGCGGCGCACCGGTCGCGGCAGGGTCGCAGTCGCTGCCGCTTGTGTGCGCGATGGTTCGAGCGCCTCCAGGAGGCGATCGCGCTCGCCGCGGAGCTTGGCCCGCCCGAGTCGCCGGATGTCGGCCAGAAACTGCGTGACCGCGGCGGCCAGCTGCGCGCGGTGGTGAGGACCCATGGGACCGATCATCGTCGAGGTCGTCGGAAATGCCAACTCGGCTCGGGAGCAGCTGTCGGTGGGCCCGCTGTTGGCCGTCTCCTTTCGCGAGGTTCGACAGAGGACGTTGCCGATCCCTCGCGGCACCGACGAAGCGCGGACGCGACGCGCGTCAGCGCTGCACCGACTCAGCCGCGATGCATGCGATGCAGTCCATGAGGGCGATTCCTGCACCACAGGCATGCCAGCGCGCGCCAGCCGACCACGACGACAAACAGCGCCATCAGGATCCAGGTGGCGATCTCGTTCCACTGCACGGCCGGACGGCGGCGGCGCACGACGCGAGCTGGCGGTAGCGGCTGGGGCTCGGGTGCGGGCCTCGCGTCGACGGCCATCGCCACCACCTCGGGCTACCCTGGGATCCGGTAGCCGTCGGCGCTGAACACGTACCAGTTCGGGGCCGAGGTCGTCGGGAACGAGACGAACCGACCGCGCACATCGCGCGACCGCACCACGCGCACGCGTCCACGATCATCGCGCGGCGGCTGCGAGCACGGGCGCGCGCGTGGCGCCTCGGGCGCGTGGTCTGGCCGCGCCACGAACCGACCCCGGGCGTCACGCAGCGGGGAAGGTGCGAGCCCGGAGAGCTCGAGCTCTTGCGTCGCACCATCGAGTTGCGCGCAGCTCGTGAGTCACAGTGGCCACTCGCATAGCCAGGATCGTTGTCACTGCGCCACAGATCAGCAAGCATTCGGCGGTCCGCGATCGCAAGATCGACGGCTTTGGAGCTCGGTAAATTGGCACTTGTCGCGCAATGCCATTCTGTATATGACCACCACTCTCGTCAGTCTCCCTGATGGTTCCTCCGGATCGTTTCACGCGGTGACCGACTCCGCATCTCGGGGCATCATCACTCAGATTCACATCGCCGCGCGCAATCCGCTGCCCGCCGTCATCGGCGCGCTACTCGGCGCCCTGGTGCCATCGGCGACGTTCGTCGTCGGTCACTACGAGTTGACCAGCTGGACAGAGCCCAAGGCGCTCATCGTCCTGGGGGGCCTGGTGTTCTCGGCGCTGACCGTGTTCCGCTGGGGCCGGCTGGCGTTCGGCTCGGCGGTCAAGGCGCTCGGGTTCGTCGTCCTGGCAGAAGGGGTGATGACGTTCTGCTCTACCGCGTGGCTGTCGGTGGTGGCGCTCGGCTACCTCGTGCTCATCAACGCGATCGCGACGGGGTGCACCATCGCGCTCGGCGCGGTCGAGGACCAGAGGACCACAGTGCCCGCCGCTGCGCCGGTCGCGGCCCCGGCGGTGGACGTGAGCGCGCAGCTGGTGGCCGCCAACCTCGAATCGCGGATCGCCGCACGCGAGACCGCGCCGCTCGTGCTGCAGCCGACCAAGGGCACGCGCAAGCGGTCCCTCAGGACGCCCAACACCCGGCAGCTGCACATCATCCCCGAGAACACCGAGGTGCCCGCCGGTGCGGGCGGTCAACATGCCGCCGTTGCCGCGGTCGCCTGACCGGCGGCGCTGCGCCGCGCACACCGCGCCGCGGTGACACCGACCATCGCACCGAGTTGGGGCCGGCCGGCGGCAGCTCGCTGACTCGGCCGTCGCGTTGTTGATCGCGGCGTAACCGGTCACCACTTCCCGCGGCGGCGAGCACCAGCGGAAGTTGCGATGCAGGGAGCTGCACGCAGGTCGTTCGCGGCGACAAGCACCACCTGAGCGTGCAGCGCTCGTCGAACAGCTCCGGGGCGCTCATCTCTCGAACGCCGCTCGAAGCGTAAACGTGTCTCGCAGGCTTCCAACTCGCCTTGAGCGTCGAGTTGCGAGCGCAGTAGGTCATCCGCTTCACGGTGCAGTGCCTGTCGTCCAGTGACGGGTGGCTGCACCCCTCGACCGGCGAGAAGCTGCCACGCTGCCCTCCATCGATGCCGATACTGCGGAGCGACTCCGACACGTGCCATCTCCGAACCCGGCAGTCCCGTTCGGCCGCGGGGCCCCGCTCCAGATCGCGCGGCCCTGCACCGACCGCTGGTCCGACCGCGCGTCGACGAGGCTCGTGCTGCCCGGTGTGGTAGCTGCGGTTGTCAATCACCTACCAGTCCGGAATGGCGGACGACCGGCGGTGGTGTGAGGTGTAAGGCAAGCGGGGCGTGCGAGACGCTCGACGCATGATGCTCGGGGCTACGCCGCACGACGGGAGCGTGGCGGCTCTCGATCGCGCTACGTGAGCGGCCAGAGCCGGCGCAGGAGGGCGCGCTCGAGGTGAGCGCGGTCGTGCGTGGAGAGCGCGAAGGTGGTGTGGATGCGCCGCGCGGCGCGCTTGGCGAGGTCGATGCGGACGTCGGGCGCAAGCGGCGCGACGAGGTCGGCGGCGGCATCGAGCCAGACGTGGCGATCGATGGTGCGCTCG
>JBGQCL010000597.1:0-6893 GCA_041495365.1 Kofleriaceae bacterium | reverse complement strand
GGCATCGGGCGGGTCCACTCGCCGCGTGAGCGATGCGCCACACCGGCGCGCGCACCGCGGGGCTTGCGGCCGGCGCCGGCGCGCTTGCCACCCCAGGTCCGGAACTCGAGACCGAGCTGACGGGTGCGACGCCCGGGCGCGGGTTGGGGTGACGCCGACATCTTGATTGAGCATATATTATGACCCACCGGAAAACGCAAGGGCTCTCATCGCCGTACTCGAGCGCGATCGCCTGTCTCACCTGGGCCACCTCGACCGCGATCGCCTCTTTCTCGTGGGCGGCGCACGCGACGCCTCGACCGCGCCGCGACGTGATGGGGACTTGCCCACGCTCTGCTCGGTGACTTGCGCGGATTGACTCGATTCGGCGGCCTCGCATTCCAGCTGGAACGTCCTGCGAGGCCGGGTTCAACCTCCGAACGTTCGAGACGCGGCCCGGCCCTCCGCCGCCGCCCTCCGGGCGGAGCTGGACCGGGCGCGGCGCGGCGCGCGGATCTCGCGCGGGCAGCTCTGTCAGCTGCTCGGCGTCGACCAGCAACGCCACGCGCCGGCTGGACCTCGGGCCCGAGCTGGCCATGGGGCTCCGCCGGGTCCCGGCAGGCTCCAGGGCGCGATCCCGAGTCTTCCAAGGCCATCGGCGGCTCCGTTTTCAGCTCACGATCCTGGCGCGCCGAATCGTGCCCAGGCTCTCAGTCATCCGAGGCCGGGTCTTGCTCCGCCCGCAACTCGTCAAACACGGCGATCGAGCCGGCCGGCGCCACCGTCGTGATGTGATCGAGCTCCAGGTTCAACGTGGTCGGCATTCCAGCCGCGGCGATCGTGTACAGCCGGTGGAGCTCGAGGTGCTCGTTCGCCACCACCACCGGGTCGTCCGCGAACACCTGCGCGGCGAACCCCGGGGCATGGAGGTACGTCCCGGTCGCCGCAGTCGCGACCAGCTTGCCCGGCGCCGGCCGCTGCCGCGCGATCTTGAGCCCCGTGATCGGCGTGGTGACCGCGAGGCCCGGCCGCGAGAGGTCCTCGCGCCGCCTCATGTTGTACGAGAACTTGTACGTGCCCGCGCTCGTGGCGCCGATGAACGTGAGACCGACCAGCGTGACCGGGTCGGCGCCGGCCGTGCCTCGAACCACGTAGATGTGATCGCGATCCGGACCGTCGCGTGACGGCGTGGCAGGGGGAAACACGTTGACGTGGATCACGCCATGGATGGTATCGATGTCGTAGTCGCCGCTCGCGCTGGACAGCACCGTGTTGCCGCCGGCGACGTTCACGGTCACGCCGGTAAGTGCTACGACGGCGGCGCCGCTCGTGGTCGGTGTGTGATGGCCTGTGGTCATGACAGTCTCCTTGGGAATGAAAGATGGGTCGGCGGTCACATCAGCTGGACGTTCTGCAGCTCGAAGCTGAACGGCCGCGAGTTCCTCCCGGGGCCGCCTCCCGACATCACGATGTCGGCGGACGCGATCCCGGTCAGGTCGAGCGGGGTGTTGACGCTCGACAGGATGGCGCTATCCAGCATCTGGCCCTCCTCGACCTGCGAGACCACACCGATCCAGATCGTCGGCTTGAACAGGAACACGGCCTTCTGCCCCGGCGCGACACCCGACTTGGTCGCCAGCAGCTTGCCCGAGCGGTAGATGCACGCGGTGATCGCACCGCGCTCGAGCCCGTTGGCCACCTGGATCTCCGACGGGCTGTTCGCCGAGCCCCTGCGCTGGATCTGGTCTCCGTTGCAGTCCCGCACCACGGTCCACAGCTGGCCGTCGGCGCTGTCCTTCGCCGGCACGTAGTTGCCCCAGCTGTCCGCGGCGCTGACCTGGAGATCGAGGTCGTAGCGGAACGGGTGATTCCAGCCGGTACCGAGGTTCTCGATCACCTGCCAGGCAACCGCGATCTCGGCGAAGTTGGTCGAAAGGTTCTTCTGGAACACGAGGACTGATGAGTTGTTGCAATCGTCAGACTGATTGATGAGGCGGAGCGCGATCGAATCCGTGGTCATGGTGATGTCCTTTTGCAGAGAGAACAGAGATGTCCGAGCGGACGATGGGCTCCACAGCATTGGACGTGCCACGCGCGCGTGACCGATCCGCGGCGGCGACCTGCAGCGTCCTGCAGCGTCGCCGGACGCCAGCTCACCGCCTGTTCAAGCTCGCTCGCCCGGCGGCGATCTGGGCCTCGACTTCCTCGACTCGGGAGTGCCTGGCGGCGGGGGACCGTCACTCCGGAGCAAGTTCCGGCCACCCTGGCGAGCAGCGCTTGAACGCAGGATACGAATGCCAGCGCGATGCAACGGTTACTGTAACGTGACGCCGCGGGTGCCTGCGACGCAGTCCTGCCGCCCCGAGACAGCACCGGCACATCGAAGATCATCGCGCCGGACCGGCAAACAGCGAAATACGGTCAAGCTTCAGTTGACAACCGCCCCCAAGATTCGTTGTCATGACGTACGGTGCCGATGCGATCCGGTCTTTGGCACTACGCGGTGGCGGCGCTGGCACTCGTGATCGACAAGCTCTCCTTGTCGCGATTTGCTGCACCTCGATGTCACAGGTCGATATATATGACGAGACAGCTCACCCAACGAAGCGGCAGCGGTCAACGGCGCATCCGTCAAACGCCGCCACCGCGATGACGGCTCCGACCAGGAACGTCCGAGAGGTCGGCGAGGACAGCGCCGCAAACCACGGACCACAGAGCACCGCGCTCCCACGGACCGAGGCCTCCGGCGAGCCCTGGTCGGTTGCGGTCGGGTTGTCGCCGGCCGATCCGGCGCGCTATCAGCGCCTCGGAGAGTTCGCGCGTGGTGGTCTGGGGCGCATCGTGAAGGTGCGCGACCTGCGGATCGGTCGCATCGTGGCGGTCAAGGAGATGCGCCGCACCAGCGAGGCAGCCCATGCGCGGTTCGTCCGCGAGGCCAGGATCACGGCGTGCCTCGAGCATCCGGCGATCGTTCCGGTCCACGACATCGGTCGCTGGCCGTCGGGCGAGCCGTTCTATTCGATGAAGCTGATCGCCGGTCGCTCGCTGCAGGACGTCATCCGCGATGCGCGAGATCTCGACGAACGCCTGGCGCTGCTGCCCAACGTGATCGCCGTGGCCGATGCGATCGCATACGCCCACAGCCAGGGCATCATCCATCGCGACCTCAAGCCGGCCAACGTCCTGGTCGGCGCGTTCGGCGAGACCGTGGTGATCGACTGGGGCCTCGCCAAGAACCTGGGTGCCGCGGGCGATGGCGATCCGGGGGTCGAGCTGGAAGACGAGACCGGCGAGCGCGCCGCGAGCGACGACGGTGGCTCGCTCACCGTTGACGGCGCCGTGCTCGGCACGCCGTGCTACATGCCGCCGGAGCAGGCGGGCGGCCAGCCCGCCGACCAGCGCGCGGACGTCTATGCGCTCGGAGCGATGCTCTACGAGGTGCTGGCCGGAACGCCGCCGTACCAGGGCCGCGCCACGCCGGTCGCGGTGCTCGCCGGACCACCGCCGCCGGTCGAGACCCGCCAGCCGATGATCCCGCCGGATCTTGCCGCCGTCGTGCACAAGGCGATGGCGCGCGAACCCGGCGATCGCTACCGGTCGGCGCGCGAGCTGGCGCTCGACCTGCGGCGGTTCCAGACCGGGCGGCTGGTGAGCGCGCACGCCTACTCGAGCCGGATGCTGGTCCAGCGCTGGCTGCGCCGCTATCGCGCGCCGGTCACCGTGGCCGCGGTGGCGCTCTCGATCCTGGCCGCGGTGGGCGCGGTGAGCGTCGACCGCGTGGTCACCGAGCGCGACGTGGCGCGCCGGCGCGCCGCGCAGCTCGTGCTCGCGCAGGCCCGCAGCACGCTCGACAGCGACGCCACCCAGGCGCTGGCATCGCTGCGGACCTATCCCGAGGAGGGCGCGGATCGCGCCGCGCTGCGTACGCTGGCGATCGAGGCCGCGGGTCGCGGTGTCGCGCGCCACGTCCAGCAGGGACTCTTGACGTTCACCGCGGACGGCCTGGGCTGGATCGGCGCTCCCGACAGCGAGTCCCTCGAGCTCCACGACGCGGTCAGCGGCAGGCTCGTCCGACGCTGGCCGCATCACGGCCGGGTCGGGAGCCTCGCCGCCGTTCCCGGAACACACACCGTGGCCATCGTCGATGACGGCGACACGGCGGTCGTGCTGTTCGACCTCGAGACCGGAGCGTCGCGCCGGCTCCCCCCCCACCCGGGCCCGATCTCGGTGCTCGCGGTCTCCCCCGACGGGCGATGGATCGCCTCGGGCAGCTACGACGGGCTGGTCCGGCTCGCACCGATCCGCGGGGGAGCCAGCCGGGAGCTGAGCGGCCACGAGCGCGAGGTCCTCGAGATGGCGTTCTCGGCCGATAGCCGCTGGCTGTTCTCGATGGCCGTCGAGCCGACGGCCGCCCGGCTGTGGCCGGTCGACGGCGGCGAGCCGCGTCGCCTGGTGAACCCCAGCGGCGTCCTCCATGGGGATGTGTCCCGCGATGGCGCGCTCGTCGCGTTTGCCTACCAGGACGGTACGGTGTCCCTGTGGGAGTCCGCGACCGATCGCCAGGTGAAGATCCTGGTTCGCAACAAGTTTGGGATGACAGCCAACAAGGTCGTGTTCTCGCCCGACGGCCGCTGGCTCGCCTCGGGAGGCAACGACCATCAGGTGATCGTGACCTCGCTCGATACGGGCGCGCAGCGCCAGCTGTCCGGACATCGGAGCGCGGTCGCTAACCTCGCATTCTCTCCCGACAGCGCGATGATCGCGTCGGGAACCAACAGCGGCGAGGTCCGCATCTGGGAGGTCCACGGCGACGAGGAGCGTATGCTGGGCCGCCATCCCGGGCGGATCTCGTATCTCGCGTTCTCACCCGACGGACGCCGGCTGGCCACGGGGACGAACACGAAGAGCGAGACCGGCGACGCGCGGATCTGGGATGTCGCAACCCTGCATCAGCGCGGACTGCGCTGCCAGGGAACCAGCCCGTTCCAGATCGCATTCAGCCCAGATGGCCGGCGCATGGCCGCCAACGTCTCTGACAAGAGCCTGGCGCTGTGGGATCTGGCCACCGGACAATGTCAGCGACTCGAGGGTCACGAGAAGTATGTGCAAGCATTCGCGTTTGCCCCCGACGGCAAGCGCGTGGCCTCGACGAGCCGGGACGGCACGGTCCGGCTGTGGGACCTCGGGCCGTGCGATGCGATCGCCGGATGCAAGCCCGCGCCGCGCGTCCTGGACGACCACGCCGGCGCGGCGTCGACGGTGGCGTTCTCGCCGGACGGCCGGTGGCTGGCCTCGAACGGCAACGACGCGGCCATCCGGCTCTGGGATCTGGTGAGCGGTCAGGAGCGGCGCCTCGAGGCGCCCGCGAAGGGCGTGTGGCGCCTGGCGTTCTCGCCGGATGGTCGGCAGCTCGCAGCGACGGGCGAGGACCCGGAGATCTGGCTGTTGGACGTCGCGAGCGGCGCCCCGGTCGCGCTGCGCGGCCACGGCGATCGCGTCGGCCGCGTGACGTTCTCCAGCGACGGGCGCTCGCTGTGGACGTCGAGCGCCGATCACACCGTGCGGGAATGGCAGCTCGCAACCGGGACATCGCGCATCGTCGGGCGTCGGCTTGGTCCGGCGCTGACGTTCGCGCTCGCACCGCGCGAGCGATGGATCGCCACCGGGGACGGCGGGGGTCGCGTCGCGCTCATCGATCCGGTGACGCTCGCCGAGCGCACGCTCGGGCACCACGCCGCGGCGGTCACGGGTCTGGTGTTCTCGCCGGATGGCGGGCGGCTCGCCTCGGTGGGGTACGATGGCATGGTACGGCTGTGGGACGTCGAGCACGGAACCCTGGAGGCGGTGTTTCCCAGCGAGTTCGACGCGTCCGAGATCGCGTTCTCTCCGGACGGACGCTCGATCGCGGCCTGGGGGAACGGCCCGGTCGTGCGGATCTGGCCAGTACCACCGCCTGCGGCGGTTCCGGACGATCTCCGCGATCTCGCGACCTGGATGGCGAGGCGATCCATGGCATCGGCATCGCCGGACGCACGAGAGCGTGCGCCGTGACGCAAGGCGAGCAGCGGCGCCCCACCGCGCCCGACAGCACCCAGGATGACACGACGCTGGAGCGTCACAGCGCAGCGCAGGTACGGACCTACCTGTTCGTCGTGCTGCATTGTGACCGGCCGCTCGCCGGAGCCAGCCGTCACGACCTCACCGGGAGGAACACCGCGTTCGTGGGGCGCGGAGTCGAACGCTCCGCGGAACGAACGCCGCACGGCTCCAGCGACAGGCTCGACCTCCGGCTTCCAGGCGGCACCGTGTCGGCGGTCCACGCGCGCCTCGAGCGGAGCGAGCCCGGATGGAGCATCGTGGATCAGGGCTCCCGGAACGGCACCTTCGTCAACGGCGAGCGCGTCACCCGCGCAGCGCTCTGCGACGGCGACATCGTCGAGATCGGGGCCACGCTCCTGATCTACCGCGCGGGGCTGCCGTCGACTTCGGCCGTGCACGGCGCAGATCCCCCCGACCTCGACAGCGCCGCGCTGGCGGGGCTGACGCCGGGCCTCGCCACCTTGCTCCCGCAGGTCGCCGAGCAGCTCTCCGCGCTCGAGCGGATCGCGCGAATGCCGATCCCGGTGCTGTTGCTCGGGAACTCGGGCACCGGCAAGGAGGTCCTGGCTCGCTGCGTCCACACGCTGTCTGGCCGACAAGGGGCATTCGTCGGCGTGAACTGCGGGGGCATCGCCGCCACGCTCCTGGAGAGCCAGCTGTTCGGTCACGTCAAGGGCGCATTCACCGGAGCCGCCCGCGATGAGCCCGGGTTCATCCGCGCCGCCGATCGAGGCACGCTGTTCCTCGACGAGATCGGCGACCTGCCGCTCGCGGCGCAGGCGGCGCTGCTGCGCGTGCTGCAGGAGCGCGAGGTC
>JBGQCL010000596.1:0-6914 GCA_041495365.1 Kofleriaceae bacterium | reverse complement strand
GTAGGTCGGGAGCTCCTGCATCACCGGTCGCAGCCTTGCGCCAGGGCCCGCCGCTACTTCTTGTTCACCTGGCCCATGTCGTTGTGCGGGCGCTTCTCCCAGTCCTGCGCCGCGCGGCGGTTCTCGTCGACCTGCGCGCGGCTCAGGCAGACCGGGCGAACCATGTTCGTGCCCGTGGTCGCCTCGTCATGGCACACCAGATCGTCGTCGGGATCGGAGCCCGGGCTCCCGAGCGGGTGCGGCGGCGGCAGGGGAGGGCCACACGCGATGACTGCAAGGATTGCGGCGGCCAGGATTCGACGCATCGCGCGTATGCTACTGCATCCAGCCCGCGGGCGGAACGCCACCGACGATCACCGGCCGGCAATCTTCGGAGATCAGCCCGGGGCACGCTGCGACCTCGACGCCGCAGCGGCGGTCGCCCCTGACTCAGCGGCCGGTGTTGTTGCGCGGACGCTTCTCCCACGTCATGGCGGCGTCTCGCTCCGCATCGATCTCCGCCTGCGTGCGGCACACCGACCGGGACACGTTGGTGCCGGTCATGCGCTCGTCCCGGCAGATCAGCTCGTCGCCGGTCTCCGGATCCTGCTCGACCCGGGCGCTGGCGGGGACCTGCGCGCGGGGTCCCTTGGGACCGGCACCGCACGCGGCGAGCGCGAGGACGGCCGCGAGGGCGCCCGCGAGGGTGGCCCCGAGGGTGGCAGTGAGCACGGGCCAGCGCATGCCGCCATCCTACTGCATCGCGCGACGCGGTGGGAAGCCCGGCGATGCGGGCGGCGCGGTCAGTGGGGCTTGATGCGGTAGTTGCGCGGATGGGTCTCCCACTGGATCGCGGCTTCGCGCTCCGCGTCGATCTCTTCCTGCGTGCGGCACACGACCTTGGACACGTTGGTCCCGGTCATCCGTTCGTCCTGGCAGATCAGCTCGTCGCCGCTGTCCGGATCTTCGTCGATCCAGGCGTTCGACGGGACGCGCGCGTGGGCCCCCTGGGGACCCGCTCCGCACGCGGCGAGCGCGAGAACAGCGGACAGGATCAGCGGGCGCACGGCCCGATGCTAGTGCCGGCCGCGGGAACATGCAGCTGTTTTCGTCCTGCGGGCGCAGCATTGTGCGGCTCAAGGAGGCCACGCTGGTGCCGGTCCGACGGACCGGCCGCCCGTCAGCGGGAGCGCGTGCGGCCGCGCGCCGCACCGGGAGCGGAGGCGCGTCCGTCTCTCCGGACGGCGCGCGCCGGGGAGGCGCCGCCGCGAGGTCCCGTCGCATCGCCTTCGCGAGCGCGGCGCGCGTGCCTCGATCGATCGGTACCTATGCGTCGCCGCAGCGATTTTTCCTCGGATCGCGGCGGCGTAATCGATGCGAGGTCCACTACGTCTGCCCGCGGGATCGCCTCCAGCGCGTCAGAGCCGTATGGCACAGGTGACGTGTTGATGACGAGGTTGGTCCCTGCTCCAAAGGCATTGTGTCGGAGGGGGCAAGCCGAATAGATTGCGCCTTCAACGAAAAGGCCGTTGCTCTTGTACTGCGGTCCACCGCATCTCGGAAGGAGTGCCATGCAGCGCTACGTGTGCTCGACGATCAAAGTACTGACCGTGCTGTTTGTACTCGTTGCGACCGCGACCACATGGGCGCAGGGCGTGACCGGCTCGGCCGTCACCGGGACCATCACCGAGGAAGGCAGCGGCACGCCCGTCCTGGGTGCCTTCGTCCAGCTCAAGAACACCGCCACCGGTGACACCTTCACCGCGCTCGCGGAGGACGGGACGTACTTCATCGACAACGTCCCACCGGGCGGCCCGTACACGCTCACGATCACCGCTGGCGCGTACAAGCAGGCCGGCAAGACCGGCATCCAGCTCCAGCTCGGCCAGCGGCTGCAGCTCGATCAGGTGATGAGCATGAACAACGAGGAGATCGTCATCATCGGTCGACTCGACCCGCTCAAGGACAAGGGGCGCACCGGCCCGTCGACCACGGTGAGCGGAGACACCATCAGCAAGCTGCCGCTGCAGGGCCGCAACTTCACCGACCTGCTGAACACCGCGCCGCAGGTCAACGGTGAATCCTTTGCCGGTCAGAACAACCGCTACAACAACATCCAGGTCGACGGCGGCGCCAACAACGACCTGTTCGGGCTCGCGGCCAACGGCACCCCCGGCGGCCAGGCCAACGCCAAGCCGATCTCGATCGAGGCGATCAAGCAGTTCGTCATCCAGATCGCACCGTTCGACGTTCGCCAGAGCTCGTTCACCGGCGGCCTGGTCAACGCGATCACCAAGAACGGCACCAACGAGTTCCACGGCGACGCGTTCGGCTACTTCCAGAACAAGTCGCTCGCCGGCCATCGCAACGATCCCACCTTCCTCGACTACCGGACCTTCCAGTTCGGCGGCGACGTCGGCGGCCCGATCATCGAGGACAAGCTGCACTTCTTCGCCGCGGTCGATCTGCAGTCGCGCAACCAGTCGTTCGGCAACACCTCACAGCTCACCGGTGACCCCACGCACGACATGGCCACGACGGGCTTCACCATGGACACCGCGAATCGCTTCCGCGACATCCTGGCGCAGAAGTACGGCATCACCAACGCGGGCGACGGGACCGCTCCCAAGCTCAGCAACCCGGATCGCAACTTCTTCGCCAAGGTGACGACCAACCAGATCCCCAACAGCCGGCTCGAGCTCAGCTACAATCTGGTCGACGCCTCCCAGGACGTTCTAATCCGTAACCCGACAGCCCCGAGGCTCCCGACGGCCAGCGCGGCCGGCCTGGTGACGAACTCGGGGAACCTGCGCGACGGCTACGAGCTCTCGAACAGCGGCTACGGCCAGGCCAACACCACCAACACGGGCCGCCTCAAGCTCACCAGCAACTGGGGCGATTTCTCGAACGAGCTGCTCGGCGGGGTCTCGATCATCCGCGACAATCGCGACCTGCCGAGCAAGATGCCGCTGATCCTGGTCGACGTCGGCAAGGTTGCCGCCAATGACTCCTGGCTTGCGGCCGGCAGCGAGCGGTTCTCGCACCAGAACCTGCTCGACCAGGACATCTACGAGATCCAGGACAACGTCACGTACAGCGGCCTGTCAGGTCACCACCTGACCGTCGGGACGAACAACGAGATCATGCGGATCCGCAACGTGTTCTTTCAGGCGGCCAACGGCATCTGGGCGTTCAACAGCCTCGACGCCTTCGAAGCCGGCACGCCGAGCGCGTACCAGCGCCGGTTCGCCGTCTCCACCTTGCAGGATCCCGGCACGGCCAAGTTCTCCGTCACCCAGCTGGGCCTCTATGTTCAGGACGAGTGGTCGGTTCTGAAGAACCTCACGATCACGCCGGGCTTCCGCGTCGACGTGCCGCTGCTGGGCAAGGCGATCACCAACCCGGCGCTGGTCAACAACGCGGCGTTCCCGATCGACACCGGCAAGGTGCCGAGCGGCAACCTGTTGATCTCGCCGCGGCTCGGCGTGAACTGGGACGTCGAGGGCGATGCCCAGACCATCGTCCGCGGCGGGGTCGGCATGTTCACCGGCCGTCCGCCGTACGTCTGGGTGAGCAACGCGTACGTCGGGAACGGACTGGCGCAGGTCGAGCTCACCTGCGTGGGTGCCACGGGCATCCCGGCATTCACGCTCGATCCCAACGCCCAGCCCTCGGACTGCAAAGGTGGCACCGGCACGCCGACGCCGGCCAAGAACCAGGGCGAGATCGACTACTTCGACTCGAAGACAAAGTATCCGCAGAACTTCCGCGTGTCGCTGGGCGCCGACCGCCGCCTGCCGTGGGGCCTCCTCGCCTCGGCCGACTTCCTGTACACCCGTGATGTCAATGGCTGGTACACCAGCGACGCGAACCTCATGTCGATGGGCCACGATGCCGAGGGTCGTGCCCTCTATGGCGCGCTCGGCACGACCGTCCTCGCGGCCGGCGGTACCTCGCTCCGCTCCACCGCTGCGCGCATCGACCCGGCGAACCTGACCTCGGCCATCAAGGTCTACAACAAGAGCGGTGGCCGCGTGTACAACGCCACCGTCGGGCTCGCCAAGATCTTCGACGAGGGGATCGAGATCGGCGCCGCCTACACGTACTCGAACTCGGCGGACCGCATCTCGCTCACCAGCTCGCAGGCGTTCTCGAATTACCAGTTCGCGCCGGTCGACGGATCGATCGAGGATCGCTTCGTCCGGCCGTCGGCGTTCGACCGCCGTCACAAGGTCACGCTCACCGGCACCGCGTCGCTGCCTTACGGCTTCGGCGCCGGCCTGGCGTACAACGCGGTCTCGGGCCTGCCCTACACCTGGACGGTGAACGGCGACGTCAACGCCGACGGCATCAACGGCAACGACCTCGTGTTCGTGCCCGCCAGTGCCACCCAGATCTCGCTCTCGGACCCGAACCAGTACGACGCGCTCGCGGCGTTCATCAACGGCCAGGACTGTCTGAAGGCGGCCAAGGGGCACCTGGTCCAGCGCGGCGCGTGCCGCAACCCGTGGGCCCAGTTCCTCAACGCGCGCGGCACTTGGCGGTCCCCGGACATCGTCAAGGGCCAGCGCTTCGAGCTGCAGCTCGATGTCTTCAACGTGCTCAACCTGGTCAACAAGCGCTGGGGCTTGCTCGACCAGGTGACCGGCTTCGAGAACGTCAATTCGACGTTCATCAGGGCGGTTGGCTACGACACGGCCAACCGGCGACCGATCTACACGTTCGCCGCGCCGACCAGCGTCGTGAACACCGTGTACACCCCCACGACCTCGCGCTGGCGCATCCAGCTCGGCGCCCGCTACAACTTCTGATCGGCGGGCGGGCGACAGCGGCGTGAGCGTGGGCAACGTGGCCAGGGCGCGCGCCCTGTAGCTCGGCCGGGATCCCCCGCGAAGCCGCCGCGGGACATCCGGATCCCACACGCCGGCTCGGCGCGCTTCCGGACGCATGTCCCGGGGCGCTCGCTCCGCCGCCCCGATCGCCGCGGGTCGCGTCTGTGGCCCACGCTTCGGCGCTCGTGAGCTGGCACTCCGGTTGGCATTCGGCCGACCGCCCGTGGCGTCGCTGGCGTGAACCGCTTCCGCCATTCCGTGCATCGTGACCGCGTCGCCATGGCGCCGCGTCGCCAGCCGGCTCGTCGAGCGAGGCGCACCACGGCCAGGGGGAGGAGGCGGAAGTGCCTCGGCAGTAACCGGCGCGGGCGCTGGTCCGGCGTCGCGGGCCCGCCGCCGAATTGGCGGCTGCGACTGCCCGGTACAGGCGGTCCCGTGTCGGTGCGTTCTGGCACCACCCACCTCGATCGGTGATGGCCGACGCCGGGCAGATCGAGCACGTCGTGATGAGTCTCGTGGTCGACGTGCGCGATGCGATGTCGCGCTGCGGTAGGCTCTCGATCGCGACCAGCAACTTCCGCGTGCTGACCGGCAGCCACGTCCGGCTGACCGTGACCGACACCGGCGAGGGCATGACCGATGGGTCCGGGCGCTGGGTGTTCGAGCCGTTCTTCACCACCAAGCCGCAGGCTGCTGATCACCGACGTCGTGATGCCCGGGATGGGCGGCCGCGAGCTCGCCGACACCATCAAGTCGCGGCGGCCGCAGATCAAGATCCGCTACATGAGCGGCTACACCAACGACGAGGTCGTCCGCCACGGCGTGACCCTGGCGCGCGACGCGTTCCTGCAGAAGCCGTTCACGCCGAGCGGCATGGTCGCCATGGTGTTTCGCGGCGGTCCGCGGGAATCCCAAGCTCGCCAGGTCTTGCGAGCTCGGGTGATCCCGCGGCGTGACGACATCCGGCGGCAAACCTGGGCAGTGGCATGGCCAGCGTCGGCGGCGCGGAGTGCCCGGCCCACAACGCCTCGTCATCGCTCATGTTTTCCACAGCGCTGACGGGTGGACGCGATTTTTCATCAAACCCGTCAATTCGTCCTGCTCAGTGAACGACGTATTGACGGCGGCACCTCCGAGCGTGCACACATGCATTGATGCTTGACCGTGTTTCTTGCTGCCCCCGGCATGAGGGGGCCAGCTCTCCATCGCGCAGCTCCGATCCGGCTCGCATTGCTTCTGAAGGGGTGTGCCTGCGCGTATAGCGAGGGATGACATCGGGCTGCTTGCCTCGAACCTGTTCGCCGACGCGAACGGGGCTGCCATCCGGCGTTCTAGCCGTGTGGTGAGGCCCGCCGCTGTGGAGCGGTTGACACCAAGTACATGTGCTGCCACAGGCAGTTGATCTAGCTCGCCGCGCGCAAAGGTAGCGCGCTCGTATAAAGGGGAAGGTGCTCATATGCCAGTCATTTCCGTATCAAGCCATCAGATATATCGGCTCTCGTGCGCTCTTGTCATTGCAGCTGTCGCGCAGGCGTGCGCGCCGGGGAACGATCCAGCTCCGGTCGATCGTGCGCCGGAATCCAGCGAGGTCGAGCAGGCGGTCGCGGGCGGCTGCGGCAACACGCTCACCTGCCAGGCGCGCTCCAGCTGCGACCCATGGTCAAAGTTCACGCAGGGCGATGGGCTCGGGTTCCACACGGTGTCGTCGCAGGTCGTGTACTGGTGGTTCGAGTGGGTCCTAGCCGACGCCGGGGGCAACTCTACCTTCGACGAGGTCAACAGCTGTCCGTGGTTCCGCGCCAGCACGGTCGAATCGATCATCGCGAACACACCGGTTATCTCAAGCCCTGCGGCACAGGCATTCCGGTACCAGAACGATCCGACGGTGAACCCGAACGCGAGCCAGATCCAGTACACCTATGTCTACTCCGATAACCCGGATTGCCAGAATCCATTTTCGCAGTCCTGTGCCCATATTTATGATTAGGGTGCAGATCGGCCCATGTCACGCTGCCTTGAGCAGACTGGGTAGCTCTGCAGGCTGTGAAGATTGCAAGCGAAGTCGCGTGCCGTCGCGTTGCGCTTCGGCTTGCATGCGATCGT
>JBGQCL010000595.1:0-6922 GCA_041495365.1 Kofleriaceae bacterium | reverse complement strand
GCTGGCCAGCGAGGCCGGGCCGCCCGAGCGGCTGGTGCGCGTGCTCGCGGCGCGCGAGGTCGATGCGCCCCGGCCCGAGCTGCGCGCGCTGCGCGACGCGCTGGTGCGCGGCTGGCTCGCCGGCCGGACGCCGGGGGAGCCGGCGCGGCCCGATGCGGCGGCGGCGGCCCCATCGGTGCAGGCCGGTGCGCCCGCCGCCTCGCCGGCGCATGGCGACGCGCTCGCCGCCCCGCCGGTGCAGGCCGGTGCGCCCGCTGCCGCTGCGTCGTCGTCGCCGGCATCGTTCGCGGAGGCCGTGCTGCGCGCCGCCGATGCGGTGGTCGACGGCTGGTTCGGCGACCGCAAGGTGTTCGTCTCGGCGGTGTGGGACCAGGTGCGCCGCGATCCGCGATGGGCGGGGCTCGGGCTCGCCGGGTTCAAGGCCGAGCTGATGGCCGCCCACCGCGCCGGTGAGCTCGCCCTGGCGCGCGCCGATCTGGTCGCCGCCATGGATCCGGCGCTGGTCGCGGCGTCGGAGATCGCGGTCGACGGCGCGAGCTTCCACTTCGTCGTCAAGGAGCGGGCCCCGTGACCCAGCTATCGACCCTCGACCGCGCCGAGCTGACCGCGTGGCTGACCCGCGTGACCCAGACCATCGATCGCAGCCTGCGCGACACCGCGCGCCAGCGGGCGCTCGCCGCGCTGCGGACCGGGACCGAGGGCGCCACCGCGTCGGTGCCGGTGCTGGCGCAGCTCGCGCTGCTCGACGACTGCCTGCGGGTCGCGCACCTGGCGATCGAGGCCGACGGCGCGCGCGAGCCGGTCGACGAGCGAAGCGAGGAGATGGGGGGTGGGGACCCAGCCGGCTTGGCCGGCGGGGCGGGGGGCAAAGCCCCCCGTGGGATCGACATGGTCCGGGTCAGCGCGCTGGTCCAGGTCGCGGCGCCCAAGTACTTCGCGGTGCTGCCGCGCTACGAGGAGTTCGACGACGGCGCGACGACGCCCGACCAGGTCGAGCGGTTCTTCGTGCTGCACCGCAGCGACGACGGTGCGTTCGGCTACGCCGGGGCGGACCCGTGGCGCGGGCTCGCGCTGGTCCGCCACGTCGAGCGCCACACCCACAACGCCGGGCCGCTGCGCGACCTCGAGCGCATGCTGGTGCGGATCATGGACGACCTGTTCGCGGGCCGCGCCGGCGAGCTCGAGCGCGACGCGCGGCGCCGGCTGCGCGACCTGTTCGAGCCGCCGCCCGTCGCGGGCAGCGATCCGCGCGACGTCGCGTTCTGCCGCGCCGACGGGCCCGAGGTGTTCTCGTCGGTCGCGCACGGCTCGCAGATCCACGAGCGCGATCCGTTCGACGTCGAGTCGATCCACGGCGAGGCCCGCGAGGTGTTCCACCGCCAGATCGTGCGCGCGACCACGCCGGAGCAGCACCAGTACGGCCACGGCCGCACGCTGCTGGTGCTCGGCGACTCGGGCAGCGGCAAGACCCACCTGCTGCGCGCGCTGCGCCAGCAGGTCCACGCCCAGCGGCTCGGCTACGTCGGCTACCTGCAGATGACCTCCGAGGTCGGCGACTACGCGCGCTACGTGCTGCGCAACCTGGTCGACTCGATCGAGCGGCCGTACGACGCGCCGGAGCTCGCCGAGTCGGGCCTGCTGTACCTGTCCGACGGCCTGGCCGAGGGCTGCGGCAGCATCGCCGCCCCCGAGCTCGACCGGCTGCGCAACGCCGAGCTCGCCGGCGCCGAGCTCGACGACCTGATCGGCGGGCTGGTCGATCGCATCCTGCGCACCGAGCGGCTGTCCCGGCTCGAGCCCGACCTGGTCCACGCGCTGCTGCTGCTCCAGCGCCGCGATCCGGCGGTGCAGCGCCGCGTGATCCGGTTCCTGCGCTGCGAGCCGCTCAGCGGCTACGAGCAGCGCCTGCTCGGTGGGCTCGCCGCGCGCGATCAGCCCGAGGATCCGATGCGGACGATCCAGCAGCTCGCGGCGATCGCCTACGAGCTCCAGCTCGCGGCGCTCGTGCTGCTGGTCGATCAGGTCGAGGACACGGTTCCCGATGGCAAGACCGTGACCCGCCTGCAGCAGGCGATCGACGTGCTGCGCGGGATCGCCGACGCCGTGCCGTCGGTCGTCGTCGTGATGGCGTGCCTCGACGACGTCTACACCGCGGTGCGCGGTCAGCTGTCGCGCCCGCTGATCGACCGGCTCGAGCGCGATCCGGCGCCGGTCCGGCTCGCCAGCCAGCGCCAGCGCGACGACATCGAGGCCATGCTGGTGCGCCGGCTCGACCACCTGTACGCGGCGTTCGACGTCGCGGTGCAGGACGACGATCCGCTCCACCCGTTCTCGTCGGCCCAGCTCGACGCCGTGACGCTGTTTCGCGCGCGCGACGCGATCGCCCGGTTCCGCGAGTTCCACGAGGCCTGCATCGCGGCGGGGGCGATCGTCGGGGCGCCCGCCGGCAAGCCGGTGTCCGAGCGGCCGGCGCCCGGCGCGGAGGTCGAGGCGGTGGCCGAGATCGATCGCGCGTGGAACGACGCGCTGGCGGCCAGCGGCGGGATCCCCGAGGACGACGCCGGGGTGCTCGCGCTGGTCGGCGAGGCGATCCGGGGCGCAGCCGACGAGATCGGCGTCGAGCTCGCCGTGCGCAGCGAGCGGCCCAGGCAGCTGATCGTCGAGGGCCGCGCGATCACGCGCCGCGTGCTGGAGATCTGCAACGGCGGCGCGCAGGGCGGCCACCTCGGCAACCAGCTCGACAACCTGCGCGCGCTGATCCCGACGGGGGTGGTCCCGGTCGCGCTGCGCCAGTCCGACTTCCAGTTCAAGGCCAAGACCAAGATCTCCAAGCAGGTCGGCGAGTTCATCGCCGCGGGCGGCCTCGCGATCGTGCTCGAGGAGCGCCAGCTGCGCGCCGTCGCCGGCGCCCGCAGGGTCGGCGACAGCCACCCCGACGGCTTCGCGGCCTGGCGGCGCGCCAACCGCCCGATCACCCACCTCGCGTTCGTCCGCGCGATCCTCGACCTCGACCAGGTGCCGCGGGTGCCGTCGAGCATCCAGACCCAGCCGATGCCACAGGTCGATCGCCGCCCGGCGCCGCCGACCGCGCCGCCGCGCACCGCGTCGCAGCCGGTCGGGGTCGACCCGGCGCGGATCCGGCTCGGCGAGACCACGACGATGCGCAAGGAGCCGATCCTGTTGTCGCTCGACCGGATCACCACGCACGTCGCGGTGCTCGGCAGCACGGGGAGCGGCAAGACCACGGCGGCGCTCTCGCTCGTCGAGCAGCTGCTCGAGCGCGACGTCTCGGTGCTGCTGGTCGACCGCAAGGGCGACCTGGCGCGCTACGCCAGCGACGCGTGGTGGTCGGATCCCGGCGCCCCCGACGCCGAGCGCCGGGCGCGGCTGCGCGCGCGGATCGCCGTCGACCTGTTCACGCCCGGCAACCCGCACGGCCGGCCGCTGCGGCTGCCGGTGATCCCGGCGCTCGCCGACGCGACGACGGCCGAGCGCGACCAGCTCGCCCGGTTCGCCGCCGCCGGGCTGGCCGCGATGATGGGGTATGGCACCGGCACCACTCACCGGCACAAGCAGTCGGTGCTGCAATGCGCGATCCAGCTCCACGCCGACGCGGGCGAGGTCACGCTCGACGCGCTGCACGACACGATCAACCGCCCGGACCCCGAGCTGTTGACCCGGGTCGGGCCGCTCCAGCGGTTCTTCGCGCCGCTGTCCGAGGACCTCCAGACCCTGAACATCCAGCGCGGCGGCCTGCTGGCAGGCGGCGGCGAGCCGCTCGACGCCGCCGCGCTGCTCCCGCCGGCCGGCGAGCGGACCCGGCTGTCGATCCTCAGCACCGCCGCGCTCACCGAGATCCCGGTGCTGCAGTTCTGGATCTCGCGGCTGCTCGTCGAGCTCGCACGGCTGGCGCGCAAGCGTCCGACGAAGCACCTGCAGGCCGCGGTGTTCTTCGATGAGGCCGACGCCTACATCCCGGCGACGGCGAACCCGCCGACCAAGGCGCCGATGTTCGAGCTGCTCCGCCGGGCGCGGTCCGAGGGCGTCGGCGTCCTGCTCGCCACGCAAAACCCCGGGGACCTCGACTACAAGGCCCGCGACCTGATCGGCACCTGGCTGGTCGGCAAGGTCGCCCAGGACCGGGCGATCGAGAAGATGCGGCACCTGCTCAGCAGCTACCCCAACGTCGGCTCGCGGCTGGCGACCCAGCCGACCGGCCACTTCTTCGTGCTGGGTGACGGCGTTCGCGAGATCAAGGCCGACCGGGCGATGATGAGCACCGAGCAGCTCGGCGACGCCGAGCTCGCCGAGCTCGCGCGCGCGGGCCGCCCCGGGTGACGCCGGCACGGCCGACGCGCACACCGGGCGCAAGTTTTCGCTCGCAGCGGACTGAGACCCTGCCGTTCGCGCGTCTATCCGGTTCCGGGACCGTGGTCTCTGTCGCCGAGTGTCGGTGTGCTGGATCCACGACGACCACGGACCTGCACACGGTGCGCGCCGTCGTCCACGTCGTCGCACTCCGGCCTACCGATGTGGCGATTCGACACGCGGAAAAGAGCTACAGCACAGGGCATTGAGTCTTTTTCCGAGGGGCGTAGTCTGAGTGCGTGATGCACAAGCTCGTTCTGGTGGCGGCACTCTGTTTCGTCGCGTGTGGTGGATCGCAAGGCAACAACGGGGACGGCTCGAACGGCCCGATGTGCGGCGATGGCAAGAAGGCGGACAGCGAGGGCTGCGACGACGGCAACACCAAGCCCGGCGACGGCTGCAGCGCCAGCTGCAAGGAGGAGCAGGGCTTCAAGTGCATCGTCGAGGGCGCGCCGTGCGTGAAGATCGTGGCCTGCGGTGACGGCATCATCCAGCCGCCCGAGGTCTGCGACGACGGCAACACCAAGCCCGGCGACGGCTGCAACGGCACCTGTCAACCCGAGCCGGGGTTCAACTGCACGACGCCGGGTCAGCCGTGCACGTCGACCTCGGTCTGCGGCGACGGCTTGAGGACGGGCGGCGAGCAATGCGACCTCGGGATGGACGAGAACGCCAAGCACAAGGGCTGCGCCACGGACTGCACGGTGGAGGACGGATGGACGTGCAAGAAGGAAGAGGCACGGTGCACCCCCAACTGCGGCGACGGCAAGATCGTCGGCAGCGAGCAATGCGACCTCGGTCCGAACAACAACGGCCCGGGCAAGGGCTGCAACGCGACGTGCACGATCGAGCCGGGCTGGGTATGCAGCTTCGACACCAACCACGTCTATGGCTGTCATCAGACCGTCTGTGGCGACCACAACCAGGAACCCGGCGAGGAATGCGACGACGGCAACCTGGTTCCGTTCGATGGCTGCTCGCCGACCTGCACGAAGGAGCCGGTGTGCAGCGGCGGCAACTGCACCGCGGTGTGCGGGGACGGCCTCGTGTTCCCGAGTATCGGAGGTGTTCCGGGGGAGCAATGCGACGACGGCAACCACGTGGACGGCGACGGCTGCTCGTCGATGTGCATGCTCGAGGACGAGACGGCCTCGGGCTTCCACTGCGAGATCAAGAACCTGCCGCCGCCCGCGCAGCTGGTCATCCCGATCCTGTATCACGACATGCGCTACAACAACACTCCGCGCGGCACGCCTGACTTCCAGAATTTCAACCCTGGAAAAGTGCTGTTTGGCCTCGTGGCGGACACGCTGGGGCCGGAGGGCAAGCCGGTGTGGGCGGACAACTTCGGGTTCCTCGACGTGAACAAGACCATGAGGAACACGGACCCCAATGCGCAGGCGCTGAGCGGGAAGGACAACTTCGACTGCTGGTATCGCGACAACTGCAACGGCGGACCCAACACGTTTGCCAACCCGGTATGGCTAGACCAGGCCAAGAAGCCCACGACGCTGACGCTGAACCAGGTGCCGCCGGGCAGCAACGTCTACCAGTTCGCCGACTCGACGTTCTTCCCGCTCGACGGGCTGGGCTGGAACGCGCCGAGCTCCGGGCTTCCTGCGCAGCTCGATGACGGCGTCGACGGGCTCGCGCACAACTTCTCGTTCACCAGCGAGCTGCACTATCCGTTCACCTACCAGGCGGGCGCGAATCCGAGGTTCGACTTCAGGGGCGACGACGACGTCTGGGTGTTCATCAACGGCCACCTGGCGGTCGACATCGGCGGTGTTCACGGGACGAACCCCGGCGACCCACCCCACAGCATCACGCTCGACGACGCGACCGCCGCGCAGCTCGGCCTGACGGACAAGGGCATGTACACGATCGACATGTTCCAGGCCGAGCGCTTCACCAAGCAGTCGAACTACGAGCTGACGCTGTCCGGATTCATCCACGCCGTGACGGTGTGCACCCCGATCTGCGGCGACGGCAAGATCGTGGGCAACGAGGTCTGCGACGACGGCGCCAACAACGGCAAGCCTGGCTTCTGCAAGGCTGACTGCACGGGCCGGAGCACGTTTTGCGGCAACGGCATCATCGAGCCGGGAGAGACCTGCGACAACGGCGTCGACGACGGCACCTACGGCACCTGCACCACGGACTGCCAGCGCGCGGCGTTCTGCGGCGACGCCATGAAGAACGGCCCCGAGCAGTGCGACAACGGCGCGGCGAACGTCGGCCTCGATCAGTACGGCCCGGGCCTGTGCACCGTCGCCTGCACGACCGCCCCGTACTGCGGCGACGGCATCGTCGAGGCCGCGTTCGGCGAGCAGTGCGAGGGCGGCGCGGGCTGCTTCGACTGCAAGTACGCGATCATCAACTGATCGCGGCGGCGGCGGTCACCGCGCGGCGGCGATGTAGACGGTCTTGAGGTGGACGAACTCGCGGATGCCGACGGCCGACAGCTCGCGGCCGTGGCCGGAGCGCTTGACGCCGCCGAACGGCAGGCGGGGGTCGGAGGCGACCATCGCGTTGACGAACGTCATGCCGACCT
>JBGQCL010000594.1:0-6934 GCA_041495365.1 Kofleriaceae bacterium | reverse complement strand
CGAGGCGCCCGAGGCCTACGTCGCGCGGCTCGCACGCGCCAAGGCGATCGCGGTCGAGCGCAGCGAGACGGGGGGTGGGGACCGCGACGGCTCTGCCGGCGGGGCGGGGGGCAGCGCCCCCCGTGGGATCGAGCGCAGCGGCGGCCGCTGGGTGCTGGCCGCCGACACCACGGTCGCGATCGACGGCGCGATCCTCGGCAAGGCGGAGACCGCCGACGAGGCCGCCGGGATGCTGCGCCGGCTGTCCGGGCGCACCCACCGCGTGCTGACCGCGTTCGTCCTGCTCGGCGAGCGCGACGGCAAGCCCTGCGTGCGCGAGGACCTCGTCGCCTCCGACGTCGTGATGGTCGACCTCGACGCCGCGACCCTCGCCGACTACGTCGCCAGCGGCGAGTGGCGCGGCAAGGCGGGCGCGTACGCGATCCAGGGCATCGGCGCCGCGCTGGTCAGCGCCGTCCACGGCTCGGTCACCAACGTCGCCGGCCTGCCGCTCGCCGAGGTCGTCGCCGCCCTGCGCGAGGCCGGCGCGCCGCCGCCGCGGTTCACCGCGGGGAACCCGGCGTGACCGTCGCCGAGCGCTGGCGCGCCGTCACCGCGCGGGTCGCTGCGGCCTGCGAGCGCGCCGGGCGCGCCGCCGCCGACGTCACCATCGTCGCGGTGTCCAAGACCCACCCGGCCGACGCGATCCGCGAGGCGTGCGCGGCGGGCGCCACCGACTTCGGCGAGAACTACGCCCAGGAGCTCGCCGCCAAGGTCGCGGAGCTCGCCGCCGGCGCGCCCGCGCCCGGCGCCCCGGCGCTGCGCTGGCACTTCATCGGCCGGCTGCAGCGCAACAAGGCGCGCCTGGTCGCCGGCAAGGTCGCGCTGATCCACGCCGTCGACAGCGCCGATCTCGCCGCCGAGATCGCGCGGCGCGCCGGCGGCGCCGTCCAGCCGATCCTGCTCGCGGTCAACCTCGGCGGCGAGACCACCAAGGGCGGGGTCACTCCCGACGCCGCGCCGCCCGTCGCCCGGGCGCTCGCCGCGGTCGCCGGCACCTCGCTCGACGGCCTGATGACCATGCCGCCGCCCGCCGACGATCCCGAGGCCAGCCGGCCGCACTTCCTGGCCCTGTGCGCGCTGCGCGACCGCCTCGCCGACGAGCTCGGCCGCCCGCTCCCGGTGCTGTCGATGGGCATGAGCCACGACTTCGAGGTCGCCATCGCGTGCGGCGCCACCCACCTCCGGATCGGCACGGCGATCTTCGGTACCCGGAGCGGATAGACGCCACTGCCTGCGCCGGTCAGCGCCATCCGAATCCCGGTCCCCACCGCTTCCGTCCCTACCGCGGTCCCTACCAGCAGGCAGGGAGGCACGCTCGGTAGGGACCAACCGGATGAGTCCGTCGCCGCCTGCCGCATCTACTCTGACGATGACGCTGGTGTAGCGCCGGGACGACGACGGAGAGATGATAGTGGAGTGGCTGATGAAAGACCTAGCGGTGCGGAGAAGCCCCTCCCCGCGCATCAGTGGGCTCCGGTCGCGCGGACGGCGATCGAGCGGGACGGGTACTGGTACCAACCCGACTTTGCCGATCCCGCATGCGGCCTCGAAGCGACGCGACGGTTCGCGGAAGCGCTCGGGGAGGTGATGGATGACGTGATCGTGACGTGCCCCAGCGCGGACGCGTCACCTCAGAAGCCATTCGATCAACGCGTCGTGCTCGGCTGGCACGGCGACTTCTGCACCCATGCTCGACGAGCCTCGCTATCGATGTCTTACATCGAGCGCAGTGATCCGCGAGGCTCGCCATGGGGAGATTGGCGGGTAGCAAACGTGACGCGGGCCGTAGCGACCATGATGCAGACGGAGCGTGGACGTCGCGCGGTGGGCGAGTTCTCGGAGCGAGACGCTCCGTTCGCGTTCGACGAGGAGGTCTCCTTCTTCCGCGTACTTGAGTGGTGGGGCACCACGCCGGCGCTTCGATTCTACGGCGCCGGGCTGCGTGAGGGCGTTGCCCGCACCCGAGCAGATGACGCTGCCTTACTCGATGCCGTGGATGCGCTGGAGGAGGCTGCCGAAGCGTGTGCCATCCACCTCGTAGCACGAGCAGGCTCACTGCTCGTGGTCGACAACTGGCACGCGCTTCACTACCGCTGTGAACAGACGGTGGAAGTCGAACAACCACGTCGAGCGATCCTCATGTTTGTTCGTTGAACACGACCGCAGGCGGATAGCGAAGCTACGGCGGCGGGGTGAGTCGTGTCATGACGGGGATCAGCTCGGTCAGGGCAAGCCCACTCCGCCGGACAGTGAACTTGCGAGTGAGCCCGGCACGACGGATCTCGTCGATCCATTGCTCTGCTTGATCTGCGCTTGCGCCGTCTGTGACCAGCGCGTCATGGAGGAGCTGGTACTCCTGCGGAAGGGTCGTGGCGAACGTGAGCGGGTCATCGGAGCCGATACACAGCGTCACCGGCGAGGTCACAGGCGGCCGATGCGGGCCGGGACGCAGGCGCCAGAGCGGATGCTCGCGTAGATCTGGCACGTGTCCTATCAACAGGTTCGAGCTGGGGTTCACTTCTACTGCGATATCGTTTGCTCCGAGCCGCTTCCGCAACATCTCCTGGAGCTGACCGAGGAGCTTGCCCTCGCGCGATGGGTCAACCCAGATGGGCTCCTTGGATCGAGCGAAGACCACACGGCTCGTGAGGTACCGTCGCACGAGCCTCTGCCGTCCCAAGGGCAAGCTGGCTCCAAAACCGATCCGAGAAGGGAATCCAACAGCTCTGAGAAACTCCTCATCGTGGAGATCGTCAACGAGCTGGACCAGCTCTGCCGCCTCCAAGGGTGACCGCTCGCTCGGTGGGAATGCGTCGCGCGGAAACATCAAGGCCGACAGCCTCCGGATCTCGGCCTCGATGGACGGGGCCTCTTCACTCGAGATGATCCCTCGGCCGATCCACTTCCAAGCCCATATCAGATCGAGTAGACGATCCTCGCGCGACATGACAAGCCGACCCATCTTGCGCGCCCAGGGTTCTGGATCTACACCGAGCGACAGCCCATGCCCGATTCGATCTCCAGGGCCAAGGTGGAAATACTCGATCGATTCACCGAGCCGGCGCATGCCGCTCAGCAGATGAACAAAATCCTCCCCTGCGTGCACCGCCGTGCGAATCGACGGCACCACGTGGTTTCGACCACGAAGTAGCGCGGCCGAAGCCGCCATGCTTGCCTCTCGCACGTAGCGTACCAGGGGGGCCATCACCCAGGTCGGGATCCCGACCTCATCGGTACAGACATCGACCCCGCGGACGAGCTCGAGCGTAACCGGAAATGCCGTGAGAAGACGGCCGACCACGAGAGCCCGATTATATAGCTCGAGGTAGTGTCGGCCGAAACGGTAGCCGGTCGCGTTCTTGGCGTAGCTCGGGTCTGCCTCGGTCTCTTGCCATCTGGCTTTCTGCAAGCCTTGAATGAAACCTCCACCCCGGTTGCGTGCGAAATGAAGAATATAACCAACCTCAAGTGGACCAGCGACCTGCGATGACGTGATCCAATCCCTGTTAGCGACGCCACGAGACCCGGCCGGAGCATCCAGAGCACGGTCCACAATCCGGGACCGGCGCGGAGCTTCTGCTGGTCGTTCGCGCGAACCAACCGGGTCGCGAATATCTCCGTCCCCCAGCTCCAGCAACAGCTCCTGCACCGTCTCATCTGGTGATATCCGTAGCTCGAGAGCGGAGAGTCCCTCCTTCCAGCCGCATACACGCGCCGCGGCAGCCAAGCGTCTGCTCGGCAAGTTATTGCTTGACAATAGCTTGCCTCTCAAGGGCTTGATACGAGCGAAGAAACGAATGAACCACTGTAGGCCAGGAGCCAGAGGCCGCTGGACCACGTGGCGATACAGTAGGCATCGCACTCGGACCGTCTGCCAGAATATGCGCTCGAACAATGAGGCTATGGATCCGTCTCCAGAACCAGTGTCACGCATCCTCGCCATGTGTGCGAGCCCGCGCGAGACGAGCCACACTTCCGGCGACGGCCAGGCAGGGTCTCCCTGTGTGAACGCGTAAAGAGGATCGAGACCGTGTACTGGCTGATCTCCGCTTGCCGGACGCCGCGTCCGCACACGAGAGATATCGGCATACAGAGTTTGCAACTCCGCGAACGAGGGGCCTGGCTTGGAAATCCGGCCGATGCACAGATCCGCGAGTGCGTAGTCCAACACAGCAGTAGCGGCGGTGCGACCACGTCGCTCCGCGGTTCTCCTCCTCACCCTTGCCACGAAATCATCAAACGTTTCATTACCAACCGACGATAGGAAAGCTCCCAGGATGCACCGCGCGATCGCGGCTCGAAGGAGCCATGGCGCAAGCTCTCTTCCCTCCTCCAAGGCCGCGCCGGGGCTGCTGAGGGCTGTTGCTTTCATGCCTGGATCTGCGATCGCGTGGACCGCGCTGCTCCAGAGCTCGGTGAAGGTCATGGCAGCGCCAAGGTGAACGTGCGTCTCGGCGAAGCCATATTGCCGGAGCAACGCGCTCAAGACCGGCGAGATCGCTGCGACCTCGCCAGGCGGAAACGGATCCGCGAGCCCCGCGAGCAGTAGATCGGGTGGCAACGCGAAGGACATCCATCGCCACATCTCGCGCCCAGACGTAGCGTCTGGTTCCCCGGCCTGTCCACTGGCTGACCCATATTCAAGTTGGGGAACTGCCAGACTTCCTTCGACACGCAGGTACGTTTTAGCTGTGGTCCGCAGGAAATCCACCAGCGGTATTACTCTGCGCGAGCCATGGTCATGTCTGAACCAAACAAGGTCTCTCATGGCACAGAGCTCATCCAGCGATAGAGCAGGAGATGCTCCCACCAGCTCGGACTCCGCTGCACGCCACAGCTGCTGGGTGGGCATATCAAGCATCGGCGCAAGATATGTCGTACCAATGCGTAGTGCCGCCTCTGAGGTCAGCGGGAACGCAGCCATCTCTGCCTCAATATGAGATGATGGCACTACCGTGTGACGAAATGCTCTCATTTAGGTTTAGGTAGGTTTAGGTTGGCTCGTTCGCCGGCGTGTCCCCCCCTCTCGTGGGCTTTGGTATCCATTTGAAGTGATCGAGTTCACGTATTTCTTCAGATTTCGTATCATGGTGCCGAATTGCATAATAAAGAACCGCTAGCCAACCGCGTGCACGCGGAGGTATCTCGATCTCGGAGTTTCTTACATACATGCGAACTATTTGGGATTCGGTCAACTCACCGCTGACTGGCTTCTCTGTTTTGACGGTAATCACTTCGAGTCTGAGTGTGTTGGCAGGGAATTGGCGCTGGTAAAATGAGCCCCAATTGACCGACATATCACTCCAAACGCGAGCGGCGATATCATGAGGTAAGGATTCAAACAGGGCACGCTCGACTTGTTCCGAAATTAGTTTGAGGGTCTCATTTCTTTCATAACGCTCGCGTTTGTCCGTCTCTTGTGGGATATTCTGTTCCAGTTCAATAATTGCTTGATAGAGATCAGCGACATTTCGCGGCGTCATTTCGAGTGCATAGATGATCCACCAGGGGGCATCGTCGATCCACCAGGGGGCATCGTCGATCTTCTTTTCGCTCTTCTCGAGTTGTGGATCGAGAAATCTGTTCATGAAATACTCGAAACGTTCTTGGAACGTTCGGTCGTTATCATCTTGCGGTCGATAATCAAGAGTGTCGTGGGCTCTCATAGGGAGAAGCCTGAAAACTTGATTGCTCGGTATCAGTTTATGCAACGAACCGGCAGTGCGGTTCTCAATAAGTTGACAGATGTATGACTTGCTATCCTTGTTAAGGAATCTTGCTCCGTTATTCCCCAACAGATTGGAAAACTCGCCCAGGCTGTGACCGAAAGACAGTCGCTGAAGATGATCCATGTTTCCTAGCATCAAGACAAACAGGTGAGCACAAGAAATCATCCGCAACAGTCTTAAAATATCCAAACTCAGATTTGGATGAGTGTAGAAATCATCAATCGGTAATATGAAGATGAATGATTTGCTTTTGCCCCTGGAGCCAGGTGCGCATCTGGCTAATTGGGTTACTGTTTGTCCAAAGTGAAGGCTTACCTCCAAGCGAGCATTTTCGGCGCGTATTACTTCGGAGGCATACGCGTCTGGATCGAGCTCACCCCCGCGCGACGTCAGATTGCCTTCCCAGGACAGAGCAATCTCGTTCTTGAGCCGCCAGAAATCGGCCAGGGCCTCTCTGAAATCGGAAGTGCCTGATGATAGCCAAGTGTCTTGGCCATCGGGTTCGTCAGGTGGCCTCAGATTCAATGCCTTATCGATCCGAACAGCGACGGAGGCTAGAAAATTTGGCCGTCCAGACAAGAGCTCAAGATCGAGAGATTCCAGCCAGCGAATACGGCTCGCATGAGGTCCGATCGCATTGAGCTGAACCCTGAGATTATCCTCAATTTTATCCTTATCGTCAATCTTACGCTTGAAGTCATTTGTCTGGTCGTTAAACCATTGTCTCGCTGATAGATAAGCACTGGTCTTCCCGATGCCGGGTTCTCCTGACCAAAATTGCAAACGGCTCTTCCGAGTGCTTGGGGAGTGTTTCGAGGAGCTGGAATTCTTATCCGAGTCGATCTCGTGTAGAGTCTCGTTGAGCCGTTTGAGGAGCTCTGCGACTGCTGATTGTTGCCCTTCTGGTCCACGGCTCAATCGACTCAGAGCTTGTGGACTGGCTTCGACCCGAAGTGGACTGGCTTCGACCCGAAGTGGTCGCGGGGGGTTGTCTGTCTCGCTCATATCGCCTTCCTATGTGATTCCCCAGATGAGCACGTTGCCAGAGTGGACGAACGCGTCACGCCGCCAGGAGTCCCAGACGGCGACCGAGTTGAAGCCAGCCTGCTCGACCAGGCGCGCCACGGCGAGCGCGTCGGTCATCTCCAGGACGTGGGTCTCCT
>JBGQCL010000593.1:0-6953 GCA_041495365.1 Kofleriaceae bacterium | reverse complement strand
TTCGCGCTCGGCGATCATCGCGACGAACCGCGACACCGACAGCCTGCGCGCCGGATCCCACACCCGAAACGCGCGCCAATCGGAGACAAGCAGGCAAACGAACACCTCCTGCGTCAGATCATCGAACACACAACACAACCAACCCACACCACCACAACACACACGCAACCCGCTGCCGGATGATCGGCGCGAGCCGGCTCGCGAGCTCGGACAGCGCTGCGCGATCGTCGGCCAGCGCGCGCGCCAGCACCAGCTCGTCGCTCGCGGCCTCCGGCGAGATGAGGTCGGGATCACGCCAGCTCCCGCCCCGGTACCCGCCGGGCATGACCGCGGGCCGGCCATCACGATCGCGACGGCCCCCCGGTGATCGCGAGGCGACCGACCAGGACCGCGACGCAGTGTGCGCGCGCCTCCGTGCTCGCGGGACACGTGAATCCGTCATGCCTCTCCCCCGGGTGTTGCAACGCGATCGACAGCGCGTCTCCCTGGTAGAGCCGCCACCTGTGCCTTCGTTACGCACCCGGGACACCGGCCGTGTCGCATGCCCGGAGCCGCCGGCGCTGACCATCGAAGGACCGAGCATCGACACGCGGCGATCCTCGGGGGACGGGTCAGGTCCCTCGGGCCGGCTCCAGATCAGAACTGGCCGGCGAGCGTGAGCGAGACGGTCTCGGGGCCGGCGGCCGGCGTGAGGTGGAGGGCGGTGGAGAGCGAGCCGGCGGAGCGTCGGGGGGCGGTGAAGTAGAGGTACGCGGCGACGCCGATCGCGGCGGCACCGCCGGCCACCAGGACGGTGGAGATCGTGGCGCGCGTGCGAGCCTCGCCGACGGCACCCGCGTTGACGGAGTCCGCGCTGGAGCAGATCCGGCCGGCGCACTCGTCCTGGGCGGACTGCCAGCGGCTGCGGGCGAGCTGGCCGAACACGAGGCCGGTGACGACGAGGCCACCGCCGGCCGCGGCGGTGAGGAGGCCGTACGTGGCGCGGGGTGCGCGGCCGGGGCCGTGCTCGTCGGTGGGGTGGCCGTCGGTCGGATGGACGTCGGGGGCGGTGGCCGCGGGGGCGATGCCGCGCGCGCCGAGCTCGGGGCCCGCCGGGGGCGGCTCGCCGGGAGGCGTCGCGATCGGCGACGGGTCGGCCGGGGGGAGCTCCAGGACGACGGTGGTGGTCCCGGCCCCGACGCGGATCTCGGCGGTCGAATCGAACGCCTTGCGCGCCGGCGCCGTGGCGTGGACCTGGTGGACGCCGGGGTCGACCGGCTGGTCGGTGCCGACCAGGGGGGTGGCGTCGACGCCGTCGAGGGTGACGACGAGGCCGGCCGCTGGCTCGCTCGAGGTGAGGCGCAGCCTGGGGACGCGCTTGTCGAGCGCGCCGGCCCGGGCGCCGGCGTCCTTGCGGCGCGCGCGGTCTCGCTCGGGGGGGATCTCGGTGGGGAGCGCCGGGTAGGTGTCGGACCGCGCGAGCTCGCGGAACATGGCCAGGGCCGTGGCGAGCTTGCCTTCGAGCTCGCGGCACTTCGCGAGGTTGTAGAGCGTGCCCCATCCCGGATCGAGCTTCTGGCTGTGCGCGAACGCGTCGCACGCCTCGGCGTACTTCCGGGTGTTCATGAGCGCGCGGCCGCGATCGAAGTACGCGACGGCCTCGGCGATCTGGGCGTCGTGCTCCGAACGCGAGGCCGGCTGCGCGCCGGCGAGCCGCGCCGGGGCGAGCACGGCCACGACCAGCGCCGCCGCCAGGCTGAAACGGCTAATGCCTCGTGGCACCGAAATCCTCCTCTTCCCCCGGTGTGCGGGGTCTGGGTCTGTCCTTCTTCGGCGGCGGCTTCTTCGCCCCCGTGGCCGGCGGGTGGGCCGTGGGGATCGGTGCGGCACCGGCGTCGAGGGCCGCGTCGCTCGCGGCCTGTGCCGTGCCGGCATCCGTCTCGCTCCGCTCGATCGGCGGCTGCGTGGCGACGGCGGCGGCGGCGTCCGGCGTGCTGGGGGTGGCCGCGGAGGAGCCGGCGCCGGCGCCCGCGGCCGGGCGGGCGCCGCCGGTGATCGTGGGCTTGGTTCCGCCACCGCCGACGATGGAGATGGTCACGACCAGGGCGAGGATCGCGGCGCCTGCCACGCCTGCGATCACGCCGCGGTGCCGTGCGGCGGACTCTGCCGTTGCCATCGAGCTCGCGGCCGAGCCCATGGTCGTCGGGGGCGAGCAGCGGGGAGCGTGAGTGGATGTGGCCTCCGGCTGGGTGGTGGCGACGGCATCGCGCTCGCGCTCGGCCGCCGCGCCGGTGCCGGGCGCGTGGGTCGGGACGCCGGCCGGGATCGCGGCGCGACCGGCGCGGTGGAGCAGCCGGGACACGGCGCCGGCGAGCTCGCGGCCGGCGAGGCCCGCGTAGGGAGCGAGGGCGTGGGCGAGCTCGGCGAGATCGGGATAGCGCCGCGCCGGGTCCTTCTCCAGGCAGCGGTACACGACGGCGTCGAAGCCCGGGGGGAGCGGGCCGCCGAGCGGCGGGACCGGATCCATGGAGATGCGCAGCGCCAGCGCGGTGAGGCTCTCGCCGGTGAACGGCAGCTGCCCCGACGTCAGCTCGTAGAGGATCACGCCGATCGACCAGATGTCGCTGCGGACGTCGGCGGTGCGCGGCGACTTGAGCTGCTCGGGAGACATGTAGCTCGGCGAGCCGAGGACGGTGCTGGTGTGGGTCAGGCTGGCGGCCTGATCGCGCTGCGCCTTGGCGATCCCGAAGTCGAGGACCTTGATCAGCGGCGTGCCGTCGGGCCGCGCGGTCAGGAACAGGTTTCCCGGCTTGAGATCGCGATGGACGATGCCGAGGGCGTGGGCCTCGGCGACGCCGGCGCATGCCTGCAGGACGTGGTCGGCGACGAGCGGGACGGGCAACGACCGCCTGGCGTCGAGCAGCGAGGCCAGGTCGCGGCCCTCCAGCAGCTCCATGACGATGTACGGGACCCCGTTCTCGGCGGTCTCGACGTCGGACACCCGGCACACGTGCTCGCCGCGAAGCTGGGCCGCGGCGCGCGCCTCGCGAACGAAGCGCTCGACGACGTCGTCCTTCTCGGCGAGCGCGGGCAACAGGAACTTGAGCGCGACCGGCTGCTGGAGCCGCAGGTGGGTGGCGCCGATGACCACACCCATCCCCCCGCGGCCGATGATGCGGTCCACGCGGTACTTTCCGCCCGCTACCAGTGAACCGACGACAAACACCAGCCCCGAGCGTATCACACAGTCCCCGGCGTCGCCGGCCGCGTCCTCGGCGCGGTGCTGGCAGCCGTTGCCGGGCGCAGCGCCCGGGCGATGTGCCGCTCAGGGCGTCGGCTGCACCTGGGTGAACACGAGGCTGGGCCCGGCGATGACGGGAAACACCAGGCCATGCGGCTGGCCATTGGCGTCCACCGCGGTGATGTTCAGCGACTCGGTCTCGGGGACGTCGAACAGCCACGCCAGGCCGTCGGTGCCCGTGCCGCCGGTGGCGCACGGAAAGCCGGTCAACGAGTTCGTGTAGCAGATCTGCGAGACGGCCGTCGGCGGGGTTCCGACCTCGGCGTGGACGGTCGCACCGGGGAGCCCCGAGCCATCCGCGTCGACGATCTTTGCGATCACGACCGACCGCGCCGGGTCCTGCGTCTTGCCGGCGCCGCTGGCCAGGTTGGCCACACCGGCCGCCGTCAGGGTGAAGACCTCGACGTCGAGGTCGGCGTGATCGACCACCGGCTGGGTCAGGTGACTGAAGGTGCGCACGAAGGGCGCGTCGTCGAGATCCAGGTAGCCATCGAGCGGCAGCACCGCGCGGATCGGGAGCTCGAACCTGCCCTGGCCATCCGTGGTCGCCGCGTCGATGCGGGTGCTGTCGGACGCTCCGCCCTCGGGGTCACGGAAGAGCACGATCGAGACCTTGGACACGGTGCCGCCCGCGAGGTCGCGCACGGCGCCGTGGATGGTGGGCGGATGCAGATCCTCGATGCCCAGCACGGCGCTGCAACCGGCGAGCATCGCCACCGTACAGAGGAACGGACCACGCATCACCGCAGCACTGTAGCACGGTCGTTCCGCCCGCCGGATGTCGCGGGCCGTTGCCAACGGCCATCGTGGCGAATCTCCACCACGTCGCCGGCGCGTTCCATGCCCGGCCCGCGCAGCAGGGCAAATCATGCTCCGTCAGATCTGATAGTTGTTTCCCATCACCTCCTGGCACCACGTCGTGGCCTGCACCGGATTGCCGTGGTCATTGCACCCAGGGCCCCGCTGCTGCTCGCGCAACCGGGCCTCATCGATCGCTATCAGCTCGTCGATCTGTTACGAAGCCTCGTCGAGGCTGCGAAGGACGACGCGGCCGAGCCGATCCTGCTCGTCGTGCCCGGCCACGAACGAGGCGCGCCGAGGATCGGCGACACGCTGATCCCCGACCTCTTGCCGGGACAGTGGACATGGATCCCGAAGGCGTGGATCGGCGCGCAGCTGGAGCCGGCCTTCGGGTAGCTCGGGTTGTTCGCGGTCGAGGTGCGAGGGTTCTACGAAGACACGGAAAACATGCGTGGGTTGCGGAGTCGGAATGATCGTCCCTCCTTGACGAGCTCGCCTTCCACGCTCACGATTCTCTCGTTCTGATGCGCCTCGATGGCGCGCTGATAGTCCTCGGCATCCACAAAGAATTGAGCTTGACGGATCGCATCATCTACCAGTCCGGCGACAGTGACACTGCCACCCAGAGCCAAGTCCGCTGTCTCCAACCTCACGATCTGTCCAGTCAACTCGAAACCCGCGACGGGGGCACGCTCTTTCAGGAACCTCGCGGCGGCGCGTAGAACTTGCGCATCGTTCTTCGAAAAGCTCAGCTGCGAGGGTACCGGTCGGGAGACCGGACGAGACGTCGACCAGGAGAACGCAATGGACAGATCTCGACCTGGGCCCTCCTCGAGCATCGTTGCGAGCGCGTCGCAGTAGTTGGCATTCACACCAGCTTCGACATGCTCGGCGAAGCGTTCGACCGACCCACCTGCCGTGGAAATTCCGATCGACTTCCGTATGCTCATCCCAGCTGTCGCCAACGTTAGCAATGCCGTGCGCTCGAACGGCTCGTCCTCGAGTGGCCCACTGCCGATCTCTGGCATCTGTTGCTGTGCGAACGACGACGGGAGTGGGGACTCGAGAACAACGACAAAGCTACCGGCTTCCGGAGCGGCGAGATTGACGTGGCGAACATACTCCATAGCGCGGGGCGGCTTGCGGCGAGGAAAGTAGGCTCGATGCGTATGAGCAGAGCAAGCCGCAGCGAGCACAAGCTCTCGCGTTGCCCAGAACAGTACACCAGCCTCGTCCAGTCCTACCCGGCCGGTCTCTGGAACGTCGATGGAGATCCTGACGATGTCCTGATTCGTGCGCACCAGATCCTGGTAAATATCGTACTGACTCCGATCCTCGATCAGGGTCAAGTTCTCCAGGATCTCTCGAACCCGGCGTGGATAGTCACGAAAGCTTTGACGAAGCGGAACATCGCATTCCACGTTCTCGCCGTCGATCGACTTGTGAAAGAATCCGACCTCGTTCTCGACGCGGGTCAGCGTCCAGTCGTGACTCCGAAGATATGCGGTCACGGCATTCGGCGGAAGCTCCGACAGGGCCTTGGTGTCAGCGATGTTGAGCTTCATGGCGTTTCTCCTCTTCCGATTCGATCCATGAGTGCGCCGAGGCCTGCGACATTGAAGACATGCGCGCGTGGCAGGTAGACGGTCGTGGAATACTGATTCGACGAAGGAGGAAGGCCCCGCAAGGATGCCCAGTAAGCACAGTACCGCATCGTGAATTCTTGCTCCGTATGCGAGGTCCAAGCCTCGACCTGTTCCGGCACGAACACCACCACGAGAATCCGCGGCGTCTGGTAGTCACCGTGACGAAGGTCCTCGTAGTTCTTCGGCTTCAGTGGATAGGGGATCGGGTCGCCGGCGGCTGCGCTCATCTGACACTTGCACTGGATCTCGAGGCGCGGAGATCGGGTGGTTCCGCGTGGTCCCCGCGCCGAGACCGCCGCGTCCACGCTGTCGTCGTCTGGAGTCGCCGCGCTGCTGAACTTGAGCCCGGCGGCCGCAGAGATCGCGTAGACGAAGGCCCGGCTGAACTCCTCTTGCTGGTGGGTGAGGTGCATCATATCCGCGTCCCGCGTGTCGGCTGCTGCAACGGTGACCCTTCTCTTACCAGAATGCTGAACACTCGCCCAGCTTTCACCTCATGCAGATCTCCGAGCCGCGGTCAGTCGCCAGGCTCTCCGCCAGGGGGGTTTTGTTCTGGACCGTCTGGAAGAACCGCTGGGACGCCTCGACGCGCGGATCGTAGTCGATGCTGGTCGCGTAGATGTCGAGCACCTTGCGCCAGAACACCTTCTCGGACGACCGGACGTCGCGGATCCGCGCGAGCAGCTCGTCGAAGTAGTTGCCGCCGCCGGCACGCTTCAGGCGGTCATCGTCGAGCGTGAATCCCTTGATGATGTACTCGCGCAGCCGCTGGGGAGCTCTGCCCGGCGCGCGCGTCGACGGACGCGAGCTCGGCGATCACGTCGTGGAGCCGTGCCTCGAGGCCGATGCGCTCCAGGACGGAGTCCTCGTGCAACGTCGAGAGCAGGCTCTCCAGCGTTGCCTTGTCGGCCACCAGAAATGCGCGCCGGGTATCCTGGGTCATGGCGAAGCGGTGGTGAGGAAGGGAGCACGCGCATGAGAGGGTTGCGTCCGTCGCGGCCACCCATCGACCCAGCGGGCAGCATCGTCCCTCCGCAAGCCGCATCGTACGAAGAATCTGGGAGCCAGCCAACCGGCGGGGCCAGCGCCTGCAGGCCGGGATCGCCCGAGCGCCGGGCAGCCGGAGGCGCACGCGATCGCCCGCGACGCCGCCCGCCGCAAGGCGGCCACGCAGATCGCCTCGGGACGATCGCCGCGAGCTGCGCCTCTTGCGGCCCGGTGTCTTC
>JBGQCL010000592.1:0-7009 GCA_041495365.1 Kofleriaceae bacterium | reverse complement strand
CTCGAAGGCGCGCTGCTCGGCGGCGGTGCCATAGGCGTCGAGGTAGCGCTGGCGGCGGGCGCGGTCGTCGCCGGTGATCAGCGACCACGCCAGCACCGGCTGGTGTCCGTCGAGGAAGACGCGGCGGGCGAGGTGCGCGCGCACGGCGTCGGCCGGCGCCGGCATGTGCGACTCGACCTGGCGCACGAGGGCAGGGTTGTGGGCCACGGCCACGACCTCGGCGACGGGCGCGCCGTCGATCAGCGCGATCACGTGCGCTGCGTCGACGGGGTGCGCGTTGACCGCGGTGCGCAGGTCGCCGTCGAGCGCGAGCTGCAGGGACTGCACGGCGCCCGCGGAGGAGCCGGCGCGCGGAGACGCCACCTGATCGAGCAGGTCTCCGGCGGGGGCGCCCTGGACGACCCGGTCGGCGACCGCATCGGCGTGGCGCTCGTAGGTGTCGCCGGCCTCGCCGATGCCGCCCTTGAGCTGCACCGTGCCGCGCTGCTGCACCACGTGCGCCGCCTCGTGCGCCGCGGTGTGGAGATCGGGCGCGCCGGCGAAGGCGACATTGCGACCGCTGGCGTAGGCGCGGGCGCCGATCGCCTCGCTCGCGGCGGCGGCCTCCCCGCCCACGTGGGCGCGCACGTCGCTGATGTCGTGGGGACCGAACAAGGCCTGGATCGGCGCGCGGAACGGTAGCGGCTCGCCGCTGCCGCGGACACCGCCGGCAGCGGCCGCGTGCGTGGCCTCCGGGCCGAGCGCCGCGGCGAGGCTCTGCTTGCGTTGCACGGGGGCGTCGTCCAGCGGCACGGCGGCAGTCAGCGTGGCCTTGCCGGCATCCCCGGGCCTGGCCTGCACCGGCGCGACCCCCGACGGCAGGTGGTCGGTCAGTGCGACCTTGCCCGGTGTGCTCGCGCGCGTCGACGCGTCCGCCGCCGGCGCTCCCTGTGGATGGCTCGTCCGATCTTGTTTCATGGCCATTCCCGTGACGCGACCCACGCGTGATCGCGGATGCGCATCACCCAACCTCGCACGGTGCGATCAACCGGTCAATCCGGGCCGATCACTCCGCCGGCTGCGTCTTGGTGAGGACGGACTGCACGTGTCAACGAGTTTGAATCGCGTGAAACCGAGTAGCCCTCGAACAGGCGTGATCCGCGTTCGACTGACAGCGCAGTGTTCCGCCCGCGCGGTAATCGTACTCCTCGACAAGGCCATGCTGGCGCGTCACGTTGCACGCGTGACAGCCCCGGGAGCGCGATGTACTCGTCGCTCGGGGTGGGAGTGACTGCGAAGATCTCGGCCTTGATGGGCTCGTGCATCCAGATCGGCGCTGGCGCCGAACAGGTACGCGCGGCGAGCACCGCCCGCGGCGGCGGACGTCCACTCCCGCACGTCCCCGACAGATCCTGGGATGGCTCTGGCCACGCTCCCGTCGCTCGGCGATGCGGTCGCGAGAAACGCTCGGCCAGACCTGTTCCTCCGGTACGGAGAAGGCCGCCGAAGCAGCCCCTTACGCGGCTTGTCTCCCCCCCCGAGCTCCCATGGCAGATCGCCGCGCGTGGGCGTGTAACGCCGGGACGGCCGCAGCGACTGGTTGTGCGTGCGGCAAGCCGTGGTCCGGGTTGCCGGCCGGCGTGGCGCTGGCCTTCGCCGAGGACACTCGCGCTACACCTCGCGTTCCTGCTCGACGCCGGACGGGGGCGCCCGCCCGAGCATCACCAGTACGGTGATGGTGCCCCGTACGCCCCCGCGGCCACGCTGCGGCGGGTCGTGCGACGCGCGACACCAGCGTAGCTGACGGGTGTCAGCGGCCTACCAACGACCGCGTGCGCCTCCTGCACGAGCGGTCGACTCAGATCGAACGGTCGACTCAGATCGAGGAACGAGGTGACTATCACGGCGAAGAGAACGAACAGCGTGCGCGACTTGTTCAAGGAGTTCATGGGTGTTTCATGGGTGTTCTGCCTCTCTCTCAACGCTTTGCGGCCGGAGCTGTGAGATCAACGCGACTCGCGCCCGCCGGCGCCGTGAAAGCGAAGGTGTCATCGGGCATCGCGGCGTTCGGCTGCCAGTTGCGCAAGTCGATCGTGAATTGCGGCTGGCCGGGCATGTCCTTGCTCGTGATGACGTAGCGCAGCGGAACTGCCTCCGGCCCGTCCTGGATCCAGATCTGGTAGTCGACGTTCCCCTTGGTCATCGCGAGGTGGTGCGCTTTGACCGAACCCAGCGGTTCGAGCCCGATGTAGCGGCCAACCGTGACGCCATCGACGAGCGCGTCGTAGGGCTTGCTCACCAGCAGATCGCCACCAGGTGCATCGATGTGAAGGCGATCGCGCGCCTCGTCGATCGCCGCGTCCAGCGTGGCCGGCGCTGGCGCCACTGCATAGACGTTCTTGTCGGAGTTGTAGAAGCTGAAACGTTTGCCATCATAGACAAACACGGCATGGCCGTTTGGGCTGACGCGATCGATCCGAAGGTCGCTGGGGCGTTTGACTGCGATCTTCGATTCCCTGATCTCCTGGATCTTCTGGCCCTCGGTGGTGATCTTTTCGTCCACGCTCGTGGTGTCCACGCGGAACGTCTTGAGGCCCGCGAGATGGTCGCTCATCCGATGCAGCGCCGCGTCGGCCTTTGGATCGATCCGCACTTCTCGCTGGGCGCCCGACGCCGGTGCTGGCGTCGCGCCGTGCTCCGACCCGGCCCACGCCGCGGTCCCGACGAACACACTGGCCAATATCATCGTCCGAAGCAACATCGTCTCCTCGTGTCTTCGATGGCTGAGATGCGGACACCAGCTACTGCGACGACGCCAGCCATCGAGCATCGAGTCATCGGTAGCCCGAACATTCTTTCCGACCTCTGCGGTTTCGCTCAGCCAGCGGCCTGTCCGAGGGTGCGCGTGGTCGGAGACTGCGGTCACGTCGTCCAAGATCGTTCCGATTGGTGGGTTGTCAATCGTGTGTGCCGTTGCTCCATCCGCTGACGGGTCACGTCGGTGCGTCAGCAACTGAGCGTCAAGCACCGAGCAACGGTCGGAACAAGAACAGACCTGCTTGCGGGAAGCTCCCTCGGTGCTACGGTATCGCGGCAGTCGCCGACCGAGGTGGCTTGACCGCCCTCGATCGTCGTGGATCATGACGAGCACAGTACGAGCTCGGCTTGCTGTGAGCCGCGGTGGAGGCTGGAAGATGCGCGGCGGCGCCGCGTCAGTTGCAGCTGTCGTGCTGCGCCGACCAGCCGCCGGCGGTGCACGTGTAGTGCTGGTGATCCATGCCGCACACCGTGTAGCCGCAGAACGTGTAGTCCGGGTTGATCGGCCGGCCCTGCACGTCGGCGCCGCCGGTGCAGCGGCAGTTGCACGGCGAGTTGCCCGCCGCGTGCCAGCCGTCGCTCAGGCAGGAGTAGCGCTGGTTGTCGCTGCCGCAGACCTGGAACCCGCACGACGTGTCGCTCGCCGGCACCGGCGTGCCCCAGAACGTCGAGCCGCCGCCGCAGCTGCACGACCCGCCGGTCACCGTCACCGTCGCCGTTCCCGCGATCGACCCGCAGGTCGCGGTCACCTGGTAGGTGCCGGCCGACGGCGGCGTGACGGTACCCAGGTTGCCCGGCGACGACGTGAACCCGCTGGGCCCGGTGACCCTGATCGACGTGCAGCAGCTGACCAGCTGGCCCGAGCCATCGTGGAACGCCCCGACCGTGAAGCTCTGGCCGAGCGCGATCGTGATCGCCGGCGACCACGGCTGCTGCGCGTTCTGCTGCACGCGGGACTGGATCGATCCGTACGGACAGCTGCTCCCGCCGGTCCCGCACTGCGTCCCCGAGCAGGTCTGCCCCGCCGCGCAGGGGTGGCGCGTCCACTGGCTGGTCGACGACCCATCGGGGTTCGTGCACACGAACTCGGCCGCCGGGTCGCTCGGGTTGCACGCCGTGTTGCCGACCACCACGTTGTTGTCGCAGGTCAGCGGCGCCTGCAAGTTGGCCGCGAACGCCGACGTGACATCGGGCTGCAGCATCGGCCGCGTGCTGATCGCGAACGGCGTCGACTGCGGCTCGCTGAAGTCCGCCCAGCGATACAGCGTGACCGCGCGGATCTTGGTCGTCGGGTTCGCCGCGTTGTATGCGGCGACCTCCTGGTACATCGCCCGGAAGTAACCGAGGTTCTGGTTGGGGTAGCAGCCGGTCCCCGGACAGAACGCGCCGCCGGACGCCCACACGTTGCCGGCCTCGGTGATGAACACCGGCTTGCCGCTCTGGTTCTCGGCCACGATCGCGGCGATCCAGTCCCGGTAGATCCGGAAGTTCTTGTGGAACGACATGCCGCATGGGTCGGCCTGGGTGTCCTCGCTGGTCACCGCGGCGACCATGGCGCTGAACGTGGTCGCCTGGGTGTAGGCGTGGACCGCGAAGCCGTCCGGCTGACCGCCCTGCGCGACGATCTGCTGGATGATCCGGCGCATCGAGCAGATGCAATTCGGCGAGAACGGGCTCGCCGGGCTCATCAGCACGAAGTCGCCCTCGTGTCCGGGGATGCCGTGGACGCGCGACCTCACCGCGACGTACGCGGCGGCGTAGGGCGCGGCGTACACCGATGGATCCGAGTTGCCGACGGTGATGTTGGGCTCGTTGCCGACGATCCAGACGTGGATCTGCGGGCACGCGGTGACGTACGCGGCGAAGCCGTTGACGTAGCCGCTCCGCCCGCTGGCGTCGGGAAACGAGTGCGTGGTGTCGACGTCGAGCCGCTGGATGATCGAGATGCCCGCCGCGATCGCGGACGCATGGCAGTCCACCGTCGGGCTCCCGGAGCTGCCGATGAACTGCAGGTCGGTGATCCAGCCCTTGTCGGCGCCCGCGGTCGCGCCTTGCATGAACCCGGTGGACTGGATGTCGTGCATGCCGCTCAGCAGCGCGCTCTGCCCGGGTGCCTGGCCGATCTCCGACGATGCCGAGAGCTCCGGGAGCTCGGCGGCGGACTGGCACGCCGAGCCCGCCAGCAGCCCGGCAAGGGTCGCCGCCACGGCGAGCGCGCGCGTGTGAATTCGTTGCCTCATGATGTCTCCTCTCTGGGTCGAACGTGTCAGTTGCAGGTGTCGTGCTGCGCCGACCAGCCGCCCGCAGTGCACGCGTAGTGCTGGTGGTCTGCGCCGCACACCGCGAAGCCGCAGTACGTGTAGTCCGGGTTGATCGCCCGGCCCTGCGAGTCGGCACCGTTGGCGCAGCGGCAGTTGCACGGCGAGTTGCCCGCCGCGTGCCAGCCGTCACTCAGGCACGAGTAGCGCTGGTTGTCGCTGCCACAGACCTGGAATCCGCACGACGTGGCGCTCGCCGGCACCGGCGTGCCCCAGAACGTCGAGCCGCCGGTGCAGCTGCACGACCCGCCGGACGGCTGGCAGTGCGTCCCGACGCACGACTGGCCGGCCGGGCACGCCTGGCGCGTCCACTGCTGCGACGACGGCAGCCCCGGGCTGGTGCACACGAACTGCGCGCCTGGGTCCGCCGGGTTGCACGCCGTGTCGCCCACCGCGACGTTGTTGTCGCACGTCGCCGGCGTCGCGCTCGCCAGCGCCGAGACCGAGCTCGACGGCGACATGTAGCCCCAGCTTCGCGCGTCGGTGCCCGAATCCGTGTAGCCCGGACCCGCGAAGTTGAACCCGCACAGCTGGGGCACCGCCACCGTGCGGACCTCCCAGTGCAGGTGACTGTTCGAGCCCTGGTCGAGCACGCTGGCGATCTGCTGTCCGGCGGCCACCTGCGCGTTGACCGGCACCAGCACGTTCGCCAGGTGCCCGTACTGCGAGTAGATCGTCGACGCGGCGATCCCCAGCGCCGCGCTCTCGCTCGGGCCGAGATCGTGGCGGATCACGATCACCGCGCCGGGATAGTTGATGCCGGCGCCGTTGTAGATCACCGTGCCGCCGCCGATCGCGCGCACCGGCGTCCCCGCCGGATTGCCCCAGTCCTCGCCCGAGTGCACGAGCTGGTTCAGCGGCTTGTTGAAGCACGTGCTGTTGCCCGGCACCGACGGGTTGACGAAGTTGAACGGGATTCGCCACGCCGACCCGGCGACGGGCGGCGCCCACGGCCCCGACAGCGCCGACGTCGTCTCGACGCCGGCCGCGCCCGGTGCGCAGGCGACAATGCAGATCAGGCTCCATACGATGTGACGCACGAATGTTCCTCCCCTGTTGAGCTTTCGTGGACCAGACGCGAGAAGCCGCGGCGAAACCCGTCACGCCATGCGCCGTCCTCAGCACACGCTGCGCGCCATGGTGGCTGGCTTACGAAGTCTGCAGCATCAGCCGGGAGCGAGGCGGGCTGGTCAGGTGACGTCGCCGTTGGACCCGTGGGTGTGGGTGCCGATGAACGTGACGTTGGCCGCGGGGTCGTGTAACGCCGGGACGGCTTCGGCGACTAGTGGTGCGTGCGGCAAGTCGTGGTGTGCTGGGTGGTGCTGTTCGCGGCGACGGCGTATGGGGCGCGGCTGACGGCGCGGGTGTACACGACGGGGGATGGGCTGGCCAATGACCGCGTCGATCGCGGCACGCGGGACGCGCGGGGGTATCTGTGGTTCGCGACCGCCGACGGAGTGAGCCGGTTCGACGGCCAGCGCTTCGACAGCTTCGGCGTCGCGGACGGGCTGCCGGCGGCCGAGGCGCACGACATCCTGGCCACGCGCGACGGGGCGATCTGGGTGGCGACCGAGGGCGGGCTCGCCTGGCTCGACACGGCGGCGAGCGCGACGCGCGCGCGGTTCCAGGCGGTGGGGTCGCACGCGGACGTGCTGGCGCTGCACGAGGACGCGACCGGGGTGCTCTGGGCGGGGACGCGGGGAGGGCTGGTGCGGGTGCGGCTGCCCGGAGCGGCGATCGCGCCGGTGCGGGTGCCGCTGGACGCGGCGCGCGAGCCCTCGATCTACTGCATCGCGTCCGATGCGCGGGATCATTCGCTGTGGCTCGGCACGCACGACGGGGTCTGGCACCGCACGGCGAGCGGCGAGGTCGAGCGCTATCGCGTCGGCCCGGCG
>JBGQCL010000591.1:0-7011 GCA_041495365.1 Kofleriaceae bacterium | reverse complement strand
TGCCGTCGTGTACTTCCGTCGCTTCCGCGGCTCATCTGCCTCTACTGTCATCTGCGTCCTCATTGGGACGAGTACCCACCCTCAGGCCGTCCGGGGTTTCAGGTCTCGATCGCCGTGGACGATGTTCGGTAACGACAGGTACCAGCTAGGCGCCGAGGTCGTCGGGAACGCGACGAACCGGCCGCGCGCATCGCGCGACGGCAGCAATCGGGCGCGACCCGCTGCATCGCGGGGTCGCGGTGGTGACACACGCGCCAGTCTGGGCGTCGCCCCGGGCCGTGCCACGAACCGGCCGCGCGCGTCGCGCGGCGGGAGGTTGCGAGCGCGCATCACGGTGGCGGCGGCTGGGCGGCGGCCGGCGGCCATGGCGACGAGCGGGGCGAGGACCTCGAGCTCAGCGCACAGCCGCCAGCGCTGGGCGGTTGGGGCGCGTCGCCGGCGTCGACGTGGTCTAGGTCGCGCCGGGGGCGCGTCGCACGGCGGGCTCGCGGCCGAGGGTGGGTAGAGGCGATCACGGCTCCTGGTGGCCGCGGCGCGCGTGGGTGCGCATTGCGCTGTAGATGACGCGGTCGCGGAGCTGCTCCAGCGTCCGGTTGGCGCGAAGCAGCTTGGCGGCACGCAGCTCGATCACGAGCCGGAGTAGCCGCTCCGCCTCGGCCGGGGCCTCCCTCGCGAGGCAACTGCCGAGTGATGCTTCAGCGTCCTGCACACCGTGGCACAGGTCGCGGAATTGCTCGGCGGTGAGCTTGACAGTGGTGGCGGTGGTCATGGTCGGCTCTCAGTTGGTGGTGAGGTCGATCTGCAGCACGCGGTCGCGGTACATCGCGATCGGCTTGAGTTCGGCGCCGGCGCTCGCCAGGAAGTCGCCAACCCACGACGGATCGCACGAGCGGTAGCGGCCTCGGGCGACCTCGCAGCCGGTCTCGGACCGCGTCGCTGGCAGGAATAGGCCGTCCGGTTCGGGATGCCCCCAGCCGTCGACCACCATCCAGAACGACGAGTAGAAGGACATCACGGTGCACTCGGTGCGACCGCGCTTCTTGATGAATACGACGTCGGCACCGAGATCAGGCCCATGGTCCTCGACGCGGACGAAGTAGCCTTCGATGCGGGCGATGTTGCCGCCAGCCGCCTTGCAGTAGATGGTCACCTTGCGATTTTCGCGCATTGTTGTCGACTGCAATGCGAAAGATGTGCCAATGATTGGCCCCGGACAAATACGCGATGTATCGCCTCACGGATCAGATTGACGACTTGACGTGTAAATCTGGAGTCACAGATCGGTGTGGTGTTGTGGCGTCCGAGGATTGATTGTCTGGCTCTGTACAGTGCTGGTTCCATCGAAAATGGATGTGGTGGTGGCGATTCGTAGATGATTAACCACATCTGTTAACTGCCATATACGGATCGTACGGGCAGTCATTTGATCTTGCCTGGATAGGGTTATTGGATTCGGGTGCGATTGTCGGCATGCCTCCCGCAATAGCCAAGGTCATGAGCACGACCGACCCGACTAACGCTCAGTTTGCCGCCTACCGCGCCATGTGGGCCTACTTTAATGCGGTGCTGTTCGGGGGCTCGCTGGGCGATGTGATCCTGAACTTCTCGCGGCTCGCTCGGAGCCTGGGCTTCTTCGCGCCCGAGCGGTGGCGCGACGCCGGCGATCAGGTCACCCACGAGATCTCGCTCAACCCGGCGCACCTCAAGCGCGACAACGCCAAGGACGCTGCGTCCACGCTCGTGCACGAGATGGCGCATCTGTGGCGGCACGGGCAACCGAACCCGCCGCGCAACGGCTACCACGATCGGCAGTGGGCCGACAAAATGGAAGCGCTGGGGCTGATGCCGTCGTCGACGGCGGCCCCGGGCGGGGCGCGCGTCGGGTACCGGATGAGCCACTACGTCATCCCGGGGGGCGCGTTCGAGCGCGCGTTCGAGGCGATGCCGGCGGAGTGCCACCTGCCATGGACGTGCGGCATCGACGACGAAGCGCGCGGCGGCGGTGACAAGAAGTCCAAGAAGGAGAAGGAAGCGGCGCGCAAGGTCAAGGTCAAGTACAGCTGCCCGGGCTGCAAGCTCAACGTCTGGGGTCGGGCAGGGCTGCGCCTGCGCTGCGAGGACTGCGACGAGGAGCTCGTGGCGGCCGACGGCGCGGCGGTCGATGAATGCGCGGCCATCGATGAGTGCGCGGCGGCCCCGGCCCGGAAGGCGGCGTGACCCGTGCGCGTCTACACCGGACAGACGCGCTCGAAGCGCGCGATCGCGCTCTGCGAGCGGCTCGGGCTTGGCGAGTGTGTGTCGCGCGGCGAGCTCCCTCCGAGGCGCACAGCGAGCGGGTGGTTCCTGGACTGCGGGGCGTTCGTCGACTGGCGGGCCGGTCGCGCGTTCGACTTCGTGCGCTGGGAGCGCGATCTGCGGTACGTCGCCTATCGCATCGAGGCCGGGGTTCTGCCGGCGCCCGACTTCATCGTCATGCCCGACATCGTCGGGGGCGGCGCGGCCTCGCTGACGCGCTCGGTGGAGGAGCTCGTCTCGGTGCCACCCGAGCTCCCGGTGCGGTACGTCGTGGTCCAGGAAGGCATGGCGCTGGCGCAGGTCGCCGAAGTGCTGCCGCAGTTCGGCGGCGTGTTCGTCGGCGGTGCGTCGATGACGTGGAAGCTCGGGACCGCGCCGGACTGGATCGCGCTGGCGCACGCGCACGGTGTTCGGTGCGACATCGGCCGGATCGGCACCGTCGAGCGACTCGAGCTCGCGCGGCGCCTGGGCGCCGACAGCGTCGACAGCTGTCAACCGTTGTGGAACCTCGATCGGCTCGAAGCGTTCGGGCTCGCCGCGAGCGACACCGGCGAGCGGAGGGCCGCGTGATTCCCGTGGCGCCGCCTGCGAGGCGCGTCGCGCTCGGGCCTGGCGACCAGGCGTGTTGCCTGCTGCTCGAGGTCACCGGGCGGCGGAGCCGCTCGGTGACGCGGCAGACCGTTCGGGGCGTGGCGCGCGTGCGCGTCGAGTCGATCGAGGGCGACGTGTTCCATGTCGTGGTGCTCGCTGCCAGCGGCGGGCGCGTCGGCGAGCAACTGACCTACCCACGGGCGGCGCTCTACGCGACCCGGGGCGACGAGTGGCGCGCATTCGAGGAGCTCGTGGCGTTCCTGTGGGGGCGCCGGTGATCGTCGAACATGTCCAGCGCTGGACGGAGCGCCGTGCGTCGCGTCGGCCGGCGGGCGAGGTGATCCGGACCGCGGCGTACGACGTTGCTCCGACCGAGTCGGCCGCGATCGCGCGCGCGTTCGTCGCCCGTCACCACTACTCGGCGAGCGCGAGCTCGACCGCGCACCGCTTTGGCCTGCACTGCCGTGGCGACCTGGTCGGTGTCGCACTGTTCGGCCCGCCCGCGTCGACGGCGGCGCACCGCGCGGTGTTCCCGTCGCTGACCATCCGCGAGGCGGTGACGCTCGGGCGCCTGGTGCTGCTGGACTCGGTGCCGGGGAACGGCGAGAGCTGGTTTCTCGCGCGCTGCTTCGAGCTGCTGCGCGCCGCGGGGATCGTCGCGGTCGAGTCCTGCGCCGACCCGGAGCCGCGCACGACCGTCTCGGGCGACGTCGTGCTCCGGGGGCACGTGGGGACCATCTACCAGGCGACGAACGGTCACTACGTCGGCCGGACGAACCCGTGCACGCTGCGGCTCTTGCCCGACGGCACGTGCTACTCGAACCGCACCAGCGGCAAGCTCGCGCAGGGCGACGTCGGCCGGCGCTACGCCGCGGCCCAGTTGGAGCGCTGGGGCGCGGATCCGCTGCGCGACGATGAGGACGCGCTCACCTGGCTGCGGCGATGGCGCGGCCGGCTGACGCGACCGATGCGGCACCGCGGCAACCACCGATACCTGTGGTGCCTCGACGGGCGCCGGCGGCGTGAGGTGCTGGCCGCGCCGCGGTGTCCCTACCCAAAGCTCGATCTCTGCGCGGCGGCATAGACCGAGGTCGTGCCGTCCGCGACCGGCGGGCTCGTCGGGAACGAGTTCGCGAACCTGTCACCCATGGAGAGGCTGTGTCCGACGACAACGAGAGCGACAACATCATCAAGCGCACGTGCGCCGGCCGCTGCGGCGTGGTCCTGCGCTATCGACTGGGGCCGTACCGCGAGGGCTATACCCAGGAGCTGACGTGCCTCGACGGATACACCGCCTACCGCGGCGGCCACCTCTGCCGCTGCTGTGACGTGGCCGTGGCGGAGGCGCTGGCGGCGCGGCGCGAGTGGCGTCCGCGCAAGGGCCGGGCGAGCGAGCGCGCCGCACGCACGGCGCCGGTGCGCGCGCGCCGGGGGAAGCGGCGATGACGCGCGCGGCCGATCGAACGGCGGCGCGGCGCGAGGCGCGCAAGCGTCGCGCCGAGCTCCGGCTGTTCGCCGCGTCCTGGCGGTACGCGGCGGCGTTCGACCCTCGGACCCGGGCGCCGGTGCTCGCATCGCCGGGCGCGGCCGAGCTCCCGGAGGTCCCGAGCGTGGTCGAGCTGTTCGCCGAGCTCGAGGCCGCGGCGTTCCACTTCGCCGAGGTGGTGCCGCCGCCGCGGCGGGCCCGCCGCCGCCGGCGCCGGCACCGGCGCCGCGGTCGGCCCGCCGCAGCCGACGAGCTCGGGCAGCGCTACCGTGGCGCCTGGCGCGCGGCCCTGCTACATGCGTTCCCTATCCGCGGCATGGCGGCGGAGTTGGAGATGATCGAGCTGACGGCCAAGACGATCCCGGACCCGCTGATTCGCGCGCTGCTCGAGGCGGCGCAGCGAGAGGGGCGCGCGGACATCTGCGCGGCCTGCGCGATCGCGCTGCGCTATCCGACGACGATCCAGACGCTCGCGGACGCGGTGCGGCGCGTCGTCGCGCGCGCATGGTGCGCCGACGAGCTCAACCGGCGGGCCCGGCTCGTGATGGAGTATCCTCGGCGGTCTCTGACCGACACCGCGGCGAGTTCGGAGCGACGATGATCGAGGTGGTGCCGCACGCGCGACCGGGACGGCGCGCGGTCGACCTGGTCGGCCGCGCGTTCGGTCGCCTGACGGTCATCGCGCGCGCGGGCAGCACGGATCGCGCACCGCGGCGGCCGTTGTGGCGGTGTCGCTGCAGCTGCGGGCAAGAGCGCGTGGTGCTCGGCGCGTCGCTCTTGGCGGGGCGCACGCGGTCCTGCGGGTGCCTGCGAGCCGACCTTGCTCGCCGCTCCGTGGCGGTGGCGCGGGCCGAGCGCGTGGCGGGCCGAGCGCGGCGGAAACGCCGGGGCACCGGCCGCCGGCGGGCCCGTCGGAACCCCGAACCTCGGTGACCGGCAAGCGGCGCTCGTTCGCGGGCGGGCCGTACGACCCACACGACGCGCGATGCGTCTTCCTCGGTGGTGCGACAGTGGCAGAACACGGAGACGTGTACCGGCCGGCCGCAGACATCGCGGTGGGTACGCCGGTCGCCGCAGGTGGCAAACTGCGTCCGCTCGTCCGCCGGGCCGGTTGGGCCGTGCTACGGGGACGAGGATGCCGACGTATATCCCCAGGGTGAAGACCTGCTCCATATGTGGCACGTCCTCCACCCACAACCAGCTCGCGGCCTGCATCGAGTTCAAGAGTCCCGACATCGATCTGCGCCCGGCAGAGCCCAGGCGTTCCACGATGGCGGCCTGGGTGCAGCAGTGTCCCCAGTGCGGGCTCTGTGCCCTGGATCTCGACGAGCCGCCGCGGGGCGCTGCCGCGGTCGTGGAGACCAAGGAATACCTCGATGTGCTCCGGGGCCCGTCGCCGATGCCGGTGCTCGCCAGGCAGTTTCGCGCCGTGTCCCTCCTCGCCGAGCGTGCCGGAATGCTCGTGGCGGCGGCGAACAACGCGTTGCACGCGGCATGGGCATGCGACGACGCGAACGAGATCGAGGCGGCCTGCGAGTGCCGGATGCGCGCGATCACGTTCTTCGTGCAGGTCGCCAGCGACGTCCGACATGCAGCCGCGGAGCCGGCGACGTCACCAGCGAAGCACCCGGAGCTCTGGAACCTTCAGCTGGTGGACCTGCTTCGCCGAACGCGTCGGTTTGACGAAGCACGCGAGCGCTGTCACGCGGCGCTGCGTTCGGCCGACGGCAACGTGCAATTGGTCGGGCGACTGCAGCTGGAGCTGATCGACAAGTCGGACACCGCCGCGCATAGCGCCGACGAAGCCGTCGCAAACTGACCCCTCAGCCGACGCCGAACGCGTCAGCACCGGCTGATGACGGCCTCGGCCCGGGTGCGGGCCGTACGACCCACGTGGCGCGGTGGTCACGTCGCTTGACCCGGGGCGAGCGCGCGTGCCGCGCGCCGCGATGACCTGGCGAGGCAGTGTGCGGCTGACGTGAACATCGCGGGCGCGGCGGTCGCCGAGCTCGACCTCGGCTCGAGCACTGGGTCGGCGGCGAGCAGCGCGGCGCGTACAAGCGCCGCGCGCGAGGACCTCGCCGAGCTCAAGGACCGGTCGCCGGGGGCGGCCGGCGAACTCGGCGATCCGCGGGCGGGGCGACGTCGCTGGTCGGGCCTTGCGCTCGGCGATCGCGGCGGGACGACGTCGCCGGTGTCGCCCTGGTCGGGGTGCTGGCCCCAGCCGGAACGTCCCCGGCGTCGACCTGGTCGAGCTCGAGCTGCGCGACGTGTGCCCCGGGAGGCTAGCGTCGCCCGGCGTCGCGATCGCCGGCGTCGCGGCCGTGGCGGCGATCGCGGCGGCGGCGGCGAGTTGCTGGGCCTGCGGGGCGGCGTCGCGGCGGCGTGCGAAGGACGTCGCGCTCGGCGCATCGCGGCGGCGGCGGGACGGCGGCACGGCGGCGCAGCGGCGGCGCTCGTCGAACGGCCTCCGGTCGCGCGGGGCCCGCTGTTCTTACGCTGGCCGCATCGGCGACGAGCTGCCGACTCTGCCGTGCGTCACCGGAGCTGGCCACCGGCGAGACGGGGCGTGGGGCGTGTACGCGTCGGGGAGTGGGCCGGTACGGGTAGCAGAATGGACCGTGATTCCGGACCGCCAG
>JBGQCL010000590.1:0-7032 GCA_041495365.1 Kofleriaceae bacterium | reverse complement strand
TGACGCGCGCGTAGGTCGACAGCGACGCGATGAGGCCGATGTTCGGACCTTCAGGCGTTTCGATCGGGCAGATGCGTCCGTAGTGCGTCGGGTGAACGTCGCGCACCTCGAAGCCCGCTCGCTCGCGGGTGAGACCGCCCGGCCCGAGGGCCGAGAGGCGGCGCTTGTGCGTCACTTCGGAGAGCGGGTTCGTCTGATCCATGAACTGCGACAGCTGCGAGCTGCCGAAGTACTCCTTGACCACCGCCGAGACCGGCTTGGCGTTGATCAGGTCGTGCGGCATGAGCGTCTCGATCTCCTGAGACATGCTCATGCGCTCCTTGATCGCGCGCTCCATGCGAACCAGGCCGATCCGGTACTGGTTCTCCATCAGCTCGCCGACCGCGCGGACCCGGCGGTTGCCGAGGTGATCGATGTCATCGATCACGCCGCGGCCGTTGCGCAGCTCGATCAGGTAGCGGACGGTCTCGAGGATGTCGCGCTTGGTCAGGATCTGGGTCTCGATCGCCTCGTCGATCTTGAACTTGTAGTTGAGCTTGAGCCGGCCGACCCGCGACAGGTCGTAGCGCTCGGGGTTGAAGAACAGGTTCTGGAACAGGGTCTGCGCCGAGTCGAGCGCGGGCTGGTCGCCCGGGCGGAGCCGGCGGTAGATCTCCATGACCGCCTCGTCGGGGCCCTGCAGCTTGTCGGTCAGCAGCGTGTTGCGCAGGTACGGGCCGACGTTGAGGTTGTCGATGAACAGGACCTCGGCGCGCTCGACGCCGCGCTCGCGGAGCTCGTCGAGCTTGGCCTCGGTCAGCTCCTCGTTGCACTGCAGCAGCACCTCGCCGGTCGAGTCGTCGATCACGTCCTTGGCCGAGACCTTGCCGACCAGCTCGTCGAGATCGATCGGCAGGACGTTGACGCCCTCGTCCTGCAGCTTGCGGATCGCCTGCTTGGTGAACTTACGGTTCTTCTTGACCAGCGTGTCCTTGGTCTTCGGGCTGCGGATGTCGCGCGTCGCGCGCTGGCCGATCAGCAGCTCGTAGTTGACCTGCCGGCTGTACTTCTTGTTCGACTCGAAGTGGATCGTCTCGGTGTCGTAGAAGTAGTTGAGCAGCTCCTCGGTCGAGTAGCCGAGCGCGCGGAGCAGCACCGTCGCGTGCAGCTTGCGCCGGCGATCGATGCGGACGTAGAGGATGTCCTTGTGGTCGAACTCGAAGTCGAGCCACGACCCGCGGTACGGGATCACTCGCGCGCTGTACAGCAGCTTGCCCGACGAGTGGGTCTTGCCCTTGTCATGGTCGAAGAACACGCCGGGCGAGCGGTGCAGCTGGCTGACGATCACGCGCTCGGTGCCGTTGATGATGAACGTGCCCGAGTCGGTCATCAGCGGGATCTCGCCGAAGTAGACCTCCTGCTCCTTGACGTCGCGGATCGACTGGACGCCGGTCTCCTCGTTGACGTCCCACACCACGAGCCGGATCACGACCTTGATCGGCGCGGCGAACGTCATGCCGCGGGCGCGGCACTCGTCGACGTCGTACTTGGGCTTCTCCAGGTTGTACGACACGAACTCCAGCGACGAGGTCTCCGAGAAGTCCTTGATCGGGAACACGCTCTTGAACACGCCCTGCAGGCCGATGTCCTCGCGCTTTTCCACGGGGACGTCGATCTGGAGGAACTTGTCGTAGCTGCGCTTCTGGATGTCGATCAGGTTGGGGATCTCGATGACCTGCTTCAGCTTCGCGAACGTCTTGCGTGCCCGAAAGTTCTTCTGGATCTGTGACGCCATGATGGATGGGTCCCCTTATGCGGGAGGTTCGGCCCCCGCTGCTGGAAGGCCTGGTTATGTGGCGGTTCCGCGTCCCGAGAACGACGGAGAACGAGGAGTGCGGAGAGGCGGAGAGATCGAGGCGGAGAGATCGAGGCGAACCGAGAAGAGCCGAGCCGAGAAGAGCCGAGAAGAGAAGAGCCGAAAAGAGAAGAGCCGAAAAGAGCCGAAAAGAGATCGAGGCCGATCCGCAACCGATCCCTGCTCGCGGGATCGAGTGCGGTCTCGGCTCTAGTTGTTCACGTGTGCGACGAGCGCGCGCCTTCTCGTCGACAGACGCCTGGAAACAAACTGCGCAAACCGGGGCTGCGTATAGCACGGCCGCGGCGGAGGGAAGTGAAAAGTGCGCTGCAAGTCGCCGTGCCAAGATCTCCCCGCCCCGGAGCCCTCCCCGAACGCCCGGGTACGGTCCGGCGGCGCGAAGCAGCCTCGATCCTGGGCGGCGCTCCCGAAATCCTGCGCGCCCGGACGGACAGAACAAGTACCCAAATAATCTCAGATACTTATCTTGGTGAGGCTACTTGACCTCGACCTCGGCGCCGGCTTCCTTGAGCTTCTTGACGATCTCATCGGACTCGGTCTTGTTGATGCCGACCTTGACGTCCTTGGGCGCCCCGTCCACGAGGTCCTTGGCGTCCTTGAGGCCGAGGCCAGTGACCTCGCGGACCACCTTGATGACGCCGATCTTGTTGCCGCCGCCGCTCTTGAGCACGACGGTGAACTCGGTCTTCTCCTCGGCGGCCGGCGCCGCGGCGGCAGCGCCACCGCCCGCGGCCGGCGCGGCGGCGACGGCGACCGGAGCCGCCTTGACGCCCCACTTGTCCTCGAGCACCTTGGTCAGGTTGACGAGGTCGATGACGGTGAGGTTCGAGAGGTAGTTGATGACTTCATCCTGAGAGATCGCCATGGTCGTTGTCCTTGTCGGTCCAAACCCCAAACGGGTGTCGTTGAGATGGTTGAGTGAAATGAAGAGAGGGGGTGCGCCGAGCTACTTGAGCTGGACCTCGGCGCCTGCGTCCTTGAGCCTCTTCATGAGGTCGTCGGCCTCGGTCTTGGAGACCCCGGCCTTGACGTCCTTGGGGGCGCCGTCAACGAGATCCTTGGCGTCCTTGAGGCCGAGCCCGGTGATCTCGCGGACCACCTTGATGACGCCGATCTTGCTCGCGCCGCCGCTCTTGAGCACAACCGTGAACTCGGTCTGCTCGGGCTCGGTGTCCTTGCCCTTATCCGGGCCCGGGCCCGGCCCCTGCGGGACCGCGGCGCCGACCTTCACGCCCCAATTGTCCTCGAGCGCCTTGAGCAGCGCATCGAGGTCCGGAGGCGTCAGGCCCGACAGGTACTCGACGACTTGATCGTGGGTGACTGACATGACACGTCTCCTAGCCGGCGCTCAGGGCGCGCTTGCGCGCGTCGAGCAGGTACGCGAAGTTCTGCGGGCCGGCGATCAGCTGCGCGACGAAGCTCTGCGGCGCGGCGAGGAACGTCATCAGCATCGACGCCCGGATCTCGGCCTTGCCCGGCATCCTCGCGAGCGCATCGACGCCGGCGACGTCGAGCAGCTGGCCCTCGTAATAGCCGCCCTTGATCTGGAACTTGGGTTCGTCCTTGGCCCACTTGAGCGCGATCTGGGCGGGCGCCTGCGGGATCTCGTTCGACCAGATCACCGCGGTGGTGCCGACCATCAGCTGCGACAGCGGCTCCATCCGCGAACCCTTGACCGCGATCTTGACCAGCGAGTTCTTCAGCACGCGGTAGTGGCAGCCCGCCTTGCGGAAGTCGTCGCGCATCGTCGTCACCACGGGGACGGTGATCCCGCGATAGTCGGCGATGACGATCGAGGCGACGTTCGCGAACGCCTCCTTGATCTCGCCGAGGACCTGCTCTTTTGCTGCTCTCTCCATCGTTGCTCCTGTTGCTTGCCCGAAAACCGACAACCCTCTCGAACGGGCGGCTCGAGAGGGTTGCGCGCGACCCGCGCTGTGCGCCGGCCGTGTGGCACCGCTCGTCTCCGCAGGCTGCTTCGGATGACCGCCCCACCACGTGGCCAGAGCCATGGGCCTGCCATGGGCCGGGCATGGGCCAGGGCCAGGCATGGGGTAGAGCGGACATCGCCGACTTCTTCGACGGGGGTCTGGTATCTGGATCAGTCGTTCAGTAAGTGGGCTCCTGCGCCTGGATGGCCATGGACGATATGGCGCGCGGGGTTGTTACCACAACGCCGGCCGGGGATCACTCGGCTAGTTGCGCGGTGAACGCCGTGGTGTCGATCTTGATCCCGGGGCCATGGGTGGTCGAGATGGTGACCGACCGCATGTAGGTGCCCTTGGCGGTCGCCGGCTTGAGCTTCATCAGGATCTCCAGCAATGCCGTGAGGTTGGAGGCCAGCTGATCGGGCTTGAACGACGCCTTGCCGATCGGGCTCTGGATGATGCCGGCCTTCTCGACCCGGAACTCGACGCGACCGGCCTTGAGCTCGCGCACCGCCTTGGTGACATCCGCGGTGACCGTGCCGACCTTGGGGTTGGGCATCAGGCCGCGCGGGCCGAGCACGCGGCCGATCTTGCCGACCTGGACCATCATGTCCGGGGTTGCGACCAGGGTGTCGAACTCGAACCAGTTCTCCTCGGAGATCTTCTTGATGTACTCGTCGCTGCCGGCATAGTCGGCCCCGGCGTCGAGCGCCTCCTTGGCCTTGTCCGGCTTGGCGATCACGAGCACGCGCTTGGTCTTGCCGGTGCCGGCCGGCATCACGACCGAGCCGCGCACCATCTGGTCGGCGTACTTGGGGTTGACGCCAAGGCGGACGGAGACGTCGACGGTCTCGTCCCACTTGCCGGAGATCTTGGCCTTCGAGACCAGGGCACAGCCCTCGTCGACCGAGTACCTCCGGGTCCGATCGTAGCTCTCCAGCGCTTTCTTGTATTTCTTGCCAGCCATGTGAATGTTCTTCCCTGTGGGGGGGGGCCCCCTGGTCAGCCGCTCACGTGCGTGAGCTCCCAGGTCGCCTCAGCAAGGGTTGGTGGTGACGGACCGGGTGACGAAGCTAATCCACGACCTCGAGCCCCATCGACCGCGCCGTGCCCGCGACCGAGCGGCACGCCGACTCGATGCTGGTGGTGTTGAGGTCGGGCAGCTTGAGCTCGGCGATCTCGCGGACCTGCTTCATCGAGACCTTGCCGACCTTGTTCTTGTTGGGCTCGCCCGAGCCCTTCTCGATCTTGGCGGCCCTCTTGAGCAGGATCGAGGCCGGCGGCGTCTTGGTGATGAAGGTGAAGCTGCGGTCGGCGTACGCGGTGATCAGCACGGGGATGATCAGGTCGCCGTCCTTGGCGGTGCGGGCGTTGAACTCCTTGCAGAACTGCATGATGTTCAAGCCGTGCTGTCCGAGAGCCGGACCGACGGGCGGTGCCGGGTTCGCCTTGCCGGCGGGGCACTGCAGCTTGATGATCGCGGTGACTTTCTTCATGTGGAACTCGCGGAAGGCCAGCCCCCGATCTGGGGAAGATCGATCTGGGGAAGATCGGGAAGCCGCGGCGGAAGCGCGTTTATGCTTTCTCGACCTGGGAGAAGTCAAGCTCGACCGACGTCGCGCGGCCGAACATCGACAGCGAAACCTTGAGCTTCTGCTTGTCGGACTTGACCTCCTCGACCGTGGCCGAGAAGCTCGCGAACGGCCCGTCGATCACCCGGACCGAATCTCCGACTTCGAAGGTGACCCGGGCCTTGGGCTTGGGCTTGCCGCCCTCGCTCATGTTGGTCTGGACGCCCGTGATCTCGCGCTCCGGCACCGGGGTCGGCTTGGTACCGCCCAGGAAGCCCGTGATCTTCGGGGTGTTCTTGACCAGGTGGAACGTCCGGTCGTCGAGCACCATCTGCACGAACATGTAGCCCGGGAAGAACTTGCGGGTCGTCGTCCGGCGCTGGCCCTTCACGACCTCCATCACGCTCTCGGTCGGGACCAGGACATCGCCGAAGTACTCGGTGAGACTGGCGTTCCGGACCCGCTCCAGGAGGGTCAGCTTCGCCTTGTTCTCGTGGCCGGAGTACGTGTGGACGATGTACCACTTCTTCTCGGTGCCCTCGGCCGGCTTGTCGCCCGGGCGATCGCTCTCGGCCCCGTCCGCCGAGGCGCGGCCCTGCCCCGGATCGGCGGTCGCGCCGTCGCCCAGATCGGTGCCGGCGGGGTTAGCCGCCATAGACCAGCTCCGTGACGTTCGTCCACACCAGGTCGAACAGGCCGAGGATCATCGCCGAGATGATCGCCATGACGATCACGGTGATCGTGGCGGTGCGGACCTCCTTGACGGTCGGCCAGGTGACCTTCTTCAGCTCGCTCGAGACCTCGTTGGCGAGGTGATAGATGCGGTCGTTGCGATAGAGGACGATGCCGACCACGGCAGCGCCGACCGCGGCGACCACCGAGATCTTGGATTCCGAAGGGGCGGTGGCGACGTAACCCCAGATCCAGTCGATGCTCCACTGCAGCAAATAGAACAGCAGCACCGCACCACACAGGTAGATGAGGTGGACTGGTTTGTTGGGTGCGTTCTCTTGGGCCACGGAGGTGTTTCGCTTTCTACTTCTGCTTGACTGTGGCAGGCTCTGGCGGAGCCGGAGGCAGGGGAGACAGGACTTGAACCTGCAGCCCTCCGCTTTGGAGACGGATGCTCTACCAATTGAGCTACTCCCCTAAGAAACTCATATACTTAGCTGCGTTTTTCGTCGGGTAGACCTCGGCTGTTCGGACGAAGCGGACACTTACCCCAAACCCACAAACGTGGCAAGAGGACAACAGAAAAAAGCCCGGCCGGCTCTGACCAGAGAGCCCCGGGGGCGCGCTCGCAGGATGGCATCAGCAGGATGGCATCAGGCGAGGTGAGGTGGGATGAGACGACGTGAGAGCTTGCTCACCTCACGGCGTCGTGTTCCTTGCAGTCGTCGCAGCCTCCGGCTTACTTCTTCCCAGGCGCCGCGGCGGCGGCCTTCCCAGGCGCCGCGGCGGCCTTCCCAGGCGCGGCGGCGGCCTTCCCAGGCGCCGCGGCGGCGGCCTTCGCGGCCGGCGGGGCGTCGGCCAGGATCTTGGTCACCACGCCGGCCCCGACCGTCTTGCCGCCCTCGCGGATCGCGAACCGCAGCCCTTCCACGCACGCGATCGGCGACCCCAGCGTCACGTCGACCTTGATGTTGTCCCCCGGCATCACCATCTCCGTTCCCGCCGG
>JBGQCL010000589.1:0-7035 GCA_041495365.1 Kofleriaceae bacterium | reverse complement strand
GGCGAGCGGCGGGGCCTGGCGAGCGGCGGGGCCTGGCGAGCGGCGGGGCCTGGCGAGCGGCGGGGCCTGGCGAGCGGCGGGGCCTGGCGAGCGGCGGGGCCTGGCGAGCGGCGGGGCCTCGCGAGCGAGCGGCGGGCCCCGGCGATCGGGCGGGGCCTCGCGAGCGAGCGGCGGGCCCCGGCGATCGGGCGGGGCCTGGCGCGGGCGGGCCTGACGAGCGGTCGGCCTGGCGCCCCGGGCCAGTGGGCGCGCTCGCGGTCGGCCTGGCGCCCCGGGCCAGTTGGCGCGCTCGCGGTCGGCCTGGGTTCCCCGGTCGGCCTGTCGCGCGCTCGCGGTCGGCCTGTCGCGCGCTCACGGTCGGCGGGGCGCGGCGGTAGAGTCGAGCCTTGTCATGGCCCGTAGAAATCATCCCGGCGACGATCCGCGCGGCCGGATCCTTTGCCACAACCTAGGGGATCCAGCGGGCTACGGCGGCATCGGGTGGGATCCATCCGGGCGCGAGTGCGCGTGAGGGTTGCAGTGCATCGACGACAAACGGGTTTTCGATCGCCCCTCACGGGCGTGCGCCCCGATCTGCCTCGCGCCGCTCGGTCTCGCTCGGCGTCGTGGTGCATCATGCGGGCCGGCCCTGAACGCCCGGCGAGTGCGGGGTGGGCGATGTACGACCGCGGGTCTCCCGCATGACGCACCGTGCAACGCAGGGAGTTGCCAATTCTTATTTCGTTTGTCGAGACAACTATCTAGATTCGAGGCAACCCGCCGCGTCAGGCGGTCCGATCGGTAACCCGTTCGAGGAGCGCCACGCGTGTACCACCAGAATTACGACCCGTTCGGGAACGTGTTCCTGTCCACCGTGGTGGCAGCCGTGCCGATCGTGGCGCTGCTGTACTTCATCGCCCTGCATCCCCACCGCGACCGCCAGGGCAATCGCCACCTCGGGATCTCGGCGCCCTACGCGGCGCTGTGCGGGGTGATCGCGGCGTTCCTGGTGTCGTGTGTGGTGTTCCGCATGCCGGTCAGCTCGGCGGTGTCCGCGTTCGCGTTCGGCACGCTGTCGGGCTTCATCGGGATCATCTGGATCGTCGTGTCCGCGATGCTGCTGTACACGATGACGGTCGTCACCGGGAAGTTCGAGATCGTCAAGGAGTCGATCATCCACATCTCGTTCGACCGCCGGCTCCAGGTGCTGCTGATCGCGTTCTCGTTCGGCGCGATCATCGAGGGCACCTCGGGCTTCGGCACGCCGGTCGCGATCGCCGGCGCGATCATGGTCGGCCTCGGGTTCAAGCCGTTCCAGTCCGCGGTGCTCAACCTGATCGCCAACACCGCGCCGGTCGCGTTCGGCGCGATCGGCACGCCGATCGTCACGCTGGCGACGGTCACCGGGCTCAACGAGCTCCAGCTGTCGACGGCGGCCGGCCACCAGCTGCCGTTCGCGTCGATCCTCGTCCCGTTCTGGCTGGTCGCGCTGTTCGTCAAGATGGAGGGCGGGACCTGGAAGCAGGCGTTCGAGGTCTGGCCCGCCGCGCTGGTGTCGGGCGCGAGCTTCGCGATCATGCAGTACTGGGCGTCGGGCACCGACGGCATCTACCTGACCACCGACGTGGTGTCCGGCGTGTTCTCGGTGATCTGCACCGCGCTGTTCCTGCGCTTCGTGTGGCACCCCAAGGAGCGGTTCCTGCTGCGCTCCGAGCGCGAGGTCGGCGGCACCGCGGCGGTCGACGCGAAGGAGTGGAAGTACAAGTTCGGGCTCGGCGAGACCATCCACGCCTGGCTGCCGTGGGCGATCCTGATCGGGTGCTGCCTGCTGTGGGGCCTCAAGAAGGCGTGGCTCAACGACCTGTTCGGCGGCACCAAGCTCGACACCACGCTGTTCGGCTCCAAGCTGACCGGCACGGCGTCGCTCCCCAAGTGGGACATGCCCGGGCTGCACCAGCTGGTCCAGCGCACGCCGCCGGTCGCGGCCCCCGACGCCAAGCCCGAGGGTGCGCAGTTCGTGCTCAACTGGGTGTCGGCGTCCGGCACCGGCGTGTTCGTCGCCGCGATCCTGTCCGGCCTCGTGCTCGGCATGTCCGTCGCGCAGTGGAAGACCGCGATCCGCACCACCCTGCAGCGCATGGGCACCCCGGTGCTCGTGATCGGCCAGGTGCTCGGCCTCGGCTTCCTCACCCGCTACGCCGGGACCGACGCGGTGCTCGGCCTGATGTTCACCCACGCCGGCGCGATCTACCCGTTCTTCGCTGCCTTCCTCGGCTGGCTCGGCGTGTTCCTGACCGGCTCGGACACCGCGTCGAACGCGCTGTTCGGCGGCCTGCAGAAGATCACCGCGCAGCAGCTCCACCTGAACCCGGTGCTGGTGTGCGCCACGAACTCGACCGGCGGCGTGATGGGCAAGATGATCGACGCCCAGTCGATCATGGTCGCGTGCGCCGCGACCTACGACGATCCCTACGAGCGCGCCCACGCCGTCGGCCCGATCTTCCGCAAGGTGTGGTGGCACTCGGTCGCCGGCGCGGCGTTCATCGGCGTCATCGCGCTGATCCAGTCGCAGATGGGCGGCTGCGTCCCCGAGCCGGCGGCGCCGCCGCCCAAGTCGAGCCGCGCCGAGCCCGCCGGGCGCGCCCCGGGCCCGACCGGGGTCGATCGCGATCACCGCGCCGAGCTCGCGCGCGCCGATCCGCCGGCCGGCGCGCCGCGATAGCCCGGAGCCGGCGGCGCCCGGAGCGCACCCGGCCGCCGCGCGCGGCGGTTCTCGGCTAGAGTCCGCGCATGCGGTCTCTCCGGTTGTGTCTCGTCGCCGTCGTCGCCGGCGCCCTGATGTCGTGCGGCGGTGGTGCCCCCCAGCCCGCCACGCTGTCCTCGCGCTGGTCGGCTCCCTCGATCCTGGCCGAGGTCCCGGCCGACACCCCGTACCTGGTCGCGCTGCTCGAGCCGATGAACGACGCGCTGCGCCGGCGGATGATGCGCAACCTCGATGCCCAGCTCGCGCAGTCGCCCGCGATGAAGGCGCTCGACAAGCTGCGCAGCGACGGCAAGCAAGAGCCGTGGATGCGCGCCATGTTCTCGCTCGTCGACGAGCTGCGCGGCAAGGGCACGGCCGCCTGGTTCGATCAGCTCGGCATCGACCCGCGCGGCCGGTTCGTGGTCTACGGCCTGTCGCTGTGGCCGGTGGCGCGCATCGAGCTCGACGACCCGGCCAGGCTGCGCGCCGTGATCGCCCGCATGATGGCGGCCGCCGGCATCCAGTCCCAGCCGCGCACGCTCGACGGCCGCGCCTACTGGCTGTCGAGCGACCGCGACGTCAGCTTCGTGGCCGCGGTGCTCTACCGCGAGGCCGTCGCGGCGGTGCTGCCGACCGCGGTGGTCGACTCCGCCCTGCCCCAGATCCTCGGCATCCGCCCTCCGGAGCGCAGCCTGGCCGCGACCCCCACCGTGCCCGAGCTGCTGGCGCGCCATCACTTCCTCGGCGTCCTCCTCGGGTACTTCGACGCCCGCCGCATCATCGACGCCATCGCCGGCCCCCAGCCCCGCCCGATCGACATCCCGATCCGGGCCGCCACCGGGCCGGTCTCTCCGGACTGCCGCACGGACCTCGACCGGTTCGCCGCCGCGGTCCCGCGGCTCGTGCTCGGCTACCACCACTTCGACGACACCGGGTTCGACGCCTCGGTGGTGCTCGAGACCTCGCCCGCCACGGTCGCCGCGCTGCGCAAGCTCCACGCGAGCGTCCCCGAGGTCACCGCGCAGCACGCCGGTCGACCGCTGTTCGCGATGGGTGCCGCGCTCGATCCCGACCAGCTGATCGCCTGGCTCCAGGACGAGGCGCGCCAGATCCGCGAGCGCCCGTTCCGCTGCCCGTGGTTCACCGAGTGGAACGAGGCCGCCGCGCAGGTCGCCACCAAGCTCGCCACCCCGCTGCCGCCGACCTGGCGCGGTGTGCGCGGGTTCTCGGTCACGATCGACGACGCCTCGATCCTGCCGCCGAGCGTCACCGGCCACGTGCTGGTCGCCGGCGATCGGGTCGCCGACCTGGTGCAGTCGCTCGCCGGCCAGCTCCCCGCGATCGCCGGCATCCCGCTCGCCCGCAACGGCCAGCCGATCGCGCTGCCGACCCGCCAGCTCCAGATCCCGGTCCCGGCGCACTTCGCGCTCACCGCCGACCGCCTGGTGATCGCCGCGGGCGACGGCAGCGAGCGCCGCGTCACCGAGCACCTGCGGTCCCCGGTGCCCAGGGCCTCGCCGCTGTTCACGATGGGGTTCGACGTCCCCCGCCTGCAGCAGATCCTCTCGTCGCTCGGCCAGTCGCCGATCAACAACCTCGGCTCGCTGCACGACGTCGGCCTCGGCCTCGACGTCGACGACACCGGCGTCAGCTTCGACGTGTTCGGCACCTGGCAGCCCGAGGCGCCGGCGGCGCAGATCGCCGCGCCGCCCACCAGGCCCTGAGCGTACGGTCCGCCGGCCGCGCGCAGCGCCGGATCCGGGAATCGCCCGCCGACCCGGATCGCCACGCCGCCCGGCCGCACGGCCATCGGCGACCGCCGCCCTGTGGTAGGATCGACGGCTCCAGGGAGGAGCGCCGTACGCGAGATCGCCGCGATGGACCCGACGACGCCGAGCTCGCGACGCTCGCGGCGCGGATCGCCGAGGCGCCGCGCGATCCGCCCGACGGCGATCTCGAGGCACTGCTCGCGCTGACCGAGGCCGCGCGGGCGGTCGAAGGCGATGCCGCGGCCGGCGCGCTCCGCGACCGCGGCGCGCGGCGCCGGGCGTGGTGCGGGTCGCCGGTCCCCAGCCAGCGCTTCGAGTAGCGCCGGTCAGCCGGCCGAGCGCAGCGCGCTATCCGCTTCCCGGCGCTTCTCGCGGAGCTTGGGAGCCACGGAACCGTCGTAGACGCGCCAGTCCTGGATCTGCGGGTCGAAGCACATCGGAAACACCCGCCTTGCGTCGGACCCCTCTCCGAGCAACTCGCCGACGAGGAAGCCGAGGATCGCCGAGGGCAGCAGCGGGTCAAGGACCGTGGCATGCAGGGCTTCGTCGAGCGAACCGAGCGCCCCGGGATTCTCGGTCGGCCCCGAGGTCTCGTCCGTCGCGCGCGTCACCCGGGCGATGCCCGACGGATGAAAGCGCAGCTTGTACACCCGACCGTTGCGCTCGAACAGGAACGCCGGCTCGCCCACAACCGAGCGCAGGTCGCCAGCGCGTTGCTCCAGCACGGGTTGTCCGACGGCCTTGAGGTCTCGCGTGAACACGTCGAGCGCGTCGTATCGCTCCCTGAAGTGCTCCAGGCCGCGCGCCAGGTCATCGAGGGAAAGCTGGTGGGCCTGCATCACGGGTCGTCCTCCATGATAGCGCGCTTCAGGAGCGAAGCCTCGGCCTCGGCCGCGAGCGGTCGATGGCGATGCCGCGGCCGGCGCGCTCCGCGACCGCGGCGCCCGGCGTGGTGCGGGTCGCCGGTCCCCAGCCAGCGGTTCGAATAGCCCGGGTCAGCCCGGCGGTCGGCGCAATGCGAGCAGGGCCATGGATGACGCTGTGCTAGGCTGAATCCGTGAAGGCCACGTTGAGCTTGTCCCATCGGACGACGTACGCCGACTACGTTGCTACAGAACAGAACAGCGAACGCCGGCACGAGTTCCTCGACGGCGTCATCATCGCGATGGCCGGTGGCTCCGACGAGCACAACGCAATTGCGTTCCGCTTCTCCATGCTGTTCGGGATGCGCATGCCGCACGGGTGTCGTGGCTACACAGCCGACCAGAGGTTCTGGATCGCATCGACCGAACGCGGACGCTACAGCGACGGATCAATCATCTGCGGCAAGCCCGAGCATCCTGCGCATGATGCCCAGGCGACCACAAACCCGGTGGTGGTCCTCGAGGTGCTATCCCCCAGCAGTGCGGGCGATGACGACGGTGACAAGCGCCGCGACTTCCAGTCGCTCGCATCGCTGCAGGTGTATGTGATCGCCGCGCAGGATGCCCGCTGGGTGAAGGTCTACCGCCGCAACGAACGGGGAGCTTGGCACGAGCAGCCAGACGTCTACCGCGGTGGCGAGAGTTTCGAATTGCCCAGGCTGACCCGCACGATCGCGATCGACGAGATCTACGACGACATCCTCGACGGCGCTGGCCGCTCCCTGCTCCGATGACCATCCCGGCTCGTGTCACCGATCGGTAGCGTGCAGACCCTCGCCAACCTGCAGGCGCGGCGTGCTGGCTACCATGCGTATCCGAGCGGGAACTCGGCGGGAGTGGAGGGCTCACCAGCGGCTCGACCGGCGACCCCGGTTGTGCTTCAAGTGGCGGATGCGTTTGCCGAGCGTCTCTCGAATCCGGACCTGGGTCCTGGCTCGCATGGAGCGGCTGTGGTCGCAGCTGGCGCCTCGCAAGCAGGTAGGCGAGGTCGCAAGCGTCGTGGTCGACGCCGTGCGGCCCCGACGGGAGCTGGTGCTCGAGAATGCCGTGCTTCGCCACCAGGTCAACGTGCTGCGACGCAGCAGCAAGCGCCCGAAGCTCTCCCTCGTCGATCGGCTCAAGTTGCTCCTCGGTGCGCGGTGGTTGCCGTCGTGGCGGCGAGTGATCGTTCTCGTCCAGCCCGAGACCCTTCTGCGCTGGCATCGGGCCGGATTCCGGCGGTTCTGGCGGCGCCGCTCCCGGCCGCAGAAGACGTCGCCGCTGGCGCCCGAGACGATCGACCTGATCCGCGACATGGCGGCGCGGGGACGACTGTGAGGCGCCGAGCGCATCCGCGGCGAGCTGCTCAAGCTCGGCGTCAAGGTCAGCAAGCGGACCGTCCAGAAGTACATGCGCGGCGTTCGGGGCAAGAACGGCGGTGGCCAGAGCTGGGCGACCTTCGTGAAGAACCACGCCGAACGGATGTGGGTCTGCGACTTCATCCAGACCCACGACCTCCTGTTCCGCCAAGTCTACGCGTTCTTCATCGTCCATCTGGCCTCGCGGCGTGTGGTCCATGTCGCCGCTACGCGCCACCCGACCCAGGCGTGGACGGCGCAGCAGCTGCGCAACGCCACGATGG
>JBGQCL010000588.1:0-7037 GCA_041495365.1 Kofleriaceae bacterium | reverse complement strand
GGAACAAGAGCTACGACGCTTGATCGTGAACTTCGTCGCGAACGTCAGGATCGCGACCCAGCGCGCTGCGCTCCGCAGCGTTCAATCGGCGTTCGCCGGCGTTCCTGATCTCGCGATCGCCGCCCCGGCGAGCGGCACCGACGCGTTGCCGTTGCGTCGGCCCGCGGCGCGACGCACGCGCACCGCCGACGAGCTGGCGTCGGTGCGCGCACAGCTGGCCACCCTGATCCGGGATCAGCCGGGCCAGTCGACCGCGGAGCTGGCCCGCGCGGTCGGCATCCCGGGCGGCAAGCTGCGACTTCAGCTGCGCCAGCTCGCCGAGGAAGGCGTGATCCGCATCGAGGAACGCGTCAACAGCGGGCTGAGGCGGCACATCTACCTTGCGGCCGAGCCGCTCCCTGGACACCGCGCGGAGCCGTCCATGGCGACGGGAGCCGCCGCGTGAGCGAGTCGGAGTGGCCCGGACGCGGCGGCATGCGCGATCCCGATCAGGTCGTCGCCGTGGCCTGCGAGCCGGCCCCGGATGCGGCGAGCCACGTCCGAGCGCTCCGGTTGGCCCAGCAGCTCGGCGTTCACACCGTCGTCGATGGTTCGGGATGGCTGCGCGCCGACGCCGAGCTCCGGTACAAGCGGCGCCAGGGGGGCGCGATCCGCCCGGTGCTGGTCCGCGTGGGCAGCGAGGCGCGGGATGAGGAGCTCCTCGCCGATGGCGGAGTCTTCGGGCGCTGCCAGCGATACAACGCCGCGCTCGACCAGCTGCGCCAGCTCGGCGCGCGTCTCGCGGGCGCGGTTGACGAGCGCCGGATCGCGCTCGCCGCGGGTTCGACGATCGCACACGCGCACGGGGAGCTGTCCCGGCTGGACGCGCTGATCATCCAGCGACAGGTCGCGTACATGGGACATGGAACGGTCCGGCTGCATCGGCTCGTCCGCGAGACCACGTTCTTCGAGGACCATCACGCATCCCTGGCGCCGATCGTGCTGGCCGCCGAGCAGGGTGTGATCACCCCCTGGGATGGTGACACGCAGGAGATGACGTTTGATGACTGAGCGCAGCGAGAAAGGCGGTGAGGTGCTCGCGGTGGCGCAGCGGTAAGCACGAGTCCACCGAGGTCGCACCGATCTCTTGCGCCCAGCGCACGCGGCCAGCGGTTCCGACCCGGCCGATATGACAGCGCAGCCCGAGCCGTCGGGCGAGACCCGTCCACATCGCGCCCGTCGCCAGCTTCCAGGGCAGCGAGCCGCCGATGAAGATCCCGCGGTAGCGCGAGAGGTGCGGCACCACATCGGCCGCGGTCATCCCGTCCTGCACCGCGAGATACGCAGGGAACTCGGCTGGCACGACGTCGCGCCAGAACGCTGACCATTCGAGCGACGCAAGCCCGCCCGCGACGATGTCCGGAACGATGACGAAGTCCGGAACAATGCCGCGGTAGGACATCCAGCGCATGTCGCGCTCCCAGCGGGCCACATCGAACGGTCGGCCTGCGCGCCAGTCGCGGAACGCGCCCGGGTCGTACGCGAAACGCGATCGGCGCGCCGGAAGCTCGCCGCGCACGACCATTTCACCGATGGCATGACCGGCCAGCGTCTCGATGAGCGCGCGGGATCGCGTCTGACCGACGTACGCGATCATGCGCGATGCTCGGGCTGAGACGCGCGGGCGTCCAGATATGCGATCGCGAGCCGCTCCGCCGCCCACGTGACGCCGACCGCGAGGTTGTTGTAGTGGTCGAAGCCCGGTCCCTCCATACGCACCTCGTGCACGTAGGTCGCCGCGCCGTGCTGGCGCGACACCTTGCACGCGCGGAATCCATCCCGCAGCGACACGAACTCGTCATTGGGCGCGGGATCGAGCATGGCGAACATCTCCGCCTTGATCGGATCGACGAGAGCATCGGCGTACTCGACCTGAACGAACGTGTTACCGCCGCAGAGGATCTCGCCGGTGGCGTGGTCCCGACGGACCGACTCGAAGGGCTTGGCGATCTCCTTGACCCTGGTCAGGGATACGGATGCATCGCGGACCGTGACGTAAAGCGTGCTGTGACGCTGGCGGATCGTGACCTTGCGAGTGTTGAGGTCGGCATTCTTGAGAGCGGCGCGGAGGCTGTCCGCGGGATTGGCGATGGTGGTCATATGCCGATTGGCACTGCGCGAACAGTGCCAATTTTCGGGAGCTCCGAACATTCGCATTTCACTTCCCGAGATGCATCGAGACGCGCGCGCCTGTGGCGCAGAAGCAACGATCCCCGGCTGCGTGAGTTGCCATGGCGACTCACGATCAGGTGGTGAGCAGTTTTTTAGAGTTCAAGAGACCGATTGAGCTCGAGCTTCCTTCGATGATCCCGGATCCGTGCCCGCGATTCACAGTGCGTTGTCACGTGACGACAGATCGCGAGCTGTCCACTATGACCATTCGCGATCATGCAAATAGATAGGAGCTCACGACTTCGGCACAAACTACGCAATGACAAATGACCGTGACGGAGATGATGATCGCTCGGACTGCCCGGAGCCGCACGCTCCCGCCACGCGACGCCCGCGGGCGCTTCGTGGCGCGCTCGGGCGTGGCGTCCGAGGCGACGCGTGTGCGCCAGCAGTCGCGCGACGTTCGCCGGCGCGTGCTGCCATCGCGCGATGCGCGTGGCCGGTTCGTCTCCTTCCCGACGACGAGCGCGCCCAGCTGGTACGTGCTCTGTACGGACGGCTACCGGATCCCGGGCGAGGCCGAGGTGATGCCGATGCAGGTCAGCGCGCCGCCGGTTCCGCAGCCCCAACCGCTGCCTCCAGCGAGAGTGGTGCGCCGTCGGGGTCCCAGGATGCGGCGGGACGAGATCGTGAACTGGCTCGTGATGCTGCTCTTTCTCGTTCCCATGTACTGGTACGCATTCCATCTCCCGGTGCCGCATCGCTGATGCGCTGGCGTTCGTCCGCGCGCCACGCGCGCCGCTCACCTCGCGCCCTCTCCCCGCCAAGACAAGCCCCTGACCCGCGCGGCCTGCCACCTCAGGACTCCGAACGCGCCGAGCGGCGCGGTCAGCTTCGTAACCGTCATCACCTGGAACTACACCCCGCCGGGTTCATTCCCCCAGGAGGACCATCATGGACAATCCAATGATCGAGCTTCGCGGCCAGCGCGTGCCGCTCACCCAGGCCAGCTACATGCGCGGCTGGTTCGTCTACCAGGGCGGCGACTACTTCGAGTTCCGCGCGGACGGACCGGACGGCTGGCACCTGTCACAGAGCGGAGTGGGACATCCACGACCCGTCACACGTCGTTGGGCGCGGTGCGACCCTGCAGGCCGCCGCCGAGGACTTCGCGCGCTCCACCAGCCGGCGGACCAGCACGCGACCGGGCGGACCGGCCACAACGCAGGGATGTGACCTCGTGGTCGCGTCGATCGGCGCCCTGGCGTCCGTCCTCGGGGCGGCGCTGCGTCTCGCTACCACGACGGCCAGGCGGGACACTCCGCGCGGACGGGCAACGCTGTGGCATTCGCGCTCGGGCTGGTGTGCTGGAACGGCCTGCAACAGCTCCAGCTTCGCCAGGCGTACATGACCGGGCGACAGCACGCCGTGATCGAGCGCCGCCGCGGAGGGACGCGACCCGCGCGGCCGAGCGGTCAGAGCACGCGCCGCATGCCAACGAGTCTCCCTCACCCTGGCAGCAGCCCCGCTTGAACTGCCGAGCGCTCGCAACGTGGCAGGTATCGATGACTCGTCGGGCCGACCCGGCCGGCGAGGATCGGTGCGGGCCGGAACAGTGCGGCGGAGGTCTCGGGTTGACAGCGTCGAATGCCTGACCCGGTGGTTGAACGCGCCCGAGGAAACGGCCGATGATGGACGTCATGCAGGGCTCCCGCGCCGAGGACGCAGCGCACGACAGCCCGCATCGCCGGCTCCGCGCCGTGTGTGCGACCGGCGAGCCCGCGTTGCGGCGCGAGATCGCGCTCGCTCTGGCCATCGACTTCGAAGTGATCCACGCCCCGGACGGTGTGGCCGCGTTGCAGGCCGCATACGAGCATCTGCCCGAGCTCCTGGTGATCGACCTCGCGGTCCGCCGCATCCCTCTTATGGAATTGCTGGCCGCGATTCGCGCGGACGCACGCACCCGGTCGATGCCGGTGATCGTCGTGGGCGAGCCGACCGGTGCCCAGCGCTCCGACGACGCCGATGACTACGTCGCCAGGCCGTTCACCGCGCACGATCTGGTCGCCCGGGCGCATCGCCATATCGAGCAGCGCCGGGCCGAGCGGGCACAGGCGATCGAGCAACGGCGCGCCGCTCAGGCGATGGCTCAGGCGGACATCGAGGGTTGGCACAGGGCAGCGCAGGAAGTGCCTCGGTTGGCCGAGGTCGAGCGGCGCGAGCTGTCGCGTGAGCTCATCGACCTGGCGCCGATCGCGCGACAGATCGCCGCCGAGCTGCAGGCCCACGATCCCATGCGGCGGGTCGACATTCACGTGACCGATGGTCTGCTCGTGGTTGCCGATCGCGTGCTGGTCACGATCGCCCTCGAGCAGCTGCTCGGGAACGCCTGGAAGTTCACGCAGCGGCGCGCGCTTGCCGAGATCGTGGTCGAGTCGCCGCATCCGGGCGTCTTCCGGGTCCGCGACAACGGCGCCGGGTTCGACATGGCCCACAGCGAGCAGCTGTTCCGGCCGTACCGGCGACTGCACGCAGGCTCGGAGTTCGAGGGCGCTGGGATCGGCCTGGCGATCGTGCGCCGCGTCGTCGAGCGCCACGGCGGCGAGAGCTGGGCACACGGGCTCGTCGATCGCGGGGCGAGCGTGTGGTTCACGCTGGGGGCGGATTCCGAGCCGCCGGGTTGACCCTCGGATGCCGCCCGTTCACCGGCGTCAGTACCATGGCCGCCGTCAGGGTCGAAACCGTCGGCGCCGGAGCCAGTCACCGAGGGCATTGTGGGACAGGCCGAGGTAGGCAGCGGCCTGGTTCACACTGCTGAACGCTCGGCTCGCGACAAACCGCAGCGTGGCAATCTCGACCTCCGCGAAGGATCTCGTCTCCCGCCGGATCACCCAGGCTCGGTCTTGCTCGGTCAAGCCGGTTGGATCTACCCCCAGCTCGCGGGCCGCATCGTGTGCATACTCGTCCACGATGCGCTCGATGTCCTCTGCGGACCGGCCCGCGAGCTTGCGGACAACCACGATGCCGCGCGGGGTCGGCTCGCCGCGCTTCACCTTCTTGATGCACTGGTACAGCTGCGCGACGGCTTGCGGCAGCGAGGTCTTGTCCTCCAGGTCGTCGTAGCCGTCGCGCGGCTTGTCTGCGCGCACGCACACCGTGCCGCCGGCCGCCAGCTCGAGGGCGGTGGCCACGCCGGCGGTCGTGCCCATGAGGCGCAGGCTTGCGTCCGACTCCAGGAGCTTGCCGTACACGATGAACGGAGACTTCGGCGGCGTTGCCCGGAGATGGATCTGCCGGGCGACCGGGACCAGATCATCGGCGCCGGCGAGCACCAGGGACCCGCGCCGGAGCGCAGCACCGCGGACCGCGCGCATGGCCAGATCGATCGCGGGCCGATCGGCCGTGTTCCAGCCGAGCACACGCGCGAGGTAGTGCCGGAGACGGATCAGCGTCGCGTTCTCGGCGATCAGCGTGATGCTGCCGATGCCGATCTCCATGCCCGGCGTGATCAGAACCCGCTTGTGGGTGCGTTCACCGTCGCGGTGAAGGCCGAGCCTGCTGTGCAGATCCTCGATTTCCCACCCACCCTCGACACGGATCACGCGTGCATGGCGGCGAGAGACAGACCGGCCAGGCTCGACGAGCTGCCACGCGGCGTCGGGAGCCGAGCCGATCACCACCTCGCCGGCCTCGGGCATCGGGTAGATCTGGTCGGTCACCCAGGCGCGCAGGTGACGCACCGGATCGTCCCCGAGCCAGATCGGCGCGGGGACGCCCAGCGTTTCGTCGTTCCCTCGATCTGGCACTCGCGCCAGTATCGCCCAGGCTGCCGCAAAGTGCTGCAGTCATCCGCAGGGCGCTCCCTGAACCGGCCAGGTCGGTCGTGGCGGGTCGGCCAAGCCCTTGGAAGCTGACGGCTCCCTGAGCTGGCTCTCGTGCATCGCATCGCGTCACGGCGCCCTCAGGCGGCTCGGAGGAGCAGCATGGACACCCGATCCGGTCCAGCGGTGACGGCGATTGCGTGCGGCGCCCCACGGCACGCGGCAGCACCGTGCGCGTCTCGGGATCGAAGCTCCGTAGCGATTACCAGCAGACGATTGTCGCTGCAGCCGCGCAGGCTGAAACCGGACGGCCGCGATACACAATCGCCCCGTGACAACGAAGGTGACCCCGTTACAAGCGGCCCAGCAGTCGCTTCAGGACGCCGCCCGGATCTTTGGCGAGGCGCCGCAGTCCGATCCCGACAGCCGCTTCGCAGACCTCTCCCTGCGCCGCGCCGCGATCGAGTTCACGCGCGAGCTGCTGTGCTCGTTGCTCGAGTGCAACCACAGCGGCCTCGAGGAGAACATCGACGATCTCATGAATCTCGCCGACGAGTCGTTGAAGGCGCGACGCGGCATCCGGGACCCGGAGCTCAGCAGGAAGGTCCGCGCGTATCTCGCCAAGTGGGGCTCCTTCTGAGGTCCGCGATCGGGGTCAGCGGTCGTGCTTGGCCTGTTTTCGGCGCAAGCACGACAACGCGCCCGCTCACGCGGCGGTCGCATGTGTCGCAGTCGATGTACCGGTCCGGGCACAACCGTGCGATTCGTGCGAATCGGCGATCTACTGGCATCCTCCGCCTGGCCAAAGCTATTGTTCGCATCTGGAACACACCATTTCGTTGTGCAACGGCACGCAAGATTCGGTACAACTCGGCCCCGATGTCACGTCCGAAGGGCTCGCCTCCCTCGCCGCCGTGGGCCCCGTCAGACAGGCACTTCGGCCAAAGGGGGGAAGCGAGGATCAGATCAATCGAACCGCTCACTCTACGCGGGTGGCGGCTCGACTGCGAATCTGAGTTCCCTGTTGCCACGGCGAAGATTCCGCTGGGAGATGCGCTCGCAGGC
>JBGQCL010000587.1:0-7040 GCA_041495365.1 Kofleriaceae bacterium | reverse complement strand
GTGAGCGGTGGCGATAGCTCGCTGGCGATCCGCTCGGCCTCCAACAGATCCGTTGCCGTGATCTGTCCGACCAGAAAGCCGTGCTCCACGATCGGAAGCACGTCGATCGGCGACTTGGAAAGGCGGTCGATCGCGCTCGCCAGTGGTTCATCGGGGCTGACGTTCGCGGGGATTCCCTGCATCGCCCGGCGAACCGGCGCGCGCCGCCAGTCCTCGTCGGTCTTTGCGTTCGCCCGATAGTCGAGGACGTTTCGCTCGGACAGGACACCTGCGAGTGCGCCGGCATCGACCACCAGCAGCTGGCGGATGCGGCGGTGTGACATCCTCCACTCAGCTCTCCCGAGCGGGTCGTCCGGATCGATCGTCCACCGCGCGGGTCTCATGATGTCTCTGATCTTCATCGTCATTTCTCCGTTCAGGTGCCCCGTTCGCGTTGCCGCTCCGTCGCCACTTGAAAGCAAAGCAACGATCGGGCCATTGCTTCGGTCGCCTCTGCGCCGAGGAATCATCGACGATGAGCTCGGCAAGTGGATCAACGCAGGGAGCGCGAAACCTCGCGGGGCGACTGGCATCGCCGATGTCTGATCTCGGAGCATGAAGCTCCTCGGTCAGGAACGCGCGGTCAGTGCGACGCGGTTCGCGACCGCTAGCGGGCGCTCCGACCCGCGCTCGCCGGCATCCTGGCCTGGCCCAGGCGTTTCTCGCATACCTGCCGCCCCCGGAGCCGAGCCGCGGCGGCGCCCGCGCGGCGGCTCAGCTCGAGCAGCGAGGCGCCCCCTCGTCGATCGGCGGGCGGTGTCGACCTGGTCCTTGATCCCGGGTGAGCATCGCTGGCAGTCGAGGGCCTGCAGAGCGCGTTAGCTCGCGCCGATCTAAGTCGTCAGCGAGAACTGCGTTGCCTCCACGACGTCCACGCGGCCGGTGAGTTCACGCACGCGGATGGCGTAGACAATCGACTGGCGCGGCCGCGTTTGCTCGTCGCCCGGCACCCACAGGCCGACGCCCTGCGGCAGCTGCTTGCCGTGCACCTGCACGTCGGCGCGCAGCCGAGCGCGCAGCAACCCAAGCGCGGTGCTCGCGGCCTTGCCGCCGAGCTCCTCGAAGCGGCCGAACGCGATCACGCTACGCCAGCTCGGCAGATCTGCCAGCTACTCGACCTCAAAGCGGTGGTTCGCGATCGAAACTGATCGGGTCAGTGCGCGAGCTCCGCGACGACCTCCGACAGCACGCCGAGGTCGACCGGCTTCACGAGGTGACGCTCGAAGCCCGCGCGCGCGCTGCGCTCGCGATCGGCGGGCTGACCGTAGCCGGTTACGGCCACGAGGTGCGGAGGGGTGCCGCCCTGCGCGCGAAGCCGCTTGGCCAGCTCGTAGCCGTCCATCACCGGCAGTCCGATGTCGAGGAGCGCGACGTCCGGGTGGAAACGTTCGGCGATGCGCAGGGCCGAGGGGCCGTCGTGTGCCACCTCGATCTGATAACCGAGGCGCTCGAGTACCTCGCCCATCATCACGGCGGCGTCCTCGTTGTCGTCGACCACGAGCACGCGACGGCGTTGCGCAGATGGTTGCTCGGCGCCGACTGGACCGGACGGCCGGGGGAGCGGCGCGGTCAGTCGCTCGAGCGCCGGCAGCTCGATCGTGAACTCGCTGCCGCAGCCGACGCCTTCGCTCGTCGCGAGCACCGTGCCGCCGTGCAGCTCGACGAGGCTGCGCACGATCGGCAGCCCGAGGCCCAGGCCGCCGCGAGCGCGGTCGATGGTCTGTGCCTGCTGCACGAATGGATCGAACACGCGACCGATCATCTCTGGCGAGATGCCGACGCCGCGGTCGCGCACGGACAGGCGGATCGCATGATCGGTGCGCATGCCGCGGACCGTGATCCGCGATCCCGGGTCACTGTACTTCGCGGCGTTCGTGAGCAGATTCGACACGACCTGGACCAGGCGCGCCGGGTCGACGTGCACGCCGAGCCCGTGCGCCGGCACGTCGACGTCCATGACGTGGCGGCGCTGTTCGAGCAGCGGGCTCGCCAGCTCGATCGCATCCGTCACGATCTCGACCAGCTCGGTGTCCCGGCGGTGGAGCTCGATCTTGCCGCGCATCGCCCTCGACACGTCGAGGAGATCGTCGACGAGCCGCGTGAGGTGGCCAACCTGGCGCTCGATCACGTCGAGCTCGCGGTCGCACGCACCCCGCATGCGCATGATCTGGAGAGCGGTCGTGATCGGCGCCAGCGGGTTGCGGAGTTCATGACCGAGGATGGCGAGGAACTCGTCCTTGGCGCGGTTCGCGGCCTCGGCCTCGGCGCGCAGACGGTGCATCTCGGTCCGGACCTTGATCTGGTCGGTGGTGTCGACCGCGATGATGAAGATCCCCTGCACCTGAGCTTGGCCGTCCCGGAGCGGCGCAACCACGAAGTCCGCGTAGCGGTTCTCGACGGTCCCGTCCGCCACTGGCGCGCTGCGGAACCGGAGGTCCTTGGCGATGTAGGGCTGGCCCGCCGCGTACACGCGGTCGAAGACCGGCTTGAAGATCTGGCTCGCTTCGGGCACCGCCTCGAACGCCGGCTTACCCCACGACTTCCCCGGCGTGTTTCCCCACGCCAAGGCCATCGGTGGATTGGACAGCTCGACGATGTAGTCCGGCCCGCGCAGGACCGCGATCGGCGCGGGCGCCTGCATGAAGATCGAGCGCAGGTGCTCGGACTGGAGCTCGGCGGCGCGGCGTGCGGCTCGTTCGACGGTGAGGGCGCGCTCGCGCATCTGTCCCGCGCCAGCGCGCGCGGTGACGAGCACTCCGCCGACGACGCCCCGACCATCGGGGACTGGAGCGAACGCCAGCGTGCTCGTACGCTCTTCGTTGCCGTCGATGGTCAGGCACTCCAGGACGACGGCGCCGCGGCCGGCGCGCACGCGCTGCACGGCGGGGCCGATCTGGTTCCATGCATCGGCCCAGCTCTGATCGGCAGGTGCACCGAGCGCGCGCGGGTGGCGGTCGCCGAGCAGGGGAGCCGCCGCATCGTTGTAGATCTGGATCGCGCGGGCCCCCCACCACAGCATCATCGGGTACGGATGACCGAGCACCACCTCGACCATCGCCGCCAGGCTGGCCGGCCATGACGCGACGGGGCCGAGCTCGGTCGCGGACCAGTCGAACGCGCGCACCCGGGCAGCCATCTCGCTGGCCGCTTCGTCTTCGCGCTGGCCGGTCGGCTCCGTCATCACACGTGCTCCATCCAGCGTGTACCTCGCGGGCCGGTGCGGAACCACATGGGCTGTGGTGCGTACTCACCATGCGTGGCTCGGCAAATTGGCCTCCCAAGATTATGGAGGCGGGCTATGCGGCTGCACGGCGGTCCGGACCTCGGCATCGAGGACATCGGTCACGCCGACGATCCCGAGCGTGGCCCCGCTCGACCACTGGCAGGACGTCGATGTTCGCGCTGGCCATCCGTGCTGCCGCCTCCGCGACGGAGTCGTCCGGAGTCGCGGCCTGGGGCAGTGCGTGCATCGCGTTGCGGACCTCGATCGTCCACCAGTCCGCGCCGGGCTCGAGCCACTCCCGGGCCGCGAGGATATCGCGCTCGGAGAGGATGCCGACCAACTCCCCGCGTGCAAGACCGGCAGGTACCGCACGCGATCGCGCTTCATCGCGCGCAGGGCGGCTCCGAGCGAGTCGCTGTCGGCGATCGTGGACGGGCCCGGGCGCATGATGTCGCAGAGCTTCACGCCTCGGAGGTCAAGCATCGGCGATGCCAGTCGCCCTCACGCGGGTTCGCGCACTCCTGCGGAGATCTACTTGCCGAGCTCGCCGTCGATGGCTTCCTTGGCATCGAGGCGACGGCCGCAATGGTCTGATCGTTGCTTGCGAGTAGCGATGGAGTACCGAACGCGAACAGCACGCTGAACGGAGAAATGACGATGAAGGTCAGAGACATCATGAGACCGGCGCGGTGGACGATCGGCCCGGACGACACGCTCGGTAGAGCTGAACGGACGATGGTGCGCCGCCGCGTCCACCAGCTGCTGGTGGTCGATGCCGGTGCGCTCGCTGGTTTCCTGGCCGAGCGGAACATCCTCGACCATCGGGTGAGCGCAAAGACCGACGAAGACTGGCGGCGCGCGCCGGTTCGCCGGGCGATGCAGGGAATCCCCGCGAACGTCAGCCCCGATGAATCCGTGGCGAGCGCGGTCGAGCGCCTCTCCAAGTCGCCGATCGACGTGCTTCCGATCGTGGAGCACGGCTTCCTGATCGGCCAGATCACGGCCACGGATCTGTTGGAGGCCGAGCGGATCGCCAGCGAGCTATCGCCACCGCTCACCGTCGCCGACGCGATGACCGAGCCCGCCGTCTCGGTCAGTCCCACCGACTCGCTGCTCGATGCGGCCAAGCTGATGGTCGATCACCAGATCCGGCACCTCCCGGTCGTCGAGGACAACGCGGTCGTAGGCATGCTCTCGGACCGCGACATTCGCACGGTGGCCGGCGACCCGGTGCGGTACGTGGAGACGCGCGAGCGCGCCGGCGCGCCGTTGAGCGTACGCGACGCCATGGCACGAACTGCGCTCACGATCCACGCGAAGCGCCCGCTGCGCGACCTCGCCAACGAGCTCGCCGATGAAAAGATCGGTGCGCTACCGGTCGTCGACACCGACGGCAAGCTGCTCGGAATCGTGTCATACGTCGATGCGTTGCGAGCTCTCGCCCCATGATCGATGCCGCTTGATGGCGTGCCCGAGCTTCGCGGAGCTGCGCGCTGTGTCTGCATCACGCCGGGGTCGAGGTGCTGTCGTCTCTCGGCAAGCCGCTGAGCGGGTTGCGCGACGAGATCGCGTGCGGCGAACTGTGCGCAGGATTTTCGCGAACCGAGCCAGTGAACCCAGTCTGCTGATGGTGCATCGCTTGCAGTGTCTTCAGTTCGATGACGGTAGCGGTGATCCACCCAGCTCGTCGCAACGGCGTCGCATACAACGTGACCGACTACGACGCCGCGCGCTATGCCCGGTCGGCCAGGCCGAGCTCGCGGAACCAGCGCACCGAGGTCATGGCTCGGCCCCCTCGCGCTCGTGCTTGGGCGGCTCGGGTAGCTCGGTCATAGCTGCGCTGGCCATGCGTTCACAGATCGCATGGGTTGCCGACGATGAGCGGCTGCGTATGGTTCCGCATGGCGAGCGACGATCGCGAAGGCGTGCACCTGGAGCATGCACTGCTCCACCAGATCGTCGACCGAATTCCGTCCATGCTCGCCTACTGGGACTCCGAGCAGCGCTGCCGGTTCGCGAACCGTGCATGCGAGCGATGGTTCGGCGTCTCCCCCGAATCGCTGATCGGCAAGCATATTAGCGAACTACTGGGACCGCTGTACAAGCTCAACCTGCCGTACATCGAAGGCGCATTGCGCGGTGAGCCTCAGGAGTTCGAGCGCGAGATACCGGATCCGGCAGGCGGTCCAGCGCGCCACAGCAAGGCGAACTATCTCCCCGATATCGCCGACGGGGTCGTGCGCGGGTTCTTCGTTCTCGTCAGCGATGTCTCGGATATCAAGCGCGCGCAGCTGGCGCTGCAGGAATCCGAGGCCAAGTTCTCCGGCATCATCGCCATCTCGCCGGAAGCGATCATCAGCATCGATCGCGATCAGCGGATCACCATGTTCAACCGCGGCGCCGAGGAGATCTTCGGCTACGAACAGGCGGAGGTCGTCGGTCGGCCGCTCGATCTCCTGCTTCCGGCGGCGCTGCGCAACAGGCACAGGCAGCACGTTGCGGCGTTCGCAGCAGCCAGCAAAGCCGCGCGGCTGATGGGAGAACGGCTCCCGGTGTTCGGGCTGCGCAAGAGTGGTGAGGAGTTTCCGGCAGAAGCCACGATCTCCAAGCTCGAGCTCGCCAGCGGGCTGATGCTCACGGTCGCACTCCGGGACATCACGGAGCGCAAGGCCCTCGAGACGGAGCAAAAGGTGCTTGCCGAGGCCGGCCCCGTGCTGGCCTCGTCGTTGGACTACGAGGACACCCTGAAGAGCATCGCCCGGCTGATCGTGGCCCACCTCGCGGATTGGTGTGTCGTCGACATGCTCGAGGAAGACGGTCGCGTGCAGCGGCTCACGGTAGCGCATGTCGATCCGGCGAAGGCGGCCTTCTGCGAGCAGCTGGCCGCGCTGCGGCTCGATAGCCGGCACGTCCTTGCTCGACAGGCGCTCGAGACGCGGCAGCCACAGCTCTACGAAGATTTGACGCCGGAGTTCATCGAGTCGATGGCAAGAGACCCGGAGCACCTCCACCTGCTTCGACTGCTCGCGCCGAGATCGGCCGCCGTCGTGCCGATGGTATCGACCGGCGGCGTGCTGGGCGCCCTCGTGCTCGTGTCATCGCGTCCTGGCCGCTACAAGGTACGAGACCTTGTTCTCGCGGCGGAGCTGGCGCGGCGGGCTGCGCTCGCCGTCGAGCACACGCGCCTGTACGAGACGGCGCGACGCGCGACGCAGGCGCGCGATGACGTGCTCGGAATTGTCGCCCACGATGTCAGGTCCCCGCTGAATTCGATCGGTTTTGCCGCCGAAGCTCTTGAGCGTCAGCTCGTGGAGAGCGGCGAAACGAGAGGGCAGAAATGGGTCCAGATGATCTCGCGGGGGATCGAACGTGCCAGTCGGCTCATCCAGGACCTCCTCGACGTGACCTGCATCGAGGCAGGCGCCCTGTCGATCGCGCGTCGCGCCGTGACGGCGGATCGCGTCGCGCGGGACGCGCTCGCCTTGCTCGAGGTGCCCGCGTCGGGGGCATCCGTCGAGCTGCAGCTCGATCTCGACCCCGAGCTCCCCGAGATCTGGGCGGACGACGATCGTCTGCTGCAGGTGTTCGAGAACCTGATCGGAAACGCGATCAAGTTCACACCCGCCGGCGGACGCGTCACGATCGGCGCGCGATCGCGTGCGGGGGAGGTCCTGTTCTCGGTCGCGGATACCGGCGCCGGCTTTCCCGCAGAGAGCCTTCCCCACGTCTTCGATCGGTTCTGGCAGGCCAAGCGGACCGAGCGGCGCGGCGCGGGGCT
>JBGQCL010000586.1:0-7048 GCA_041495365.1 Kofleriaceae bacterium | reverse complement strand
CGCCGGGGCGGGGCGAGCTGCCGCCGCCGATCAGGGCGGCGGTGGAGATCGTGTGGTGCGGGGCGCGGAACGGGCGGGTGTCGATCAGGCCGTGGGCGAGGCCCATCGCGGAGTAGATCTTGGTGGTCTCGAGGGCCTCGCCGCGAGTCATGTCGGGGAGCAGGGTCGGGATCCGGCGCGCGACCATGGTCTTGCCCGAGCCGGGGGACATAGGGCGCGGGGGCGGCGGGGGACCTTCCGGCGTCTATCACGAGGAAATGGTTGAGGTCCGGTTCCCGCGGGCCGAGACGGTCGAGGCCTGGGCCGAGCGCATGAACCGTTCGGGCCGGTACCTGTGCCAGTGCGGGTGCGGGGCCGCGTTCGTGATCCTGCCGCGCCACCGCTCCATGGGGCTGCCCCGGTACCTGCACGGCCACCACCCGAACCCGCTCCGCCGCGGCTTCGATGCGCTGCGCAAGAAGGGCTACCGGCTCGTGGGCGAGGTCGTCAAGCTGCTCGGGGTCTCGGAGAACACGGTCCGGCGCATGGAGGTGGAGGGCGTGATCCCCAAGGCGCGGCGCGTGGAGCTCGCCCACGGCAAGAGCGTGCGGGCGTTCACCGCGAAGAAGGTCGAGCGCATCGCGAGGTCAAGGGCGCGCGAGCGATGGCGGGCGAGGCACCCGGGACGATGGGGGCGGTAGGCGCCGACCGCTTCTCCGCTCAAGTAAGAATCGTGGATGTTCCCCCCAGGCCGACCTCGGGTCCGGCGGACCTAGCCCGAGTTTACTGAACTGGCGCTGCAGACGCGCGTGTTCTCGTCGCTGGAAGGGCGCGAGAGGTCTATGACCTGCGTCGCCGCCGGGGAGGTTGCGGAGCTCGGGGGAAGTTGCTGGCAGCGCGGCTTACCGGGCGCGAGAGCGGCCGAGCTGGAGCAGGTCGAAAATCTGGCGCTGCGTGTCCGAGAGGTGCGAGAGGGTGCGGGTGACCACGGGCTTTCTCGACTGGGGAGCGGACTCGTAGAGGTTGGTCACCTCGCGGGTGTTCGTCCGGGGCCAGTTGGACGTCCGACGCCCGTGACCACCGTTCAGCGGCCGGGCCGCCGCGATCGCGCAGCGGCTGGTCGAGGGCCTTGCTGCCGAGCCGCAGCGCGGCGAGCTCGCCCAGATCTGCCACTTGGCGCGCCGGTCTGCGGTGAACCACGTCGCGTGCGCGACCCAGCGGGACGCGGCGCTCGCGGCCGAGATCGGCGTCGCGTGGGCGGTATTCGTCCGCGGCCGGTGGTTGACAGATCGCCCCAAACCGCGACGTGATAGCCAGGGCAGAAAGTTCTCACGCCACGGCAGTCGTGCAGGACCCGGCGGCATTGCAGCACCACCAGCGCCTTGCTCCTCGTTGAGATCACAGGATAATCGACCGATGGGTCTCCTGAATTGGCTCCTCGTACTGCGACGTGGCCATCTCGGCGACGAACGATCCTCGCGGGGCCTGGAACAAATATTCGTTTCACGTCTTCCGAAACGGCACGCAACAGATGGACTTCGAGAGCCTCAATTACGACAATAAAGCCATCTACGTCACCGGGCGGATGCGCACCGCCACGGGGAGCCTGGTCGTCGGCAATCGCATCGTCATTATCGACAAGGCGGCTGCGCTGAATGGGGGGACGGTGACCCTGATCTTCATCGACGACCTGGCGCTGCCGAATAGCGCGGGTCTCGCGCTGCCGAATAGCGCGGGTCTCGCCGAGATCATCAAGCCCGTCGAGCCACTCGATGCTGCGGCGCTGAGCGGTCCCGCGTTCTTCTTGACCCAGCCGGGCAACAACAAGCTCGTGCTCTATACGCTCACGCATCCGCTCGGCGCACACAACATCACCCCGACCACGTCATAGAATTTCCAAGGTCGGTATACGCGGTCCCGTTCACGTCTTCATGGAGGCAGTGATGAACAGAAAGCTTGGATCCGTTTTCAGCGCCCTATCAACCGCAGCTCTCTTCGCAGGCTGAGTCGGCAGTCCGGACGCCGAAAACACGGCAGCGACGTCAGATGACATCGTCACGGTCAAGAAGGCGGGAGGCGCACCGGTCGCGCTAAGCTTCTTCGGGGCCCCGACGACACCCGGCCCTGCCGCGGCCCAAGCTGTCGCCAGCCGCACCGCAGGCGCGTTCGTGGCCAGCCGGCCTGCGATCCTCCAGGTCAGCCCCCGTGACGCGTTCGTGCAGGGAAGAGTGGAGTCGTTCGATGGCATTTCCTATGTCCCGTACGAGCGCACGTACGGTGGGCTTCCCGTGGTGGGTGGCGACTTCGTGACGGTGATCGATCGCGCGGGCCAAGTCGCCTACCATTCGGTCGCGCTGCAGAGCCCGATCGCCCTCGCTTCGATCACTCCCAAGCTGAGCCAAGCCGCCGCCGCGACGATCGCGACCCAGCGGCTGCGTAGCGTGACCGGCGTGGAGGGAACCCAGCTCGTGGTGTACGCCCTGGACGCCACCCCTCGGCTTGCATGGCAGACCACCGTCAACGGCGTCGGCGCCAATGGCATTAGCCGGCTGACCGTCCATGTCGATGCGCTCACCGGCGCCGTGCTGGGAGAGCAGGAGCACGTCATGTACGGCACCGGCACCTCGGCATGGAACGGTCCCAATCCGGTCGCGCTCAACACGCTCAACACGACGACGACGAAGTTGGGGGCCACGTTCTCGATGAGCGACCCGAGCATTGCCAACCTGAGCTGCCAGGACGCGGCCAACAACACGACCTTCAGCGGCGCGGACGATCTGTGGGGCAATGGCAACCCCACAAGCCGGGAGACCGGCTGCGTGGACGCGCTGTTCGGCGCGCAGACCGAGGCCAAGATGCTGACGCAGTGGCTCGGCCGCAACGCGATGGATGGCGTGGGTGGCGCCTGGCCGATCCGCGTCGGCCTCGCCCAGGTGAACGCATTCTACGACGGCAACCAGGTCCAGGTCGGACACAACAGCGCCAACCAGTGGATCGGCGCAATCGACGTGATCGCCCACGAGATGGGTCACGGCATCGACGATCACACCCCGGGTGGCTTGTCGGGCAATGGCACGCAGGAGTTTGTCGCCGACACGTTCGGCGCGTCGACCGAGTGGTTCGCCAACGAGCCCTCGCCGTTTGACGTTCCGGATTTCACAGTGGGTGAGCAGATCAACTTGCTGGGCAGCGGCCCCATCCGGAACATGGCCAATCCGTCCGCGCTCGGTGACCCCAACTGCTATTCATCGTCGATTCCATCGACCGAGGTCCACCGCGCGGCCGGTCCCGGTAACCACTGGTTCTACTTGCTCGCCGAAGGCTCGAATCCGACCAACGGACAGCCGATGAGCCCGACCTGCAACGGTTCCACCGTCGTCGGCTTGGGCACGCAGACCGCGATCAAGATCATGTACCACGCGATGCTGCTGAAGACCACGGGCTCCTCGTACTTGAAGTACCGGACGTGGACGCTGCAGGCCGCCATCAATCTGTTCCCCGGCAGCTGCACGCAGTTCAACACCGTTAAGGCCGCTTGGAACGCGGTCAGCGTTCCCGCTCAGGCCGCTGATCCCATCTGCGTCGTCGTCCCCGCCACGATGACGGCGTCGCAGAATCCGGTCGTCGTCCCGGTCGGATCGACGACATCGACGTTCACGCTGACCTGGAACGCGCCCGGGTTCAGCACGGTCGATCTGTGGGGGCGACAGAACCTCCAGTGGCCCGGTCAAACGATTTTTCTCGGAACCGGCCCGACGAGCGGAACAGCCCCTGAACCGATGTCGGTCGGCGAGGTCGCGACGCTCTGGCTCTACGCCCACGGAGACACGACGACGCCGCTGGCTACGCTCCAGATGACAGGCATCCAGGGCGCCACAATGACGGCTTCACAGAACCCAGTGATCGTTCCCGCTGGTCAGACGACGACGACGTTCATACTTAGCTGGAACGCGCCCGGTAACGACCAGGTCGATCTGTGGGGCCAGCAGAATCTCCAATCACCAGGTGAGACGCTGTTCCTGGGCACCGGTCCTTCGAGCGGTACGGCCCCTGAGCCGATGTCGGTCGGCGAGGTCGCGACGCTCTGGCTCTACGCCCACGGAGACACCATGACGCCGCTGGCGACCCTCGACATCACCGGACAGCACTAAGGGGCCGGTCGGGAGATCCCCGACCGGGGTTGCTTCCACGGCGTCTCCGTGATCTTGCCGATCGCGAAGGACTTCGACCAGCGGTGGGGCGCTTCAAGTGGGCTCGACTACAGTCAGTGCTCCTCGATGCCGGCCGGCGGACATCGACGAGTCCAGTCCCCGTCGTGTATGTCGATGCCAGGGCGTGCTCAACCCTTCCGAGACGTACGTCGCCTCGGCGGTCACACGCCGTGATTCGTCAGCGTCGAGCTCGACTCACGTCACGTCTCTGCCACGATCACGTTCGCGAACCGGCGGAGCCAGTAGGTGCCCGGTGGAAACGCGACCAGGTTGCCCTCGCGCCACGCGTCCCGAGCACGGATGTAGTCCTCGATGAACGCGCGGTTGCGCAGCAGCGCCTCGATCCGGTGCCACTTGCTCCGGCTGGCCACCTGCGGTCGGAGGGTTCGCCGCGGTTCGACGCTGGACGGAAATCCACGCCACGATTGCTGGAGCACGGCGCGCCGCCCCAGCACCCGCCGGCCGGTCCGCAGGCGCTCCGCTTCGTGCTCGGCCTCGACCGCTTGGACGCGTTCCCGCAGCTCCGCGAGCACCTCCGCCTCGGGCCCAAGCCCGGGCGGGATCGTGAGCCGCATCTCGACCTCGTCGGGCATAGGCCCGTCCGGCCGGAAGAAGTGCCACGGCCGTCGCGCACGCAGGCTGCGCCCCGCCAGGAGCGCGGCCAGGCCGTTGACGCCCGGCCAGTTGTGCGCCCGGTCGACCAGGTGGTCCTGCACCGGGTTGGTGGCCGTGTAGACCAGCTTGTCCATCACGGCGTCGCGATCGATCAGCCTCACCATACAGACCTGCTCCGACGACCAGAAGTTCTCCCACCGACCCCGCAGCGCGTTCTGGCTCCGCGCCAGGAGCTTGTGAAAGTGCTCGACGAACTCTGGGTACCGTCCGTCGCGGTCGTAGATCACCGTATGGTGGTGGTTCGACATCGCGCACGGCAGCAGCACGTCGATCCTGTAGCGCTGCGCCGCTACGATCAGGCAGTAAGTGAACGCGTTGTTGGTCTTCCGGTCGGGCCGCAGCAAGAGCTGGCGCTGCGTGCACCGGCGGGTAGAACTGGCGGGGCAGGACCGGACGAGGCGGCATGCCGGCCTCGCTATCAAGATCCTGGCCAGGGAACTGCGACGCGATCTCCAAAGTTGGAGTTCCAAGTGGCCGGATGCCGGCCAAGCATGTCCGCATCCCGGACGAATCGTGATCATGGTCGAGTCATCGACCTCGGTGCGAGCGCTCCGAAACTAACCCCGGTCGGGTCTCGCCCCGGTCGGGTCTCGCCCCCGGGGTCGAGCCCGCCGCCGATCAGGGCGGCGGTGGAGAGCATGTGCTGGGGAGCGCGGAACGGGCGGACGTCGATCAGGCCATGGGCGAGGCCCATCGCCGAGTGAATCTTGGTGGTCTCGAGGGCTCGGCGCGGGTCATTTCCGGAAGAAGGCAGGGGCCACAGGTTGGCGGCGAACACGGCGGGCCCTCGCGAGGACGGCGGTCGCGGGCACTGCGATGAGCGGATACAGCAGCCAGGTGGTCACCCACGCCTCGTAGCAGGTCTGGACGATCACGACAAAGCCGGTATGGGCAACCGGTGCGAATGCCGCGAGCCAGCGATAAGAGTCTGGTTGACTACGAGCTGACCAGGACGTCGCGCAAAGCTGCCCCCACGGAGCTTTGCAACCGGAATGCAACCCGCCGGTAGTAGCGCGCGTCATCGCCGAGCTCGGATAGAAGTTGCTCGGTCGTCGCTCTGCTGGCCTTCGTGAGCGAGCGGTACTTGGGCGTCGTGAGCTCCAGCGCCGTGAGATCGGTGTCGAGGAAGTGCACGATGTCTCGCTCGTAGTGAGTCCAGTGCGGATTGTCGTGGCCGCCGGGCCAGGCGGCGAGGCAGACATAAGGCGCCCGCCTCGTGACCGGCATCGTCGCAAACGGTGCCAGTCCCATCACGGACGACGCGCATCCGTTTCCGATCTGCCACTCCACGCCGATCATCACATCATCGGTGACCAGGCCCGCAGGATGCTCGCGGGTGATTCTCCACCGCGGTGCTCGTGCTAAAACGCTCAGCTGCTCGATCAGCGCCGCCTCCGTCCTGATCCCCGTGAACACCGCGATCGCAGGCAGGTGAGTATGGGTGCCGGTCTCGAACAGCCGAGAAACATCGATGTCGGAAGCGAGACCGGGGAACGTTGCCGCAACAATGCGTTCTCGTTTCTGCGCGATCAGCTTTGCGAACTGGCACCCGGTCATTCCCCTCGTCAGCCAGTCGCGCAGGTGCCTGATCGAGACTTCGTCGCCGGCTACCAGTGCGCGTCCGGGATCGTATCGTGCGGGATCACCATGTAGAACCGCAGCTTGCCCTCGGAATCGACAACGTATACGCCACCCGGCTTGCGGGCCGCCGCGATGGCCCGTGCTCGGTCGCGATCGAACTCCTCGATCGTGATCGTCCGTCGCTTCGACAGTCGCCTCCGGATCTTCGGGGTGGCGGCCCTGCGTGTGGTTGGCATCGTAAGCATGAACGTAGCGCTCTGGCGATCCAGGGGGAAGGGGAGGGATCGGCTCACACACGGTAGTCGCGGATCGCGCAGCGACAGCCGCTCGAGGAGCCCAAAGCTGGGAGTCGGAATGGTGAATCGTCGGGTGATGCATGGCAGATCTCGGGTCACGCGACCTCGGCGACGAGATCGGCGAGCGGGTCGACGTCGCGGAAGCCGGCGGCCTCGAGAAGGCAGCCGGCGTCGATGTCGTCCTGGCTCATCAGATCTGCGACGGTGCGGGCGACCTTGATCAGGCGATCGACGCTGCGGGCGGTGAAGCTCTTGCGGCGCTCGACCAGCTCGGCGAGGGTGCGCTCGCCCAGGCTGTCGAGCTTG
>JBGQCL010000585.1:0-7062 GCA_041495365.1 Kofleriaceae bacterium | reverse complement strand
TCGTCGCGCCGGCGCGGCGGCCGTGGCCGGCGGTGGCGAGCGCGGCGACCGCGGGGCGATCCGCGCGGCGCAGCGCGGCCAGCTCGAGCGGCAGGTCGGCGGCCGGCAGGATCATGTGCTCGCGCAGCCCGCGGGCGTCGCGATCGACGAACAGGCGATCGAGCACCCAGCGCAGCGGATCGTGCGCCATCGCGATCCGGTGGTCGGCGAACACGCGCACCGCGCGGCGCGCACGCGCCCACAGCGCCGGGGCGCGCTCGGCGAGCTCGCGCTGCCAGGTCTTGCGCAGCAGCGTATCGGGCCGCAGCCCGGACGGCGTGGCCGCCACGACGGTGAGCCGCGACAGCCAGTCATGGGCGCCGCGCGCTGCCTGCGGATCGTCGAACGCGAGCTCGAGGAGCTCGTGCGGCGCGGCGCGCGCCGCGACCAGCACGGCGATCGCGAGCCGGTGATCGTCGGAGTCGTGGCGGACATAGAACGCCGCGGCGGGGTCGACGAACTCGCGCGCGGCGGGCGACGCCGCGGCCTCGGCGGCCTCGGCCAGGATCGACGGGATACCCTCGGCGGCGGCGAGGATCTCGGCGTGCCGGTCGCCGGCCACGCCGCGCCACGCGAGGTAACGCCGCGCGTCGGCGTCGGCGAGCGGTGCGAGCGCGATCACCAGGCCGTCGCCGTCCGGCCACACCGGCGCGGCGGCGCGGTCGGCGATCACCACGCTCACCGCGCGCGGCAGGCCGGGCAGGAAGCGCTCGACGAACCACGGCTCGATCGGACGCAGCTTCGCGAAGTCATCGACCACGAGCAGGCACCGGCCGTCGCGCGGGCCGCCGGCGCGGGCGAGCTCGTCGGCGATCGCGCGCAGCGCGCGCGGCGTCGCGGGCTCGTGCGGCGCGAGCCAGTGATACGGCACCCCGCGCTCGCGGCACCGACCGGCGAGCTGGATCAGGAGCTCGGTCTTGCCCAGCCCGGAGCCCGCGCCGATCCAGATCCGCGGCACCCCCGAGGTCACCGCGGCGATCAGATCGGCGAGCTCGCGATCGCGGCCGGCGAACGCGCGCTCGACGCTCGCGACCTGCAAGGTGGAACGCCCGCGCGGCAAGCGGACGACCTGCGCAACACCCGGCAAGACACACGCGGTGTTCATTCAACATTAGTGGATAATTCCTGTGCATCAGTCGCAAGCAAAACACTGCGTCCCATTACATATTTTGCAAGAGGTGATGTGCGACGTTCTCCGTCGAGCACCGCACCCACAGCCGGTGACGGCAAATCTACTACGAGAATCTCGCCGGCGACATTCCTTATCATACGCGATCTGCGAAAAGGCATGATTCACACACATACGCAATGTTCTGACGGCCGGTCCCGGTCCAGCTCGAAGCCGCTCTCGGGGCCGCCACTGGCGCGGCTGCCAGGTCCGCGCCGCGGCGCGAGCTGGCAGCGCCGCCAGTTCGCGCCGCGCGACGGCGGCCGTAGCTTGACGCCCGATGCCGCTCGTCGATCACCGCACCAACAGCGTCGTGCTCCGCATCGTGTACGACGGGCCGCCCGAGGCCGGCAAGGCGACCAACCTGCGGAAGCTGTGCGAGCGGCTGTCGCTCAGCCGGCGCAGCGAGCCGAACAGCCCGGGCGGCGGCGAGCGGACGCAGTTCTTCGACTGGCTCGACCTCACCGGCGGCTGGGTCGGCGGCCGCCGCGTGCGCTGCCAGCTGGTCACGGTGCCCGGTCAGATCCAGCTCGGGCGGCGGCGGCGCGACATCCTCGACACCGCGGACGTCGTGGTGTTCGTCGCCGACTCGCGGGCCAGCGCAGCGCCCGAGACCGGCGCGGCGCTGCGCTCGCTGGCGCGCGGACTGGACCGCCGCGCCGACGTGCCGCTGGTGCTCCAGGCCAACAAGCAGGATCTGCCGGACGCGCAGCCGGCCGAGCAGCTGCACGCCGCGCTCGGGCTGGCCGCCCGCGTGCCGGTGGTGGCAGCACACGCCACCGGCGGCGCCGGCGTGCTGGAGAGCTTCACGCTCGCAGTCCGGCTTGCGGTCGATCACGTCCGCGCGCTGCTGGTCGCCGGCGAGCTCGGCGAGGGCGATGCGAGCGGCGCGGCCGACCTGCTGTGCGCGCTGGAGGGCGACGCGCCGCTGGCCGCCGACGTGTTCGACGCGCTCGACAGCATCGCCCGCGCAGCCGACGCGGCGGGCGACGCGGCGGGCGAGGCGACGGGAGAGGCGACGGGCGAGGCGACGCGCGAGGCGATGCGAGAGGCGGCGGGCGAGGCGGCGGGCGAGGCGGCGGGCGAGGCGGCGGGCGAGGCGACGATCGACGCGATCCAGGAGTCCACCGCGGCGGCCCATGCCACGCCCGAGCTCGCGATCATCGACACCACGGCCGGCGCCGCGATCGATGCAGCGTGGGAGGTCAGCGCCCCGGTGACCCCTCGCACGATCACGCGGCGGATCCGCGCGGCGCACTTCGCGCCGGTCGAGCTCGATCGCACCACCGCGATGCCGGCGCCGGTTGCCGCCTCGGCGCCGGTTCCAGGGCTGTTCACGATGACCCCCATCGCCGCCATCGACGCTCCGGCGAGCCGGGACGCGATCACCCGACCGATCCGGTTGATCCGCGCGGCGCCGGACGACCGGCCCCGGCCCGCGGCCCCCCGCGAGCCGGCGCACGCCGACCCCGCCCTCGCCGCCGAGCCGGCGCGCGCCGAGCCCATCCCTGCTGTCCCCGCCGTGCCGCCCGACGCCGGCGTGGCCATCCGCCCCGACCCGCCCGGCCCCACCGCGCCGAGCGCGTCGAGCGCCCCCGTCGCGCCGGGCCGCACCATGCGACCGCTCCGGCCGAGCCGGACGCTGCCATCCGCCGGATCGGCTCCGCCGAGCGCCCCCGTGGAGCCGGATGGTCCGCCGGTGGTCGAGCCGCTCGCCCCGGCCGGGTCGGGCGCCGACATCGCCGGGCCAGCCGGGTGGGATCCACCGCCGTTCTTCGGAACCGACGACGATCCGACCTGGGAGCTCGAGCCGGTCGAGCCCCGCACCCCGGTGGTCCTGGAGACCGGGTACGAGCCCAGCGCGCCGATCGAGATCGACACCCGCTCGGGCACCGAGCCCTGGCCGACCGCGATCGAGGATCCCGAACCCGCCCCGGCGCGCGCCGCGGCCCCGGAGCCAACCGCTGCGCCCCCCGGCGAGCCGCACATCGAGGTCATCGTGGCCGTGAGCCGCCGCGCGCCGGCGCTGACACCGACCGCACCGCTCCGCGTGCCCCCGCCCGATCCGGTGCCGTACCCGCTGCCGCCGGTCGACCTGCCGGCCGGCATGGTGTGGCCCGGGGTCAGCGGCCGCGCCGCGCTGGCCTCGCTCGGCGCGCCGGTGCGCCTCGTCGAGCGCCCCGCGCCCTGGGCCCCGCGGGCCGCGATCGAGCTCGCGTGCGGCGAGGGCTGGATCGCGCACACCGCGCCGGAGCTGATGTACCCCGATCTCGACGCCGGCCGCCTCGTGCTGTTCGACGCGGTCCGCTGGCAGGCCAAGCTGACCCACCTGACGCCGCCCGGGCGGACCTACGCGCTCGCGCCGGAGCGCGACGGGATCCGGCTCTGGGTGCTGACCCCCACGTACCGCACGGTGTGGGCGGAGATCGAGCGGGCATTCGCCGCCGGCGATCTCGCGGCGGCCGGCCGGCTCGCCCGGTCGGGCCTCGAGGCGATCGACGAGCTCCGCCTGCGCGGCGTGCCGATCGCCGACCTCGAGCACATCGCGATCGACGATCCGCCGCGGCTGCTCGCCACGCCGTGGACGCCCCACCGCGATCGCCTGGTCGTCCAGCTCCAGCGCCTGTTCGCCGCGGCGGTGCTGTGATCCCGATCCGGTTCCCGCGCCGCGCCGCGCCCGGGCCCAGCGAGCCGATGCGGTGCGCGAGCCTGCCGCCGGTCCGGCCGCAGGCGTCGAGCTTGCAGTGGCTGGTCACCTGCCGATCACCGACATGGCCGCGCCCCCGCTTCCGGCGGCGCGCGCGATGATCGCCCGGACCGAGGACCGGATCCGGCGCGGCGAGCCGACGGTGTACCACTGCAAGGGCGGCCTCGGCCGGACCGGCACGATGCTCGCCGCCCACCTCATCGCGCGCGGCATGGCCCCGCTGCACGCGCTCGAGGAGCTGCGCAGCATCCACCCGCGCTACGTCCAGTCGATCGCCCAGGAGCAGTTCCTCGATCAGCTCGCCGCGTGGCTGCGCCCCACCGCGACCGGCGTCCGCGTGCGCTGACCGGCGCGAGCCGGCGCCCCGCCGCTGCGCCGTGCAGGGTGGGCGGCTTCGCTACATCGACGACGCCGTCGCCTGCAGCCGCGACGCGGTCGGGATCGAGGAAGCGGTCGCGGGCGCTCGCCGAGACCGCCGCGTCGTCGCCGGTGTGGGAGACCCATGCCCTGCGGTTGTCCGCGAGCGCTGGTTCCGGGTTCCCCGGACACCGCGCGCGGAGCCGGCCGCACGTCGAGCGTGCACGCGGCGCGCTGGAGGCGCTATGTTGATCGTCGACGTGCGGGTCGTGACGCGAGCCGAGGATCTGCGGCCCAGGGCCACCGGCGCCGGAGGTCCACGATGATCCGGCTCGCGTCGCGCATCGCCGGGCTCGCCCGGCTCGCCGTCCGCGACGTCCGCCCCGCGGCGACGATCGCGCTGGCCTGCGCGGCGGCCTCGACCGGCGTCGTGATCCCGGCGCTGCGCTCGCTCGACGACGGCGCGGGCCACGGCAGGATGTCGGCCAGCGTGTTCACCGACGCCCACGTGCTCGGCGGTGTGCTCGGCGCGATGCTCGGCGCCCACCTGCTGCGCCGGGCCGGCTCGGCGCGCCGGCTCGCGACGGCGGCGCTGATCGCGAGCACCGCGATCACCCTGGGGATGGCCGCGGTCGACTCGCTCGAGCTCCGCGTCGCGTTGCGCTTCTTCGATGGCGGCTGCCACCTGCTCGCGATCACCGCGCTGGTCGGCGCCGCGACCGCGGGGGATGCGGCCGAGCGCGCGCGGCGGGCGGTGATCATGGGCGGGACGATCGTGCTCGGCCTCGCCGGTGGCCTCGGCGTCGGCGGCGCGTTCCACCGGGTCGCGGCCGCGCTCGCGATGGCCTCCGTGCTGTCGGCCGCCGCGCTGATCATCGTCCAGCTCCGGGTCACGGCCGAGCCGCTGCCCCCCGCCCCGCCCCGCCCCGCGCGCGATCGCCGGCCGGGCGCGCCCGGCCTGCTCGCGCCCGGCCTGCTCGCGTTCTGCGAGCGGTTCAGCTTCGGCAGCATGACGATCGCGATGCCGTGGCTCGCAGCGCCGGGGCGCGTCGGTCTGGTGCTCGGCGTGTTCCTGACCGCGTCGGTGGCCGCGCTGATCGCCGCGTGGCGCTATGCGCCGACCCTGGGGCCGCGCCGGCTCGCGGTGCGCAGCTCGCTCGGCTTCACGCTCGCGCTGGCCGCCGCCGCGGCGATCGATCTCTCGGGCTCGCCCGCCGTCGCCGCGCTGTGGGCGGTCGCCGCGGGCGCCACCTCCGGCGCGCTGTACGCGGCGGCGCTGGTGCTCGCGCTGCCATCGGCCGAGCTCGCCGACCGCGCGCGTGGCATGGCCACCGTGCACGCCGCCGGCAGCGCCGGTCACGCGCTCGGGGCGCTGTCGGCCGGCCTGCTGGAGTTCGTGCTGCCCGGCATGCTCGTGATCGCGGTGCCCGGCGTCGCCCTGATCGTCGTCGCGGCGGTCGGCGTGTGGCTCACCGTCCCCCAGGCCGCGACCGACTGCCCGGTGATCGGCGCGCTCGATGCCGGCGCGCGCCCGCCGGTCGCCGATCCGACGGCGCCGCCCTGAGCCGCCGGCGAGGTCTCACCCGGTCACGTAGTAGAACTCCTCGCGCACGATCTTGCCGTCCTTCACGGTGAACAGCGCGGTCTCGTCCATCGTGAACCGCCGGTTGGACGGCTGGTTGGTCACGTCGTACGAGAACCGGACGATGAAGCGATCGCCGTGCGGCCAGGGCCCCTCCGTGGTGGCCGAGTGCACCGTGTGGTTGTCGCTCCACCACTTGCCCTTGGCAAGCACCGCCTCGCCGCCGCCGGCATCACCCTGGTTTGCTGACCACGTCGTGTCAGGGTTGCGAGCCCGGCAGCGGGTCGTGAGACGCGAGGCAGGCGCCGAGCTCGGGAGTCGGCGTCCAGCCGCACGCCCCGCTGGGCTGGCGCGCGCAGGTCGCGTCCCGGTAGCAGACGTACGCGTCGCGCCAGATGCACGGCGACACCATGTCGGGGTGATCCGAGCACAGCTCGGCGGAGCAGCCGCCGATGTGACACGAGCCGTCGATGCGCGCGCGGGGGGGCGCATCGAACATGCACCCGGCCAGCGCGACCGCCACCCACAGCCCCGTCAGGGACCGCATCGCCGACATCGTGTGCTTCCGCATGGCCACGCCATTCGCTAGCATGACACGGACCCGCCGCGGCAACACCGCAAGATCGCGGCCCACACGGGCTATTCTATTCCATGCCGCGGCGGCGCAGGTCGTCCTCGTCCAGACCTTCGAGGTGGCCGATCTCGTGCAGCAGCGTGTCGCGGATCTGCTCGGTGAGCTCGGTCCGGCTCTTGACAGCGCGCGCCAGGTTCTTGCGGTAGAGCACGATCGACACCGGCTCGTCGCCCAGCTGTGGCGGCAGCTCGGCGGCGTGGCCGACCGGCCCGCGGTACAGCCCGAGGATCGTCGGCGGGAACGGCGGCGTCACCGCGGCCAGGTCGATCGGATCCGGAAGATCGGCGACCTCGATCTTGATCGCGCGGACCCGCGCCTTGCGCGACAGCGGCAGGCCGGCGACCACCGCGTCGACCTCCTTCTGGAACTCGGCCTGCGGGATCACGACCGGGCGCGTCAGCTCGCCGGGTGCGAGCTCGTGGGCGCGCGCGAGCTCGGTGTCGGCCGTCCTGGCGTCGCCGAGCTGCTCCAGCGTGAGGCCGAGCATCTGGTGCGTGTAGGCGTCCTCGGGCTGGATCCCGAGCGCCTTCTGCAGCACCGCCCGGGCCTCGGTGAACCGCGACAGGTCGAACAGC
>JBGQCL010000584.1:0-7074 GCA_041495365.1 Kofleriaceae bacterium | reverse complement strand
GCGCCGCGCGCGGTCGCCGATCCGGCCGCGTGGCAGCGGCTCGGCCGCGATGCGATCCGCCGCGCCGCGCTGACCCTGCGCGGCATCGAGCTCCGCCGCGCGGCCGAGCTCGCCGGGCTGGCCGGTGACTACGCCGGCCAGATCAACGGCGACCTCGAGCTGACCGCGACGACGACCGGCGGCCGGATCGAGGTCCGCGACCTGGTCGCGCCCGCGCTGCGCGGGATCGGCGTCACCGCCGCGCTCGACCTCGCGCAGAACGCCCGGGCCGAGCTGACCCCGCGGCTGACCGTGACCGCCGAGGGCATCGGCAACGCGACGGCGCAGGCCGAGATCGCGATGCCCGACCAGCCGTTCGACCCGGCGGCATGGCGGCGGCTCGGCCGCGATGCGCTGCGCGGTGCGAGCGCGCGGGTCGAGGGCGTCGCGATCGATCCGGCGCTGCTCGACCGGCTCGGGATCAAGAGCGAGCTGCGCGGCCGGGCCGCCGCCGCGATCGATCTCGGGCCGGCCGTGCGCACCGCGCAGGTGGTGGTCGACGTCGGCGAGCTGCGCGGCGGGCCGCTCGACCAGCCGATCGACGTCCACGTCACCGCGTCGCTCGACGAGCGGGCGACCACCGCGTCGCTCGGCGTGGGGTCGCACGGCGCCTCGCTGGTCGAGGTCGAGGGCCGGCTCCCGGTGTCGCTGGTCGACGTCCTGGACCGGCGCGGCCAGGCGGCGGGGCGCGACACCCCGCTCCAGGCGACCGCAAAGCTGACCTCGACCGACGCGGCGCGGCTGCTCGCGGTGTTCGGTCGCACCGAGATCACGTCCGGGCGGATCGACGGAGAGATCCATCTGACCGGGGCGCTGGGCGCGCCGAAGGCGACCGTCCGGGTCGCCGCCAGCCAGCTCACGATCCCGCCGGGGCCGCACAACAAGCCGGTGCGCGTCGTCGAGCGGCTCGCGGTCGACGGCAGCTGGGACGGCGCAACCGCCCGGGTCACCGTCGATGGCACCGAGTCGGGCGGCGGCGCGCTGCGCGTGTCCGCGCAGGTCCGGCCCGACCGGCTGCGCGACGGGACGGCCACGGTGAAGGCGACCCGGTTCGACCTGGTGCCGCTGCTGGTGTTCGCCCCCGGCCCGGTTGGCGCGGCATCCGGCGTGCTCGACGCCGACCTCCGGCTCACCGGGCTCGATCTGCGCACCGCCCAGCTCGCCGGCGAGCTCCACCTGCGCGAGGCGCGGATCCCGGTCTCGCCGACCGTCGGTACGCTGCGCGCGGCCAGGATCGACGCGCTGGTCGCCGATCACGAGATCCGGATCGCGGCCGACGGCAAGCTCGGCGCCGGCAGCGCGTCGCTCACCGGCACGATCGCGCTCGACGGCGCGGCGCCCAGCGGCGGCAAGGCCCGGCTCACCCTGCGCAAGGTGTCGCCGATCGGCAGCGTCGAGCCGTAGATCACCGCCGACGTCGGCGCCACGCTGTCGCGCGACCGCGACCAGTGGAAGGCCGAGCTGGTGGTCGATCACGCCAACGTCGTCGTACCGAGCGACCGCGGCGAGAGGCTCAAGCCGGTGGGCGCGCCGCCCGACATGGTGTTCGTCGACGGCGGGCGCATCACCCGGCGGCCGATGGCCCAGGAGGAGCCGACCCACCCGATCTTCGTGGTCAAGATCGACCTGCGGTCGACCCGGGTCGAGTCCGACGAGTTCCGCGGCCTGATCCACGGCCGGCTCGAGATGCGCGCCGACGGCGAGGCGATCGCGATGTACGGCGCGATCGAGGCCGAGCGCGGCGACCTCGACCTGTTCGGCCGGCGCTACCAGCTCGATCACGCCGCGGTCAACTTCGACGGCTCGCTCGATCCGCTGCTCGACATCCAGATCACCTACGACTTCTCCGAGGTCACCACGGTGACCGAGGTCCGCGGCCGGCTCAGCAAGCCCGAGCTCGTGATGACGAGCGATCCGGGCACCTACTCGCAGGGCCAGCTGCTCGGCTTCCTGCTCGGCGGCGAGCCAGGCGGCGATCCGCAGAGCGGCCCGATGCAGAGCCAGGTCGCCACGGCCGGCCAGTCGCTGGTCGCCAACCAGATCGGCGGCTACGTCAAGCGGGCGCTGCCGATCAACCTGGACGTGCTGCGCTACGAGGCGGCGACCGCGACCAGCGGCCCGGCGGTGACGGTCGGGACCTGGCTCACGCCGTCGCTGTTCCTCGCGTACCGCCAGCACCTCGGGTCGCGGACCGACGAGAACCTCGAGGAGGGCGAGCTCGAGTACTGGCTGTCGCGGCGGGTCATCGTGCAGGGCACTGCGGGCGCCACCGTGCAGTCCGTCGACCTGCTGTGGCGCAAGCGCTATTGACTGATCCAGCGGTTCTGGAGGTCGCAGGGCAACGGGATCGGTGCCGCGTGCCGCTTGATTTACCCCCAGGTATCCTCGAACGTCGGTTCACGCATGTCCGTGCTACGGGTTCAAAATGACGACTTTCCGGATGCTGCCGCGAGGCACTTCGGCGATGCAACCGCGCTCTGCGCCGCGCAGCGCTACGATGGTGCCTGCTATCTCCCGGGGTACGTCGTCGAGTGCTGCCTCAAGGCGGTTCGTCTCCACGATCATGCCTGGCGGCCGGCGTCGATGGCACCTGGGCTAGTGCAGACAGCGGCTCGGTCGAGATCCGCCCGCCGGGCACGAACCACATCGAGTTACTGGACAACCTGGCCGGCCTTGGAATGTTTCGCGTGCGCAGCAAGGACTCGTTTGACGTTCCCGATCTGTACTTGTCGGGCCTGAACCTGCGCCGCCGAGGTGGCGTCGCAAAGGATTAACGTCAGCGCCCATGGTTGCTCTTGGGCGCATGGCTTGCGCCGGGTGCAGGCGGTTCACGCCGCGTCCGGCACGATGAGGCACGGTGCCGGAGAATGCTTGCCCCGCCGTCGCCCCGCGGTCACGATCAGCGCGGGTGTCTCGACGCTGGCTCGTCGCGTTCGCGGCCGCATGCGCGTGCGGAGGGGCGCCGCGCGCGCCGGTGGCGGCCGGCCAGCTGGGCGCGATCCGGATCGCCGGCAACCACGCGATCGCCAGCGACGAGCTCGAGTCCGCGCTCGCGCTGCACGAGGCGATCGGCGACGGCGCGGCGGTCGATCCGTACCTGCTCGGTCTCGACACCGAGCGGATCCGCGCGGCGTACCTCCGGCTCGGCTTCTTCGCGGTGACCGTGACGCCGGCCGTCGAGCAGCGCGGCGGCCGCCAGGTCGTGACGTTCACCGTCGCCGAGGGCCGCCGCGCGGTCAGCCGGGTCGAGATCGCCGGGCTGCCGCCCGAGGTCGCGCCGGCGGCGGCGCGGGCGCGGGTCGGGCTCGGCGACGGCGCGCCGTTCGATTACGCCGCCTATGACGCGGCCAAGCAGCCGCTGGCCGATCTGATCGTGAACGCCGGCTACGCTCACGTCCGGGTCACCGGCGCGGTGACCGCCGAGCCGGGCGGCGCGGTCGCGGCCGTGCGCTACACGGTGGAGCCCGGCCCGCGCTGTGTCTTCGGCCAGGTCCGGCTGCCCCCGCTCGCGCCCGATCTCGCGGCGGCGGTCCGCGCGCGCCTGCCGTTCGCGACCGGGGATCGCTACTCGGCCGCCGCGCTCGCCGCGGCGCAGGCCGAGCTCTACCAGCTCGGGCGGTTCTCGACGGTGACCGTCGCGGCCGATCGCGGCGATGATGGCCCGGTGGACGGGTCGGTGGACGGGTCGGTGGACGGGTCGGTGATCGATGTCGCGATCGAGCTGGCCCCGGCCACGCGCCACGAGGTCCACCTCGGCGGTGGCGTGGGCTACGAGCCGCTGACCTACGAGCTCCGCGGGATCGCCGGCGGCAGCGTGGTGCCCGAGGCCCATCCGCTGATCACCGCGGCGGTCGATGGCCGGGTCGCGGTCACCGTCCCGCACGGCGCCAGCACCCTCACCGACGTGCAGCCCAAGGTACGGCTGCTCGGCTCGCTGCAGCGGATCGACCTCGGGTGGCCGCGGGTGCGCGGCGAGGTCGAGGCCGGCGCCGATTACCAGACCGTCGAGGCCTACACCTGGATCGGGCCGCACATCCGGCTCGGGCTCGGCGCGCCGCTCGGCCCGCGCTGGCTGCAGGCCCGGATCGGCTGGCTGGCGGAGGAGCTGGCATTCATCAGCATCGACCCCACGGTCGACGACAACGCGCGGCACAAGCTCCGGCTCGAAGGATCGCAGCGGCTCGGGGCCTACCAGGCGTCGCTGGTCGCCGACCTGCGCGACGATCCGATCGAGCCGCACCGCGGGGTGTACGCCGCCGCGACCGCGGCCGTCGGCACGCCGTACGCCGGTGGAGAGCTTCACTACCGGCAGGTCACCCCCGAGCTGCGCGGCTACGTCTCGCTCGCGGACACCGTGCTCGCGGTCCGCGCGCGCGCCGGTCAGATCTTCGGCGAGGTCCCGGTGACCGAGCGCTACTTCTCTGGCGGCAGCGGCCAGCGGGGGTTCTCCGATCGCCAGCTCGCGCCGCGCGTGGCCGACCAGGGATGCTCGGATACGGAACCGAGAGCGATCGTGGTCGGTGGCGCCGGCCTGATCGAGACCGGGGTCGAGCTGCGCCGGCCGCTGGCGTCGCCGTGGGGGGTGCCGGTCGGCGTGAACCTGTTCCTCGATGGCGCGAACGTGACCTGCGTGGCAGGCTCGGTCGATCCGCAGAAGCTGCGCTGGGCGGTCGGCGCCGGGCTGTGGGGCAAGCTCGCCGGGCTCAAGATCCGTGCCGAGCTCGGCTACCGGCTCGACGGCACGGATGAGCTGTCCGGAGGCAGCAGCGCGTTCGGCAACTATGCCTGGCACATCGGCGTCGGGGAGACCTATTGATGCGGAGCCTGCTGCGCTGGCTGCGGCGGATCGCGCTCACCGCGCTCGCGCTCGCCGCGCTCGCCGCCGGCGCGGTGCTGACCACCGCGCACACCGGCTGGGGCCGCGAGCAGCTGCGCCGCGCGATCGAGGCCAGGCTGCGCGGTGCGTTCCCCGGCGGCGCACGGCTGGCCTCGCTCGACGGCAGCTTGCTCGGCACGCTGACCCTGCGCGGCGTCGAGCTCGACGGGCGCGACCACCGGCCGCTGGTCACCGCGGCCGCGCTGCGGGTGTCGGTCGCGCTGTGGCCGCTCGCGGTCCAGACCGCGCGGCTCGACCGGCTGGAAGCCGACGACGTCCACGTGTTCGTTCGCCACCAGCCGCCGGAGCCCGATCACCCGGGCGCACCGTCGGCGTGGCGGGTCGAGATCCCGGCGCTCGAGGTCCACCGCGCGGCGCTCGCGATCGAGTCGGCCGGGGTCACCCTGCACGAGCTCGACGCCGCCGGCGCGGTGACCGTCGCGGACGGTCAGGTCGCCGTGTCGGGCGCGGTCCACGGGCGGCTGGCGCGCGCGGGCCGGCCCGCGGCGGAGCTGACCGCCGGCGGCAGCGCCGTGTTCGACGCCGGCGTGCGGATCCCGGGCGCGATCGCGGTGGTCGACGGCGCGACGCTGGTCGCCAGCGCGCTCGCGATCGACCTCGACCACCCGACCGGGTCGATCACCGTCACCGCGCCGGCGGCGGTGATCGCGGCCCAGGTCCCGGAGCTCGGCGGCCCCGGCGGGCTCGTCCCGGGTGACCTCGCCGCGGCGATCGCGTTTGCGGCGGACGGCGCGGCGACCCGGCTGTCGATCAGCGCGGCCGCCGGGGAGGCGCGGCTGTGGGCGGCGCTGCGCGGCGAGCCGGCGCGCCGGACCGCGAGCGGACTGATCTCGGCCACCTCGATCGATGTCGATGCCGCCCTCGGTGCCGCTCTCGGTGCCGCCCTCGGTGCGACGACGCGCGGGCGGGTCACCGGCCGCGGCAACCTGCTCGCGGCGCTCGACGCCGGCCCGGACCGGGCGCGTGGCGCGCTGATCGCGTACGGCGAGCTCGCGGCGGCCGGCGTGCCGATCCACCGCGCGGGCGTCGCGATCGCCGGCAGCCTCGACGGCGCGACCGCGGTGGCGCTCGGCAGCGGCGACGCCGGGCTGCGCGCGGTCGCCGTGGCCCACGGCCGGTACGAGGCCGGGGCGATCGCCGTCGACGATGCGCGCGCCACCGCGACGGCGGGTGGGCTCGCCATCGCCGGGCAGCGGATCACCGGCGCGCTCGCGCTCGACGCGGCGATCGATGGCCGGTTCAGGCTCGGCGAGCCGGCGCGGATCACCGGCGCGGTGGTCGGCCGCGAGCTCACCGTCGAGCCCGAGCCGGCGGCTGCGGGCGAAGCACGCCTCGCGATCGGCGTGGTGCACGCGCCGTTCGGGCTGACGCTGGGTGGCCGGGTCGCGGCGGCAGGTGGGGCGGCGGGTGGGGCGGCAGGTGGGGCGGCGGGCGGGGCGGCGATCGACGTGGTGATCCGCGATGCGCGGGCAGCGGCGGTGGTGCGCGGCGACGTCGCCGTGGCCGCCGCGCAGGGCTCGCTGGCGCTCGGCCTCGCCCCTGGCGCTGTCCCGGGGCAGGGGCCAGCGCTTCGGCTCGACGGCGCGCATGTCGCAGCGACCCGGATCCGCCGCGCCGGCGCCGTGCTCGGCGACGCCCGCGTCGACGTCGAGCGGCGGGGCGCGGCGTACCACCTCACCGCCACCGCCAAGCCGCCGGTTCCCGGCCTCGCGATCGGCGCCGAGGCGCTCGTGCGGCGCGTCGGGGCGGGGTACCGCGCGGAGCTCGACGCGACCCGCGTCCGCTTGCCGGACGGTGCGGACTGGGCCGGCCGCGGTGGCTCGCTGGCGATCCCCGACGCGGCCAGCACGCCGATCCGGCTGGCCGATCTGACGCTGCGCCGCGGCGACGCATCGCTCGCGCTCGCCGGCAGCTACACCCGCGCCAGCGGCGAGCTCACCGCGCACGCCGGCGCCGAGCGCATCGACGCCGCCGCGCTGGGCCCGGGCGCCCTCGCCAGCGGTGCGAACGGCCTCGGCCATGCGACGCTGGACCTCGCGCGGCGCGGCGGCCAGTGGCAGGCCGACGCTGCGCTGGCGGTCGCCGGGCTCGCGCTCGCGCCCGGCGCGACCCCGCTCGACGCGTCGGCGCACCTCGTG
>JBGQCL010000583.1:0-7081 GCA_041495365.1 Kofleriaceae bacterium | reverse complement strand
TCCTACGAATCGTGACGATCCCGTTGCTGTTGCTGGCTCTCGCAGCGACGGCGAGCGCCGCGCCTCGGGTCATCGTCCTCGATGTCCGCGACACGATCCAGCCGGCGTCGCTGCGTTACGTCGAGCGCGGACTGCGCGTTGCCGCGACCTTCGCAAGTCGGACGCAAACAGCGCGCTCGTGTGGCCGAGTCCGCGCGCGACGACTCGTTAGGCGGAGGGGAGCGTGTCTTGCAAGCAGGAGGTTGGAGCGCAAACGCCATGAGAGCCGTCGGAGTTCTTCTCGTCACGCTGGCGTTGTCGGCGGTTCGCCCGCCGACTGCAGGCGCGGCGCCGCGCGTCCTCGTGCTCGATCTCCACGACACGATCCAACCTGCATCGCTTCGATATATCGAGCGTGGCTTGCGCGTCGCCGCGGCGGAGCACGCCGAGCTCGTCGTGATCGAGATCGACACGCCGGGCGGGTTGCTCGATGCGACCCGGTCGATGACGTCGGCCATTCTTGGCTCGCCGGTACCGGTCGTCGTCTACGTGACTCCGTCTGGCGCACGCGCGGCCTCGGCCGGGTTCTTTCTCCTGATCTCCGCGGACGTGGCGGCGATGGCGCCGGGGACCAACACCGGCGCGGCGCACCCGGTCACGATCGGCTCGCAGCCCGATGACAAGCCAGCCGATGACGAGCAGTCCAAAGGCGATCGAACGCGCGATCCCTCGCTCGACAAAGCCGCCAAGGACGCCGCGGCTCTCGCGCGTTCGCTCGCGGAAGGTCGCAAGCGCTCCGTCGCAGCCGCGGCGGCTGCGGTCGTGGAGTCGGCCTCGTACACCGCCGAGGAGGCGCGCGCACGGGGCCTGATCGACGTGATCGCAGTAGATCACCAGCGGTTACTGGAAGAGCTCGACGGGCGAACGATCACGCGCTTCGATGGACGCCGTCAAACGCTGCAACTGCGAGGCGCGCAGGTCGTGGCGGTGGAGCGCACGCTCGCCGAGCGCGTGCTGACGGTGATCGCCGCGCCGCAGGTGGCGTACCTGCTGCTGATGCTCGGTGCGATCGCCCTCTTGATCGAGCTCATGAACCCGGGCCTGTTCGTCCCCGGCATCGCCGGCGCGATCTCGCTACTCCTGGGGATGTACGGACTGTCGGTGCTGCCGGTGAACGTGAGCGGGGCGCTTCTGATCGTCGCGGGGCTGGGCTTGCTCGTCGCCGAGGTGTTCGTCACGAGCTACGGCTTGCTCGCGGTCGCGGGGCTCGCGAGCTTCGTCGTCGGTTCACTCATCCTCGTGGACGCACCGGTGCCGGAGCTCCAGATCGGGCCCGAGGTCGTCGTGCCCGTCGCGGTGGTCCTCGCAGCGCTCGTCGCGTTCCTCGCGGTGCGCGCCGTGCGATCACGGCGGATCCGGACGCAGACCGGGACGGAGGCGATGATCGGCGAACGAGGTCGGGTGGTCGACGCGATCGAGCCCGCGCACGACGGCAAGGTCTTCGTGCACGGAGAGTACTGGACGGCGACAGCCGCGCAGGCCGTTGCCGAAGGGGCCAGCGTTCGCGTCGACGCGATCGATGGCCTTCGGTTGCGGGTGTCGCCCGAGGTTGACGTTGCAAAGCAAGGAGGTCATTCGTGAGCCCATCGAATATCGGTCTGATCGTCGCAGGCGTCGTCCTGCTGTTCGTTTTCGTGAAGTGGATCAACGTGATTCCAGAGTACGAGCGAGGTGTCATCTTCCGGCTCGGCCGGGTCATGGAGAAGCCGAAGGGCCCCGGGCTCGTCATCGTGCTGTGGCCGATCGATCGGATCGTCCGGGTCAGCCTCCGCACGGTCACCGACGATATTCCATCGCAAGACGTGATCACGCGCGACAACGTGTCGGTCAAGGTCAACGCGGTCGTCTACTTCCGGGTCGTCCGCCCGATCTCGGCGATCATCGAGGTGGAGCGGTACCTGTTCGCGACCTCGGAGATCGCGCAGACGACCTTACGATCGGTCCTCGGCACGGTCGATCTCGACGAGCTCCTCGGCGAACGCGAGAAGATCAACCAGCGCCTCCAGGAGATCGTGGACCGCCAGACCGACCCGTGGGGCGTCAAGGTCGCGCTCGTCGAGGTCAAGCACGTCGACCTGCCGCAGGAGATCCGGAGCGCGATGGCGCGACAGGCGATCGCCGAGCGCGAGAAGCGCGCGAAGATCATCCACGCCGAGGGTGAATTGCTCGCCGCGAATCAGCTGGTCAGCGCCGCGGAGATGATGGAGAAGCGCCCGACCAGCTTGCAGCTTCGGTACCTCCAGACGCTGATCGAGCTCTCGTCGGAGCGCACCTCCACGATCGTGTTTCCCGTGCCGGTCGATACGATCGAGCACTTCCTCCGCCGGTTCGACGCACGGGCAGCCGAGGAGCCCGTGGAAGAGGAAGTCCCGGCCGAGCACCACTGACGGATTCGGATGCCCCCTTGGGGTTGGAGAGGAAGTACTCCTCGTGCAGCAGCCGCAGCGTGACGCCCTTGCGCCGTAGCTCGATGAGGATCGCGGCCGGGCTCGGCAGCGGCCGCGGCGCGATGGCGGTCGAACGCCACCGCCAGCAGCTTCAGCGCCCGCCGGATCTCGTCGGCCGTGCGACCGTCAGCCCAGGCGACCAGCTCGGCGCGAGCGACCTCGTCGGCCTGTGCCGCGTCAGCACAGCTCGGTGGCGATCGGTGACACTCGGTCGCAGGTACGATCGACAGCGATGGGGTCACCGGCCGGGTTTCCTCGCTCGTAACTGGCGTCTTCAAGTCCCGTGCGTCCCCAGCTGCTCCTGCAGCGCGGCGAGCAGCGCGTCGTCCTCGTCGGGCAGCACGGTGCGCGGGTCGATCACGACCTGGTCGTCGTCGACGCGGGTGACCACCGGCGGGTCGGCCAGGCGCAGCGCGTGGGCGAGCTCGTCGGGGGCAGGGCCGGCGATCGCGAGCGCGCGGGTCGGCAGCGTCAGCTCGGGCAGCGAGCCGCCGCCGATCGGCGATGCGGCATCGATGACGCGCAGCCGCCGGTCGTCGGGGCCGAGCCGGTCCTTCCAGGCCCGGGCGCGGCGATCGAGCTCGCCGATCGAGGCGCCGATCGCGCGCCAGATCGGGATGCGCTCGGCGGCGTCGCCCCGCCGGTAGTGGCGCAGCGTGGCCTCGATGCCGGCGAGGGTGACCTTGTCGACGCGCAAGGCGCGCAGCAGCGGCATCTGCTTGAGCCGGCGGATCAGGGGCTGCGTGCCGACCACGTAGCCGGCCTGGGGGCCGCCGAGCAGCTTGTCGCCGCTGAAGCACACGAGGTCGGCGCCGGCGGCGATGCGCTCCTGGACGGTCGGCTCGTGGCCCAGGCCGTGGGCGGCGGTCTCGAGCAGGGTGCCGCTGCCGAGGTCGTCGAGCAGGAGCAGGCCGCGGCTGCGGGCGAGCTCGGCGAGCTCGGTGATCGGCGGGTCGCAGGTGTAGCCGGAGATCCGGAAGTTGGAGCGATGGACGATCATGAGGGCGGCGGTGCGCTCGGTGATCGCGCGCTCGAAGTCGCGGGTGTACGTGCGGTTGGTGGTGCCGACCTCGACGAGCCGGGTCCCGGAGGCCTCCATGACCTCGGGGATGCGCACCCCGCCGCCGATCTCGATCAGCTGGCCGCGCGAGAGGATGACCTCGCGGCCGGCGGCGAACGCCTGCAGGACCAGGAGCAGCGCCGCGGCGTTGTTGTTGACGACGATGGCGTCCTCGCCGCCGGTCAGGGATGCGAGCAGCTCCCCGCAGTGCCCGTAGCGCGAGCCGCGCTCGCCGGCGTCGAGGTCGAACTCGAGGTTGGAGTAGCCCCGCGCGATGCGGGTCATCGCGGCGATCGCATCGTCGGACAGCGGCGCGCGACCGAGGTTGGTGTGGATGATGACGCCGGTGGCGTTGATGACCGGGCGGAGCGACGGCCGGGCGGCGTCGGCGAGACGCTGCGCCACGCCGGCCACCAGGGCGTCGCCCGGGGGACACGGCGCGCCGCCGGCGATCGCGGCCCGCGCGCCGGTGAGGACCTCGCGGATCGCGTCGAGCGCCGCGTCGCGGCCGTGCGCCGCGATCCACGATCGGCCGGCCGGGCCGTCGAGGAGCTGGTCGACCTTGGGCAGCTTCCGGTACTCGAGGTCCTGGCTCATGACCCGCGATGGCGTATCACAAGGCGTGCCGAGCCGGCGGCTGTCGAACCAGCTGCTGGACACGCTGGCCAGCTGGCTGACGGCGGAGCTCAAGCCGGGTAAGCTTCGCGCCCCATGACCGAGTCCGCGAGCGTCACGATCACCTTGCCCGACGGTACCCACAAGGATGTGGCGGCCGGCACCACGGTGGCCGACTTCGTGCGCACCCAGATCGGCACCGGGCTGGCGAAGGCGGCGCTGTTCGCGCGCTACGACGGCGCCGACGTCGATCTCACCCGGCCGCTCGACCACAGCGGCGCGCTCTCGATCTTCACGCCGAAGAACCCCGAGGGGCTCGACCTGGTGCGCCACGACGCCGCGCACGTCGTCGCCTCGGTGGTGCAGCGGCTGTTCCCCGGCACGCAGGTCACGATCGGCCCGACCACCGAGGACGGCTTCTACTACGACTTCGCGCGCGACCAGCCGTTCACCCCCGAGGACCTCGAGGCGATCGAGAAGGCGGCCAACGAGGAGGTCAAGAAGGACCTGGCGTTCGTCCGCAAGGAGGTGTCGCGCGACGAGGCGCTCGCGCTGTTCGGCCGGCTCGGCGAGAAGTTCAAGCTCGAGATCATCGAGGACATCTTCGCCAGGGGCGCCCGGACGCTGTCGCTGTACTCGCACGGCGACTGGGTCGACTTCTGCCTGGGACCGCACGGCCCGTCGACCGGGCGGGTCGGCGTGATCAAGCTCCTGTCGGTCGCCGGCGCGTACTGGCGCGGCGATCACCGCAACGCGCAGCTCCAGCGGATCTACGGCACCGCGTTCTTCACCCAGAAGGAGCTCGACGCCTGGCTGCACCAGCAGGAGGAGGCGCGCAAGCGCGACCACAGAAAGCTCGGCAAGGAGCTCGACCTGTTCGCGTTCCATCCCGCGGCCCCGGGCGCGGTGTTCTGGACCGCCGGCGGGACGACGATCTTCACGATGCTGCAGACCGCGATGCGCCGGATGTGCCTGGCCAACGGCTACGTCGAGATCAAGACCCCCCTGCTCTACAACAAGGTGCTGTGGGAGAAGAGCGGGCACTGGGGCAAGTACCGCGAGAACATGTTCCTGATCCTCGACCCCGAGGCCGACCCCGCGCTGCCCGAGGAGGATCGCGCGAGCTTCTCGCTCAAGCCGATGAACTGCCCGTCGCACCACCTGTTCTACCAGATGAAGAGGCGCAGCTATCGCGAGCTGCCGATGCGGCTGCACACCCAGGACGTGCTGCACCGCAACGAGGCGACCGGCGTGCTGAGCGGGCTGACCCGGGTCCGCCAGTTCCAGCAGGACGACGCGCACATCTACCTGATGGAGTCGCAGATCGCCGACGAGGTCGCGCGGCTGACCCAGCTGATCGCCCGGGTCTACGCCGCGTTCGGGCTCGAGTTCACCGCGAAGTTCGCGACCCGCCCGCCGCAGAAGATCGGCGACGACGCGCTGTGGGACAAGGCCGAGGCCGCGCTCGAGGCCGCGCTCGAGGCGACCGGCCTGGCCTACGAGCTCAAGCCGGGCGACGGCGCGTTCTACGGCCCGAAGATCGACTTCGACGTCGCCGACAGCATCGGCCGCAGGTGGCAGCTCGGCACGATCCAGCTCGACTACAACGCACCGGAGCGGTTCGATCTGACCTACATCGGGTCCGACAACACCGAGCACCGGCCGGTCGTGATCCACCGCGCGATCTACGGCTCGTTCGAGCGCTTCATCGGCATCCTGATCGAGCACTACGCCGGCAACTTCCCGGTCTGGCTCGCCCCCGAGCAGGCGCGGATCCTGCCGGTCGCCGAGCGCCACCACGCGTGGGCCGAGGAGGTCGCCGCCCGGATGCGCGCCGCCGACCTGCGGGTCGACATCGATCGCTCGCACGGCAAGCTGGGCGCGATGATCCGCGACGCGCAGCTCGCGAAGATCCCGTATGCGCTGGTGGTCGGCGACAAGGAGGTCGCCGCGCAGGCGGTGTCGCCGCGCAAGCACGGCACCGGCAAGGAGGCCGACCTCGGGCTGATCGCGCTCGATGGCTTCCTGGCCCAGATCACCCAGGAAGCCCGGATTCCCTACTAGGAATACCCATGATCACGAAAGACATCGCGTACGAGTGCGACGGCAAGGTACTCACGGGCTACCTGGCGGACGGCACCGGCGGCCGCCGCGTGCCCGGCGTCCTGGTCTGTCACCAGGGCATGGGGCTCACCGAGCACGCCAGGGAGCGCGCCCGCATGCTGGCCGGATAGCCGAATCCCGGTGCAGGTACTGCCGTCGCGCAGGCAGGTCCACGCCGCGGTGGGGTTGGAGAAGTCGGGGGCGTTGTTGCCCGTACAGCGGGCCCACGGATCCGGCTGACAGCGATCTTCGCACCCCACCGCGGCGCGCACATGTCGGCTGCCGCCGGGCCCGGCGGCGAGCGCGGTTTCCGAGGACGACGGCCTTTGGTCTCGCCCCGGCGATGACTAGGTTTCGGGCAGTGCCTCGGGTGTCGGGCGTCACTTGTACGGACGAGATCGGATCGGGACCGATCTCGCTCATCTATCGCGGCACCCGCGATGATGGCCGCCCTGTGGTGGTCAAGCGCCTGCGCTCGGCGCAGGAGGGCCCGGCGGCGATCGCACAGTACCAGCACGAGCTCGCGATGGCGCACCGGCTCGCCCAGGTCCCGGGCGTGGTCCGGATCCATGAGTTGATCGAGCAGACCGGCGCGCTGGCGCTGGTCATGGACGACGCCGGCATCGCGCTGCGCCAGCTGCTTCGGACCGCGCGCCCCGGCCTGGAGCGCGCGCTCCAGATCGGCGCCCGGATCGCCGACGCGCTCCGCCACCTGCACGCGGCCTCGGTCGTGCACCGGGACCTCAACCCCGCGCACCTCGCGGTCGACCCCGACACGCTCGCCGTCACGATCCTCGATCTCTCGCTCGCCCAGGAG
>JBGQCL010000582.1:0-7097 GCA_041495365.1 Kofleriaceae bacterium | reverse complement strand
CGTGAGGTGGACCACGATCGGCCGCGAGCCGTGCTCCTGCAGCGCGGCGATGTCCACCAGGGACTTGCCCGCGCGGTTGCGCGCGGTGCGCATCACCCCGACGAGCACGCGATCTCCGTCCCGCACGACCGTGATGCTGTTACGGAGGTCGGCCTGGACGATCAGCGCCTTGGCGCCGCGGAACCCTCGGAACTGCCGGATGGCCAGTGTCGTCGGCGCCAACTGCGCGAACGCCCGGCCGCCGGGCGCCTGCTCACGGATGCCCTCGACGATCTTGGTCCGCAGGAACTGCGCCTCTTGCCACAGCGCCTTGTCGAACGCCGCCTGCATCCGGCGCGGCGCCGTGGCCAGCAGCCTGCCGACCTTCGCCCAGGGCCCGATCTTCTTGACCTCCATCACGTGCCCTGCGGCCCGAGGGCGCGCTCGCTGAACGTGGCGATGAGCAGGTTGCGGCGACCGCCCAGGCCGAACTCCGGCTGCGGCTCGGTCAGATACAGCCCGGGTGGCGTCCGCACCGCCTGGACGAGGTCGCCGGTACGCTGATCACGGATCCCTGCGAGCCGATCGCCGATGCGCAGGACGGCATCGCCGGTCGCCGGATCGACCAGCCCGAGCCGCTCCAGGTCGGCGAAGTGGAACACGAGGATCAGTCGAGAGCGCGGCGAGTTGCCGGTCGCGAGCTCCGCGAGCTCGCCGAACGACTGGACCTCGATCTGGCATGGCACGCGGATCAGTGGCTTCTCGCGGCGGGCGTCGCGGCCGCGGGGCGCCCCGCTCGGCACCAGCACCGTCTCCTGGAAGTCAGTGTCGTAGCCCGAGGTCAGCGGCCCGGGGCCGTCCGGATCCGCCGCGGTCGCCGCGGTGTCGAGCTGCGCGAGCTCGGCCGCGAACGCCTGGAGCAGGCGGCCCCTCACCTCAGGCTGCCCCAAGTTGTGGAGCTCGCTGATAGGACGCGAGGATGGCGTCGATCTCCGGATCGCCCGTGAAGCCGCCCTGGGCGTGCAGCGGCTCGAGGTTGTACCCCTGGTCGCGGGTTCGCTCGCTGACGACGCGCCATCGCTTCTGCCGGTCCTCGCGCTGAGACGTGTCCGTCATCGTCGGGATCTCGCGCAGCACCAGGAGCTTGGTGACGTGGCGGATGAGCTCCGGCGTGCAGCCCGTCGGGGAGCCGTCCGGGTCGGTGTAGCCGAACAGGCCGTCGATCACCACGTTCTGGACACCGCGCAGCCACACGAGCGAGCCCAGGCCGAGGCTCGCCGCCAGCGTCGCCTGGACGCCGAGCAGGTCGCTCTCGTGGAAGAACTCGAGCCGCGGGTTCTCCCGGTCGTCGGGGTCGAGCAGGCCCTGGGTCAGGTGCCGGTTGTAGACCCGGAAGAACGACGGCACGACGGGGAGCTCGCCGATCTCCGCGGGCATGGCGACCAGCAGCGTCACGTCCCGGATGCCGAGGATCGGGTGCCCGAGCAGCAGGATGCGCCCGCCGCTGCCGTCGAGCGCGAGCGTCATCGGCCGCGGCTCGAAGAACCGGCCGGTCATCCGGTCGACATACTGGCTGGCCAGTCGGATCAGCCGAGCCAGCCGCGCATCGGTGGCTTCGCTCGGCGTCACGCCCTCGGCGCGCAAGTCCGAGACCAGCGCGTACCCGGATCGGTACGTGCCGGCGCCGGCGGGGAGCACATCGAACTCGACGGTCACGACCTGCTCGGTGGCACCGGGTGTGCTCTGCACGAACCAGCGGATCTCGTGACGGCCGAGCGCTTCGTCCACGGGAACGGACCACCGCGCCGCGACGTGGCCGGTGCCGAGCTTGTCACCGGCCGGCGCGAGCTCGGCGAGGTTCGCGGCGGCGCGATCGCCGGGCTTCGCCGGGAACACCTGGACCGGGCTGGCCTGCTTGGCGTCGTCGCTGACATCGAACACCTGGAACGCCACCGCGGCCGCGTCCACGAGCACACCGCGCACCGGCGTGAACAGCTCCAGCACCGGATGGGCGCCGTCGCTGGCCTGCCCCCGCGCGATCATCGGCATGCTCATCCCCCGTTGGCCGCGGGATCACTCGCCGGATCCGCCGCGGCGGGGACCTCCGCATCGCCCGCGTGATGCCCGGCGCGGTGGAGCCGCTGGATCACGGACTCCAGCGCCACCGCCTGGCCCTCCAGCCGGTAGGCGTCGGCCGACCACTGCTTGTCCCGGAGGATGAGGTGGCGCATCACCGCGCGCCCGTGCTCGCGCAGCATCAGCGCGACCGCGGTGAGCGTCGAGTCGAGCTCGCCGCTCGCTCCCGGCACCGCCGCCGCGGCGCGCGCGGCCTCCCAGCGCTGGGCCAGCGCCCCGCTCTGCAGATCCGCCTCGACCTGGGCCGCCAGGGTGCGCGGCAACTCGACCGCCAGCGTCCGACACGCAGCCGCCATCCCGACGTGCTGGGGGATCTGTGTGCCGCGGAGCCGCTGCAGCAGCACCGCGTTCTCAGCCGCCACGGCGCGGATCAGGGGATCGAGATCGGTCGCGTTCATCACAGTGTCCTCCGTCGGTGAAGTGGGGTTGATGTCGCTCATGCCCGCCGCCCCGCCGTCGATGCGGCGCGCGAGCGCCGCCCTGGATCGCGCAGATCCGCGGTGGTCAGGTCGCCGAGCGCGGCGACGTCGCGGGCCGTGGCGACGTTGGGCTCGGCCGCCCGCGCGCGCTCCTCGGCCTTCTTCTTCTCGGCCGCGTCGATGCGCTCGGCTTCGTCCTTGGTGCAGACGTCGAACGCCAGCGGCGAGTCCTCGTCGTCGGCCATCTGGTGCACCGTGGCGAGGTACGCGGCGACGTGGTCGGACACGCGGTACCACCCTTTGTGCTCCTCGAACGTAGTCTGGAACGCCGTGTACCGGCGGATGACGTGACCCTTCTTGGCGTCGAAGGGCTTGAGCCGAATGAGCTTGGCCATGTCGTTCTCCTTCAGACCTTGGTGGTCTTGAGCACCACGGCGGCGATCGCGTTGACCTTCGCCTTGAGCTCGTTGAGCAGCTGCTGCTCTCCTGCACCGTAGGCAGCGGTCGCGTCCGCCGCGTTGATCTTGGCCGGTCGCAGCGCGGCGAGATCGTCGGCGACGTCCCGCAGCGCGTCTGCGAGCGACGGCTGCCCGGAGGCCCCGCCCGGCGTGAGGTTGGCGCCGCCGGAGCCGAAACGCCTGGAGATCTTCGCCATGTCAGGCCCCCACCCGGACGTTCACCGCCTTCACGACGGCCGTCTCCTCGGCGTACTTCACATCGAATCGCAGCGTCGCCACGATCACCAGCACACCATCCGTGACGATCTTGTCGACCTCGACACGAATGTTGCGCCAGATCCCAACGTTGACGTTCTTGGGATCCGTCAGGATGATCGAGGTCGCGTTCTGCGCGGCGCCCTGGGCCTCGGGGAACATCGGGACATCGATCACCGGCACGCCCGAGTACGTCGCCGGCACGTCCTCCTCGACGTACTTGTCACCACCCGCCGTCGCGCGCTCGGACAGCGAGTCCTTGTAGTCGAGCTCGCTGTTGACCGACGTGAAGAACCGCAGCTGCTTCTTGTTGCGCACGAACGGGTGCGGCATCGTCTTGAGCATGTCGCGGAACACGCCCTTGTTCGTCGTCTGCCCCTGGGCGTCGACGATGTTCGACTGAGCCTGCTTGAGGATCCCGTCGAGCTTGGCGAGGAACGGGTCCGCGCTACCCCGCTCACCCTGGATCACGACCTCATCGACGTCGCGCGCGATGGCCTCAGCCATCAGCTGCATGATGGTCTGACGCAGCTGACCGCGCTCGATCGAGTCCTCCAGCACCTCGTTGTTGAGGCGCACCTCGGCCTTGAACAGCTGGGCGTCGAGCTCGACCTTGCTCAGGTTCGGCACGGCGCGATCGGCCTGCGCCAGCGCGGTGGCCTCCGAGCCCGAGCGGAGGATCCGGTTCGCGAACCGGATCTTCTCGATCAGCTGCTTCGGTGAGCGCATCGGGACGACGGTCGCCTGCTTGAGGATGACCGCCTCGTTGATCAGGATGCGCATGAACTTCTGCGCCTGGGCCGGCGCCAAGAGCCCGCCGCCCGCAGTGAGGTCGGCGAGCGCGAGATCCGCCTTCTCCAGGATCGTTCGGTTGTCCATGAGCCCGGTGGTGAGTCCACCCATGACGTCCTCCTATTCCTCGTCGTAGAACGAGATCGCCTTGTCGACGCGGTCTCGCGAGATCGGCCTGTTCATATCGAGCGGCCAGGACACGTCCTGGGTGCTGCCGACGCGCCGGCTCCCCTCGACTGGGATCGCGTTCGACGTCGCGCCGGTCTTCTGGAGCTGGGCGATCCGCACGTCCTGCTGCTTGACCACGCGCGTCAGCTCCTGCACGCCGGCGACCAGGTCGTCGATGCCGGCTGCTGCGTTGCGCTTGGCGAGCGAGCTCGCCGCCGAGCCTGCGCTGGGGCCCAGCGGTGCCTTCGCGTCGGTCAGCTCCTTGAGGATGGCGGACAACGCCTCCAGCGCCTTCTGGAACCGGTCGAGGCGATCCTTCGCCATGCGACGCCCCGCCTTGGTGACGTCACCCTTCGCGGCGCGCCCCTTCGCGGCACCGCGCTTCTTCCCGTCGGCCTTCGCCGCGGGGTCGGCGAGCTGGTCGCCGACGTCCTCGAGCAGCTCGCCGATGTCCTCGAGCTCGTCCGCCAGGTCGTCGGGCACGTTCGGCTCGGTGTCGTCGTCCGAGGCGTCCGCCTCCTTGATCTGGTTGGCGACCGCCATGAGCCGCTCGAGCACCTGGGCGAGCACGCGGAGGAGGGCGTTCTTCACCGCGGCCGGCAGGACGAGCTCGTCGTCGGCCTTCTCGGTCTCCTTCCCCGCGCGGCCCCGGGGCCGGTCGCCGCTCGCGCCGTCGCCCGCGCGAGCACCACGCTTCGCGCGTGAGCGCGCCTTGCCGGATTTCGACTCGTCCTCCTCGTCTTCCTCGTCCTCCTCGTCCTCCTCATCCTCGGCTTTCTCCGTGTCCTCGTCCTCCTCGTCCTTCGCGGAGCGGCGCGCCTTCTCGGTCTCCTCGTCCTGGTCGTCGTCGTCCGACGCCGCCCGCATGACGCGGGGCCGTGCCTTATCGACGTCGTCGCCGGGCTTGGGCTTGGTCTTCTTGCCGCCCTGCGCGCCCGCTGGCGCTGCTCGGCCGTCCTCCGAGGTACCGCGGTCCTTCGCCTTGTCATCGCCGGCCATCTGCATGCTCCTTTTCACGACGAGGAACCGGCGCTTGTTGGCGGCCCGGTCGACCAGCGAGACCTCCTCCACCACGATGTCGCGCAGGCGGTGTACGCCCGAATCGCCATCGGCGGATGCCTGCCTCGCGGTGCTGCCTTCGTCTGCCATGGCTCCTCGGAACGCAAAAAGCCCCGGCAGGACGGTCGGTCCGTGCCGGGGCTTGAAGTACTTCAACGACCCTGACGTCACATATTTACAGTATGTTGCAAACTGTAACGAACGCGCGCGACATTGTCAAGCGGAACAGTTCGCAAACGAAACACACCAGTCAAGCCCCTGCCGGCTTGCCATCCCCCTGTGGACCACTCAGCGGTTCCGCTAGTGCACGTGAAGGAAATCCGTAGGCCGAATAGTCGATGTATTCGCCCTTCCAATCGACAATCTTCAATACCACTCGATGAAGAAGAGTTCGATATGCTCGCGTCCAGTTCCCGAGCATCTCATAGTGAGCTGATTCATATCGTCCGCCATGCGCGGCTTTATTTCGAGCGTATATCGCGTGATCCTCCACCTTTCCTACAGGAAGCTCAAGTTCCTCAAAGAACTTTCCAAATCTTTCGTTCACTCCAAAGTTATTGGCCCCGGCGGCCCGGCGGAGCATTCGGTCAGCATATTGATGTTTGCCAAGGGACTCCTTCAACTTTGAAAGTGCATCTGCTGATGCTTTCTGCCAGTCCGCATCCGGCATGTATTTTGAACTGGACTTCGTTTTGCTAGACCTGAACCAAGCATTCATGATGCATTCAAGCGCAGCCGCAAAATTCGGAAGAGCGGCATCCAGAGGAGAGGCTTCAGCCAGCCAAATCAGCCACATCGCCTCCGAAAGCGCACAGGACTTATCTTCTCTTTGATAGCCTTCAATGAGAGTTGCTAAAACAATTTCGTTATTCAACAACGGGTTCTCAGCCGCTAGTGAAGACCCAGTTGTCAATGGAATTGGAGCATAACTCCGGCGGGAACAATCCGCGCCGAGTGCCATTGACCAAGCGGAGCGTAATTTGTGATAGAACGGTCGAATATCCTGATCAAAGAGAGAGATTCCAACAGGAATGAGTCTGCGACCAATCGCAAAGCTCAATGCATAAATATAGTCATCGATGGCTTTAGCATCTGGACGGGTATCAGGATCTGAGAGTTCATATTCAAGAGTTATTGGCCTCAATTGGTTATTGATTATTCCATTGGGAACCTTGGCAAGGGTGGCTTGCGATACTCCTCCGGGCAACCCTGGAATAGACAAATAGTCGAGCGAGGAACTGTGCCCTTTCAACTCACCAACGCGATCTGTTTCCTCTTTACGTCGTCGGATATATCGAATCATGCGATCTCTGATGGTGCGCTTTGTGAACCCGAAGTCATCCGATTCCGGTCCATTGAGACACCAAACAAAACAGGTGGCCGATTGAGGCGTCGATCTTCCAATCTCAATCGTGGCGCTAGTTGGCAAAAGATGTTGGACCAATTTGCCCTCCATATTTCCCGAATGCTCGCCACGATACACCGAGTCAAGCGAAAGTCTGTTAACCCCAGCTAACTTGGAGGCTCTAATGGTTGGAAGTGGAGAGACCATTTCACCTGCCCGAAGAGGCGTTTCTTCGGTGTCTTGAAATGGCAGAGGCCCTCTGTACGAGCCTCGGGCGACGGCAACTAGTTCCCACAAGGCGTTCCGACCAACTTCGAGTTCGTAATAGTCTGAACCAAGAGCATTCGGTTCTCCTCTAGGTTTAGTGGGTGGATTTAGCCAATGCAATACCAGCTCGAAGACTCATGCCCAAGCACCGGCATTAGTCACTCGATGGGGGCTGTGGACTTGTGGAGCTGCGCCCGCGAGCCCATGGACAACCCATGG
>JBGQCL010000581.1:0-7108 GCA_041495365.1 Kofleriaceae bacterium | reverse complement strand
CGGCGAGCCGGTCGGCGAGCGCCGCGGTCCACTCCTCGCGGTCGAGCGCGAGCAGCAACTCGAACAGCTGCAGCTTCGCGACCACATGCGGGGTCGGCGACACCGATCGAGCCTCGCTCCGCGCTCGGTTCAGCCAATCGGAGGCTTCGTCCACGCGACCACGTCGCCGCGCAACCTCACCGCGTAGCAGCAGCAGGTTGGCTCGATCGTCAGGGGTGCCGGCGCTCGCGTAGGCCTGGTGGGCCACATCGAGCGCGGCGTCTACGGCTGCGTACTCACCGCGCCTCGACCGAGCGCTGGCGAGTCGCAGGTAAAGCCTGCCAAGCTCGCGAAGCGCCGGGGGACGCAGCGCCTCGGTGTGAGCGATCATCGACTCGAGGACATCGGGGTCTTCCGGATCGGTATCCTCGATACCGAGCCAATTGACCGGCAACGCCTCTCCAGGACGCCGCGGCTGCGGCGTGATGCTCGTCGAGTGAGTGCGCCAGCTGTAGAAGTCGGGCGCCTGCTCGAACAGCTCGGTCTGGACCCGCTGCGAGACGACCAGGACGAGTGGTCCGCGGACCAGGTCCGGCAGCCGGTCGCGACTCCAGTTGAGCTCGGTCACCATCTGCCTCGTGCGCTCGGCGCGGTCGGGTCCTTCCGACTCCAGGCCGACGAGGATCACGCCCGCATGCCCACCTCCGAGCTTCATCACGGGCGACTCTCCGGCGCCGAGGCGCACCAGCTCGAGCGGCGGCACGCCGTTGCGTCCCGACCAGCCCGCGAGCCGTCGCAGCACCTCCTCGCGCTGCTCGCCGGGCTCGACCTGCACGACCGCGAGCTGAAACCCACCGCCGAGCGCCAGCGCCTCCCGCAGCCGCGCCATCCGCTCGTCGTTCTCGGCGCCGAGATCGACGGGCTCGATCACGTCGGCGCTCCCACGTCAGCTCTCCGGGCTCGCGGCGCGATACGCCCGCGTGCGCTTGGCCAGCGGGTGCACGTCGTACCAGGTGCCGGTGTCGTACTCGAGGACAATCAAGCCGAGCAGCAGCTGCTGCTTCCACGCCGGGTCGGTGTCGCCGGGGAACGCCCCCGTGCGCTCGATGGTGTGGAGCAGCGGCAGGTAGGACTTGCCCTGCAGGATCCGCTCGTACTCGTTGATGTAGTCCGCGATCACCGCGTCGACGGTCGCGCTGGAGAACGGGATCGCGCCGACGGTCGGCATCTCGCCGACCAGGCGCAGCAGATCGCGTACGCAGCCGCCGCTCTCGCGGATCACGCCCAGGATCGCGCCCTCGTCGGTAAACACCTGGTCGAGCCGGACCCGGCGAGCGAGCAGCCGGCGCAGTGTCGCGATGCCCTGGACGTCGTCGCCGCGCACGGCGAGACCGGGCTTCTGACGGATCCCCACCATCGGGATCGTGGTCTGCCGCGCGTCGTGGAACACCTGTCGCAGCGCGACCGCCGAGTAGTTGAGCGAGATCGGATAGGTCAGGACGAGGTGGGCCGGCACGTCGAGCAGCGGCAACTCGCGCAGGAAGAGCGTCTCATGCAAGGACACCTTGGTCTCGGTCTCGCCGTCGGGGATCTTCTCCAGGTTATCGACAACAAAGACGATCTCGCTCTGGTCCGCCGGGAGCTGAGTCCGCACCTCCAGCACGAGATCTCGGATCAGCGAGAGGATCTGCTGGATGTGATCGCTGGACTCGCGGCGGAAATCGCGGACGAACTTCAGATCGACCCGCAGCAGCGACTTGAGAACCGGCACCTCCTTCGCCAGATCGCTGCCGATCTCGCGACCCGCCTTGGTGAGCAGCCCACGGACCTGGTCCCACAGCTTGGGCCCGCTCCGCGTCTTCCGCAGGTCGACGCGCGGCTCCTCCGCGAGCGCGGCCATCAGGGACACCACGAGCTGGGGCAGTCGAACCTCGAACGGGTTCAGGTAGTCGTAAGCGTCGATGTAGACCACGTGGTACGCGCGGCCCTCCCTGGGCTTGCGCAGCTCGCTGGCCAGGCGCAGCAGCTCGGTCGACTTGCCGCAGCCGGCATGGCCGGTGACCAGCTCGCAGACGTACGAGTCGGCCCACGCGTCGCGGATCCGGTTCTCGATCTGCCCGATCCGGTCGCCGCCCTGGACGATGGACAGGTCCTCGTGAAGCTGCCCCTGCTCCTCGGGGATCAGCGGGCGCGACGGGTCGCACGCCGCGCGCACCTCGCGCCGGCCCACCGCGGGGAAGGTCAGCGTGTCCTGGATCGGCGAGCGGGTCACCGAGGCAGCGTATCAAGCTCCGCCGCGCCACGCGAATCGCCCGCGAGCGCCCCGATCAGTTGGTCTTGAGCTGGACGTCGACCCGGCGATCGTTGCGCCAGCCGGACTCGTCGGTGCCGGTCGCCTCCAGGGCGCCGCGCGTGGTCACCGCCATCTGCCCCGCGCCGACGCCGAGCCGCCCCAGGTACTGGCTGACCGAGTTGGCGCGGCGCGAGCCGAGGCCGAGGTTGTACTCCTCCGTGCCGCGCGGATCGGCGCGGCCGATCAGCGCGACCGACTTGCCCTTGGCGGCGCCGGAGGTCAGGCAGGTCGCGAGCTGATCGAGCACGGTGCGGTCCTCGGGCGTCAGCTCGTCCTTGTCGAAGTCGAACTTGGGGTTGGCCGACCCGGGCGCCTTGATGTTGCACATCGCGGCGAGATCGCCCGACAGCGCGATGCTCGGGCTGACCTTGGTGTCCTTGTCGACGGCCGGGGGCGGCGTCTCGGGCGCGGCGGTCTCCGGCTTGTCGTCGACCGGCGCAGCGGGCTTGGCGACCTTGGGCTTGTCGCCACCGCAGCCGGCGGCCGCGGCGAGGACGAGGAGGAGGGTCATGGTCTTCATGCGACGCATCCTGACACAGAAAACTGCACCGTCACGCGATCTCGCAGGCGAGCTGCGCTAGATCGATGCTGTCCCATGAATCGATCCACCCTCGCCCCGCTGTCATGTGTGCTCGCGCTCGTGGCCGGATGCGGGCACAAGGCCGACGCTCCGGCCAAGGCCAAGGAGGACGCGGCACCGGCGGCCGCGCCGCTCGCGATGCCCGCGCTCGGGGTCGATCAGATCCGCCGGTTCAACTTCATCTACGAGGCCGGGTCGCCGGCGTACGACAGGGCGGTCGCGGCGTACCGCAAGAAGGACTGGCCCGCCGTGCGCGCCGCGGCCGAGGCGTCGCTCGGCAAGGATCCGATGCACCTCGGATCGCACCGGCTGCTCGCGGCCGCGCTGGCGCAGACCGGCGAGCCGGCGGCGGCCGTCGACCACCTGGTGACCGCGCTCGCGGCGGACTACCTGCAGTACGCACCGACGCTCGACGAGGACGATCTGAAGATCTTCATGGCCTCGCCGCACGGCCAGTCGGTCGCCGCGCTCGCCGCGCGGATCCGCGACGAGTCCAGCAAGCGGATCGCGGGCGGACTCTGGCTGGTCGGCCGGCGCAGCCCGTTCCGCTGGCCCAGAGAGCTCGGGGTCCAGCCCTCGACCAGCCGCGGCGAGCTGTACGCATTCGACCGCGACACCCGGCGGTACTTCCGGCTCACCCGCACCGACCACCAGGTCGTCGGCTTCGTCCGCGCGGCGGCGGGCAACGAGGTCGCGCTCGTCGGGTTCGACAGGATCGATCGGCCCAAGGAAGCCGGGGCCGACGCTGCGCCGCTGTTCGCGCGGCCGTGGATCCAGGTCTACGACGCGGCGCAGTGGAAGCCGGCGACGCCGCGGATCCACCTGCCCGCCGCCCGCGAGGTCGCGCTCGGCTACGCCGCCGGCGACCAGCTGCTGGTGGCGACGGCGCAGGCCACCGCGCGGTGGACGGTCGGCGAGCCCGCGGTGTCGTCGGTCGACCGCACGACCGGCAAGCTGACCAAGCTGACGACCGCGCTGCCGGCGACGCGCGTGGTGGTGTCGCTCGACGAGGGCCGCCTCGTCCGGGTGCCGGACGGTGTGGTCGCGGCGTGGACCGGCGACCCGCCGGTGACCGCCGGCCTCAAGACGCCGGCCGGCAAGCCGATCCAGATCCCGGAGTCGGGGACGGCGGCGCAGGCGTCGATCGCGGTGTCCCCCGGGGGCGCCCACGTCGCCTTCGCCACCGCGGTCGACCCGTGTGCCAGGGACACCGCGCCGTCGCTGTACGTCGCCGGCGCGGCGACCGGGACGTACCGACATCTGCTGTCGGCGAAGAGCCGGTTCGCGACCCGCTGGCTCGACGCGGGCGTGCTCGCCTACGAGGACGGCGACGGCGCGATCCGGCTGTGGGACGCCGCGACCGGCCGTCAGGTCGCGCGGCTCGAGAACCGCGGCGGGGACGACCGCTCCGGCCTGGCGCTCGACGCGCTGTCGCTGGCCGGCGCGCCGCTGTGCAAGCAGGCACCGCCCACCGTCGACGCGGCCGGCTCCGGTGACGAGCCGCTGCCTCCGGAGGAGCCGGCCGGCGGCGGGTCGGCCGGGTCGGCGGGCTCCACGTCCGGCCCGGTCACCACGCCGCAGTGAGGGTGGTCCGGCTATGATGCCGGCGTGCGCATCTACCTGGTCCGACACGGCGATGCCGTCCCGGAAGAGGACGCCGGCAGCGACCGCGATCGCTGGCTGTCCCCGCGCGGCCGCGAGGCCGGTCGGGTGCTCGGCCGCCTGCTCCGCGAGCAGGCCGTCGAGCCCGACGCGATCCTGTGCTCGCCGCTGCCGCGCGCGGTCCAGACCGCCGAGCTGCTCGCGCAGCGCCTGGACTACCTGGGCATGGTGACCTCGCTGCGCTGCCTGGAGCCCGCCGCGCAGCCCCGGATCGCCGGCAACGCGATCCTGTCCGCCGGCGGCTCGGTGCTCGTGGTCAGCCACGAGCCGGCGATCTCGGCGCTCGGCGCGTACCTGCTCGGCGTCACGGCGTTCCCGCAGTTCCGCACCGCGCAGTGTTGCGCGATCGAGAACGGCAAGCCGACGTTCACCGCGCGCGGCGATCTCGGACAGGTCGTCCCGCTGTTCGTGGACGGCTAGGTTCCGGCAGCGCGCGCCTGCATCGAACGCGCGTCAGTCGAACCTGGCGCGGCGCGTTGCGCTGGCTTGGCCCCGCGGGATTCTCCGTGGGATAACGTGCGCGATGCGTCCTGGCCTCGCGCGTGGTCCTGGTCCCCGGCTCGCGCCGTGGCTCGCGCTCGCCGCGGCCCTGGGCGCCTGCGCGGGGGCCAAGGCGAGCGAGCGCGGCGACGACGACGTGCCGCACCGCGCGCGCGGCGGCGATCCGTTCGCGGCCGCGGCGGACTTCAAGCCGGTGGCATTCCACGTCGAGGTCACGGGCCACGGGCGGCCGGTGGTCATGATCCCGGGCCTGGGCTGCCCCGGCGAGGTCTGGGACGACCTGGTCGCACACCTCGGCGACGACTACGAGTCCCACGTGCTGACGCTCGCCGGGTTCGCCGGCCAGGACGCGATCGACGAGCCGCTGTCGGCGGCGGTGCGGCGCGACCTCACCCGCTACATCCGCTCGCGCCGGCTCCGCGATCCGATCATCGTCGGCCACAGCATGGGCGGGTTCATCGCGTACTGGATCGCGTCGTACCACCCCGAGCTGGTCGGCCCGGTGATCGTCGTCGACGCCGGGCCGGCGCTGTCGGGCGACCTCGACGAGGCCAAGGCGCTGCGCGCGCGATGGAAGTACGCCGACGACGACGAGTTCCACGCCGGCATGCGCGCGGCGTTCATGTCGATGACCAGCGTCGCCAGGAAGATGGCGCCGGTCGCCGACGCGGTCATCCGCTCCGACCGCCGCGCGATCGGCGACGCGATCTACGAGATGATGACCACCGATCTGACCGACAAGGTCAAGGACATCACGGCGCCGGTCCTGGTGATCGCGGCCGACGGCGGGTTCCAGGGCCGGATCCGCACCCAGATCGAGACCATCCCGGATCACGAGATGGTCGTCGTGCCGCACACCCGGCACTTCGTCTGGTACGACGACCCCGACGGCTTCTTCAAGGCGGTCGACAAGTTCCTCGACGCTCATCCGCCGCCGTGACCGAAGATCTGGCGGGCGCGCGCCGCCAGCCCCCACGCCACGCTGGTCAGCTCCTCGCCGCCGACCAGCTTGGCGCCGCCGAACCGGGCGGCGAGCCGGGCGCGCACCGTCCGCGAGAACGCTGCGCTCGCCAGGTGCGACTTGATCGACTGGATCAGCCAGCCCTCGCCCTCGGTCTCCAGGTAGCGCGCGATCGCCGGCGCGCCCGCGGTCAGCCCGCCGCCCGGCTCGAAGTACAGCACGGTGCGCCAGTGCGGCGCCCCGGCGAGCGGCACCAGCTGCACCGCGCCCCGGTGGTCGGCGACCGCGACCGCCGAGTTGGTCGTTCCAAAGTCGATCCCCACGAAGCCAGGACTGCCCATGACGCCGTTGTCGGCGATCCGATTTCGCTTTACTAGCTACCGCCTCCTCCCTATCCTGTAGGAGCTAATCGGGATGACCGATGCCCCCGCGGCGCGGGTCGGCTGGGCCTCAGTGGCCGCGCCAAGCTGGGCTAAGCTCGCGCCCGTGCCGGACGCGCCGATCGTGATCACGGGCCACGCCTACGGGCGGCGCGCGACGCTCGAGCTCGCCGGCGATCGCCTGATGTGGCGGGCCCGGCGCGGCGCGCGCCAGATCGCCGAGAACATCGCGACCACCGTCCACGACGTGCGCGGCGCGCGCTGGCTCGACCTCGCGTGGAGCCGCGGCGGCACCGCGCTGATCGGCATCGGCGCGATGTGGGCGGTCACCGAGAGCCTGGCCGCCGGGCTCGCCGCCGGCGCGGTCGGCCTCGCGATGCTGACCTGGCGCCGCCTCCGCCCGCGCCACTTCCTCGTGCTCGACGTCGGCGACCGCCGCCTGGTCCTGCGCGTCACCGGCGGCTCGGCGCCGTCCGCCCGCGCCCTCGCCGGCCGGATCCAGCGCACCCTCGCCAGCGGCGAGCTGCCGCACACCCCGCCCGCGCTGCCGTGAGCGCCGCGCAGTCAACCCCTGCGATCGGCGGTGGTCAGTCCTCGAACACCGCGGCGAGCGAATCAGCGACCAGCAAGCGCTGGAGATAACGGTCGACTGCCGCGGGTGTCGCTGCCTGCAGGCGGGCTTCGTACGCCGG
>JBGQCL010000580.1:0-7131 GCA_041495365.1 Kofleriaceae bacterium | reverse complement strand
GCTTGGCGGGCCGGGCGGTGGCTTGCTTGGCCGCGGCGGTGGGGCTGGCGGGCCGGGCGGTGGCTTGCTTGGCCGCGGCGGTGGGGCTGGCGGGCCGGGCGGTGGCTTGCTTGGCCGCGGCGGTGGGGCTGACGAGCTTGCCGGCGCGCTGCGGAGTCGGGGCAGGGCTGCCGGCCGCGCGTGCGGTGGCGCGCTTCGCCGCGGCCGGAGGGCCGCCGGTCGGTTTCGCCTTCCTGGCGGCGGCCTCCCGCGCCATCCGGCCTCGACCGCCGCCCCCGCCTCCACCACCACCGCCCCCGCCTCCACCACCACCGCCGCCGCCACCTCCACCACCGCCGCCTCTGCCTCCGCCACCGCCTCCGCCACCACCGCCGCCACGGCGGCGATGGCCACCGCCGCCCTCCTCGCGATCGCGGCGCATCTCCATCTCGGCGACGATCTCGGCGTCGTCCTCGGCGGTGAGCGCCTCGTGCGCGGCGGCGAACAGCTCGTCCTCGCGGCCGACGTGGCTGCGGTGGGCCTCGGCGAGCCGGGTCGCGGCGTCGAGCAAGGTCTTGCCGGCGGCGGGGCGCGCTTCGTCGTCGAGATCGCGCGCGGCCGCGGCGACCTCGGCCTGCATCGCGATCTGCGCCGGGTGCTCGGCGGACAGCTCGGCGAGCGCCGCGGCGAGCTCGGGGCGGCGGGTCGACAGCCGCGGGAACACCGAGCCTTCCTCGTCGACGAAGTGCCGGGTGACCGCGCGCCCGAAGTAGGCGACGGCCTCGTGCACGGCGTCGAGGTCGCCGGCCTCCGGGCGCCCCGCCGCAAATCGCCGCGCGGCGTCGAGGAGCCTGGTCATCACCTCGTCGTGACGCCGGTGGCACCGCTCCAGTTGCGCGAGGCTGGCAAGCTGCATACGGGGCAAGGATCCACGCCTCGCGGCGCTGCGACAAGCGCCGGACGGCGTTGAAACGGGGGCGGATCGCTTGCTAGACCTAACCGACCATGCTCGAGAACGTCGTCATCATCGGCAGCGGCCCCGCTGCACACACCGCCGCGATCTACGCCGCCCGCGCCAACCTCGCGCCGGTGCTGTTCGAGGGCTTCATGGCCGGCGGGATCGCCGCCGGCGGCCAGCTCACCACGACGACCGACGTCGAGAACTTCCCGGGCTTTCCCGAGGGCATCCAGGGCCCCGAGCTGTGCGAGCGGTTCCGCGCGCAGTCGGCGCGGTTCGGCACCCGGATCTACACCGAGACCGTCGATCGCGTCGATCTGTCGCTGCGGCCGTTCCGGTTCTGGACGGAGGAGCGCGAGGGCACGGCCAGGGCGCTGATCCTCGCGACCGGGGCGACCGCCAAGCGCGACGACATCCCGGGCACCCGGGATCACGAGCTGTGGCAGAAGGGCGTGTCGGCGTGCGCGGTGTGCGACGGCGCGCTGCCGGGCTTCCGCAACAAGCCGCTGTTCGTGGTCGGCGGCGGCGACTCGGCGATGGAGGAGGGCAGCTTCCTCAGCAAGTTCGCCTCGAAGGTCTACATCGTGCACCGCCGCGACGAGCTGCGCGCCTCGGCGATCATGCAGCAGCGCGCGAAGGAGAACCCCAAGATCGAGATGCTGCTGTCGCACCGGGTGTCGGTGGTCGAGGGCGGCCACAGCGTCGAGTCGGTGCGCGTGGTCGATCTCAAGACCGACCTGGAGCGCGCGATGCCCGCGGCCGGCCTGTTCTTCGCGATCGGCCACGTGCCCAACACCCGGTTCCTCGGCGGCCAGGTCGCCACCGACGAGCAGGGCTACATCCTGACCACGCCGGGCACCACGCTGACCTCGGTCCCCGGGGTGTTCGCGGCCGGCGACGTGCAGGACAAGAAGTTCCGCCAGGCGATCACCGCGGCGGGCTCGGGCTGCATGGCCGCGCTGGAGGCCGAGCAGTACCTCAGCCATAACCACTGATTCCGCCCAAGGGCAAGCGCGATCCGCGGCCGGCGCGATCGGTGGACGCGGATGTGACCCGGCGCGCGTTGTTTGCGTCGCGTGCGGCGCCCCGCGCTTCGCCGGGAATATCGCGAGCCACGGTCAGGTAGCCTCCGTGGAAGGCCGAGCCATGCCACAATCCCTCTACCCCGTGACCCGAGAGCCGCCTCCGTCGCACCGCGAGTCTGGCGTGACCAAGATCCTCGCGCTCCTCCTGCTGATCGTCGCCGGTGCGCTGGTGTACACCGTGATCCAGCAGCGGCGGCAGCCCGAGCACTACGTCTCGTTCGAGCCCCGCCCGGTCGCGCAGCGGCCCGACGACAAGCTCGGCGCCGGCGAGCAATCGACGATCGACGTGTTCTCGAAGTTCTCGCGCTCGGTCGTCCACATCACCAGCCTGCAGACCCGGCGCGACCGGATGACGCTCGATCTCGCCGAGATCCCGCAGGGCACCGGATCGGGCTTCGTGTGGGACCAGGACGGCCACATCGTCACCAACTTCCACGTGGTCAGCTCGGCGACCGCGCGGCGGTCACGCTCAACGACAACACCACGTACCCGGCGACGATCGTCGGCACCGCGCCCGACAAGGACATCGCGGTGCTCCACATCGACGCGCCGCCGCAGAAGCTGTTGCCGCTGCCGCTCGGCCAGTCGTCGACGCTCAGGGTCGGCCAGAAGGTGCTCGCGATCGGCAACCCGTTCGGCCTCGACCAGACGCTGACCACCGGCGTGGTGTCCGGGCTCGGCCGCGAGATCCAGAGCGTCACGAAGCACTCGATCTTCGACGTGATCCAGACCGACGCGTCGATCAACCCGGGCAACTCGGGCGGCCCGCTGCTCGACAGCGCGGGCCGGCTGATCGGGATCAACACCGCGATCTACTCGCCGTCGGGCGCCAACGCCGGCATCGGCTTCGCGGTGCCGGTCGACACCGTCAACTCGATCGTCCCGCAGCTGCTCAAGTACGGCAAGGTCAAGCGGCCGGTCCTGGGGATCGCGCCGTTCCCGGACCAGCTCGCGATGCAGAACAACATCGACGGCGTGGTGATCGCGCGCGTGATCGCCGGCGGCGCCGCCGATCGGGCCGGCCTGGTCGGCGCCACCCAGGACGAGGACGGGATCCAGCTCGGCGACGTCATCGTGAAGATCGACGATGTCGAGATCCATCGCTCGAGCGACCTGTTCCGGGTGCTCGACCGCCACGAGGTCGGGGATCAGGTCGATGTCGCGGTCGTCAACCGAGGACATCACCGCATGGTCAAGGTAACCTTGCAAGAAGCCCGGTGAGCCGAACTTCCCTAGCAACACAGGAGGGGCTTGATTCGACGGCGCCGCCCGAGCGGCCGGCGTGGCGCAACACGCTGTGGCGCCGCGCGCGATCGCTGACCGCCGAGACCGCGTTCCAGGGGCTGGCCGGGCTCGCGGCGCTGCATCCGGCGGCCCGGCCGTCGCGCCACGGCATCGCGGTCGACCGCGATGTCTTCTACGGCCCGGATCAGCGCTGGCACCGGCTCGATGTGTACCGGCCGATGCATCGCCCCGGGCCGTGGCCGGTGGTGTTCTACGTCCACGGCGGCGCGTTTCACCTGCTGTCGAAGGACACCCACTGGCTGATGGGCCTGGTGTTCGCCCGCCACGGCTACCTGGTCGTCAACATCTCCTACCGTCTCGCACCCGAGCACCCCTACCCGGCGGCGCTCGAGGACACCTGCGCGGCGTACCGCTGGCTCGCGGCGCGGATCGGCGTGCTCGGCGGCGATCCGGCGCGGATCGCGGTCGCCGGCGAGTCGGCCGGCGGCAACCTGATCACCGCGCTCGCGCTGACCGCGTGCCAGCGCCGCGACGAGCCGTGGGCGCGCGCGGTGTTCGAAACCGGCCTGGTGCCGCGCGCGGTGCTGCCGTTCTGCGCCATGCTCGAGGTGTCGCGGCCTGAGAGGTTCTCGCAGCGCCGGCGGCTGCCGCGCTGGATCGATGGAATGATCCGCGACACCAGCGCGTCGTACCTGCATGGTCATCCGCCCGGGCCGGGGCCGGCCACCGCGCTCGCCGATCCGCTGCGCGTGCTCGAGGAGTCGGTCGCGGGGATCCCGGTGCAGCGCGGCTGGGACCGTCCGTTGCCGCCGTTCTTCGCGCCGGTCGGCACCCGCGATCCGCTGCTCGACGACACCCGGCGGCTGGCCCGCGCGCTCGATGGGCTCGGCGTGCCGTGCGAGGCGCGCTACTACCCCGGCGGCATCCACGCGTTCCACGCCCTGGTGTGGGATCCGGCCGCGCGCGCATGCTGGCGCGACGCGCTGGCATTCCTCGATCGCCACATGCGCACACCCGGGGGCTCTGCCCCCGGGCTCCCCCGGGATGGGTCGCCCGGGCTGCCCCGGGATTAGGCGGTGACGCCACCTCGCCGCCAGCTCGGGTTCTCGATCACCTCCGCGATCGTCATCGCGAACATGATCGGCACCGGCGTGTTCACCAGCACCGGGTTGCAGGCCCGCGACCTGCACGACCCGCCGACGATCCTGATCGCGTGGATCGTCGGCGGTGTGTTCGCGCTGTGCGGCGCCGCGGCCTATGCGGAGCTCGGCGCGATGATGCCCGAGGCCGGCGGCGAGTACGTCTACCTCGGGCGGGCCTACCACCCCGCGGTCGGGTTCCTCAGCGGCTGGGTCTCGCTGACCGCGGGGTTCTCGGCGTCGATCGCGGTGTCGGCGCTCGCGTTCGCGACCTACCTCGCCAGGCTGGTGCCCGCGCTCGACGCGCCGGCGACCTGGCTGACCGCGAACCTCGCGGTCGGCGGCCACCACCTGTCCACGATCGCCCTCGGCGCGCGCGAGGCGGTCGCGATCGGCCTGATCGTCGTGATCACCGCGCTGCACGGGTTCGACACCCGGCTGGGCGGCTGGGTCCAGGCCGGGTTCACCGCGGCCAAGGTGCTGCTGATCTTCGGGTTCATCGGGTGCGCCGTCGCGCTCGGCCACGGCGACTGGCACAACCTGCGCAGCCAGCACGGCGGGCTCGCCAACCTCACCACGCCGCAGTTCGCGATGGCGCTGATGTACGTCAGCTTCGCGTACTCGGGCTGGAACGCGGCGGCCTACGTCGCGGGCGAGGTGGTGCGGCCCGAGCGAACGCTGCCGCGCTCGCTGCTCGCCGGCACCGGCGTCGTGATGGCGGTGTACGTGCTGCTCAACCTCGTGTTCCTCTACGCGGTGCCGTCCGACACGCTCGCCGGCGTGCCGGGCGGCGGCCCGGTGATCGAGGTCGGCGACGCCGCGGCGCACCAGCTGTTCGGCTCGCGGGCGGCGGCGCTGGTGACCTCGGTGATCGCGCTCGCGCTGGTGTCCGGGGTCAGCGCGATGATGATCGCGGGGCCGCGGATCTGCGCCGCAATGGCAGCCGACCGCGCGCTGCCCGAGCCGCTCAGCCGGTACAGCCGGCGCGGCGTGCCGACCGTCGCGGTGGTCGCGCAGGGCGGGCTCGGCATCCTGTTCGTCCTGTTCGGCGACCTCGGCCAGCTGATCCGGTTCGTCGGGTTCATGCTGGCGATCCTCGCGGCGCTGACCGTCGGCGCGGTGTTCGTGCTGCGCCGCCGCGGCCACCGCGCGCCGTACCGAACGTTTGGCTACCCGGTCACCCCGATCCTGTTCATCGCGCTGTCGGGCTGGATCGCGTACGCCCAGCTCGCGGAGCACTTCGCCGAGAGCCTGGTCGTGCTCGCCGTGCTCGCGGTCGGCGGCGCGCTGTACGGGGTGTTCGGCCGCGCGCCGCGGCGGTCCACCGGCGCCGCGCCGGACGCGCTGCCCGAGGCCCGCGTCGTCGGCGACCCCCAGGGCTGACGCGAGGTGTGATCGCGGTGGCGAGTCTGCTCCCACTCGGCAAGGACCTGGTGGTCCAGGTCGTCGAGCACGACCGCGCCGGAACGGCCAGCGCCGCCCACGACGACCTGGTCCTCGATCACAAGTGGGCTTCGCCGTTCGTCCCGGTCCCTGCGGCCGCGGCGACGTTGAACGGCGGCAACTACACCGTCACGCTGAGGTTCGATAAGTGATATGCAGTGTTCACTCCGGATGTTCGCGCTCACGGCGCTCGCGTTCGTTGCATGCGGAGGCGGTGTGAGCGCCGGCTCGCCGGCGGCAACGACGTGGGGCGCAGCCCAGAGCGGCCTCCGGCTCGGCGTCGAGGTCGACGGCGGCGCGCTGGTGGTGCGGCTCGAGAAGCTGCGATCCCGCCCAGCGCACGGTCCGTCGGTCGCAAGGGGTCGTCATGATCCTGCGACGAGGCGGCCGGCGCCGGATCGACACGGCGCGGTCGAGTTCGTCGCTGAACGGATGAGCAGGGTGCGAATCAGCGCGCGGGTGGAGACGCCGATGCCGCGCGGCCCTGGCCGGGCACCGTGTCGGTCCGCGCCGGCACGCCCTCGGCGAGCAGGCCGAGGATGGCATCGCTGAACGCCGGGAGGTCGTCGGGGCGGCGCGACGTGATGAGGTTGCCGTCGATCGCGACCTCGCGATCGACCCAGCGCGCGCCGGCGTTGATCAGGTCGGTCTTGATCGAGGGCCACGACGTCACCTGGCGGCCGTAGACCAGGTCGGCCTCGATCAGCAGCGATGGGGCGTGGCACACGGCGGCGACCGGCTTGTTCGCCTGCGCCATCGTGCGGGTGAACGTCACCGCGTCTCGGTCGGTGCGCAGATGGTCGGGGGAGTAGCCGCCCGGGATGACCAGCGCGTCGTAGTCCTCGACCCGAGCCTGCGCCACCGGCTTCTCGATCGCGATGCGTTCCTTGTGGTGGTAGCCCTCGACCTGGGCGCCGGGCTTGCGGCCCAGGATCTCGATCTGGTGCCCGGCGCCGCGCAGCCGGTCGTACGGCACGCGAAATTCGGAGTCCTCGAACATCTGATCTACGAGAAAGGCAATCTTGCTCATGGGTACACCGGTTTGTTTCCGGGAGCGTTGCAAGCCGTACGCCTCGACGACCTCGGCGCTCGGCGCAGCGGGTCCGGGCATCGGACATGCAGCCCTGAGCTTCCGAGGCGCACATCATGGCGAACCCGGAGAACCTCTCACAGCCGCGCAAGCAGGTGTCGGTCGAGCGCGGCGGCCTCGGTCAGAGCGGTTACACCGCCGGCCGCCGGGAAGGCGACGTCTCGCTGGACGACGCCATCGATACCCGGTACG
>JBGQCL010000579.1:0-7174 GCA_041495365.1 Kofleriaceae bacterium | reverse complement strand
GGCCAGGCCGCCGACTACGCGAGCAAGGTGACCGCACAGGGGGCGGACCTCGACGAGCTCGAGGCTGCGATCGAGCGCTACCGCGGCGGCGTCGCAGCGCGGGAACACCAGGACCAAGAACGCGCCGAGGTGCACAACAAGCTCCTCGGCCTCGACGAGGTGTACAAGCTCTATCGCGCCTATCGTTCCACGCCCGCGGAGGCCGTGGCACCCGACGCGCGCGAGCAGCTCGAGCAGCAACTCCGCCGCAACGGCTTCGCCTCGATCGGCGAGTTCACGTCGTACATCGCGAAGTACGAGCAGGTGTTCGAGGACGGCGCCGCGGTGATCACGCTCGACATCCTCGCGAAGTACGCCGGCAAGCTGCACAAGGAATCGCAGCGGTACCAGGATCCCGAGGTCGTCAAGACGCTCCATGGCAAGCTTGGCGGGTTCCGCGCGCAATACCAGGAGTTCGACAAGAACTCGAAGATCGAATCGGCCGAGGTGTGGAAGGCGGAGCACACGCGCGACGCCGAGGTGCGCAGGCTGCCCGGCAACGGCGGCATCCCCGAGAAACCTCCCACACGCGAGCGGGTGGAAGCCAGACAGAAGGCGGAGGCCGCGCAGACCAACGCCGAGGCACAGATCAAGGACCTCTCGAAGGAGTACCCGATCTTCGCCGAGGACGAGCTTCCTGCCGACAAGCGGCTCGACAAGGTGGCGCTCGCGCAGGCCAGCGAGACCGAGCTCGCCGGCGTGCTGCAGGCGCACATCGCGCATCGTCAGGCCGCGGTCGGGGAGGCCCGCGGGCAGCTCGAGGGCAAGCACGAGCTCGTCTACAAGATGGAAAAGCTGATGCCCAGGTTCTACGCGCAGCTCGGCATCCAACAGGGCTCCATCCACGACCAGATCCTCCAGGACAAGATGCACAGCGACGCGATCGCGAAGATCGTGACGGGCATCGTCGTCGCGCTCGTGACGGTCGCGCTCACCGTCGTCTCGCTGGGCACGGCCACGCCGGCCGTGCTCGCCGCTGGCGCGTCGATCGGCGCAGCCGGGATCAGCACGTACATGGCGTACGACGAGTACAAGCAGTACACGGAGGACCACGCGATCGCCGAGGCGGGTTTCGCGAACGATCCCTCGGTGCTCTGGCTCGTGCTCGCCGTCGTGGGTGCTGGCGCGGACATGGCGTCCGCTGTGAGCGTCGTCGGCAAGCTCGCTCCCGCGGCGAGGACGTTGGGGGAGGCGAGCGCGTTGGGGGAGGCCGATGGCAAGCTGATCGACTTCACCACCGCGGTGAAGAAGCTGAAGGCGGCGAAGGAGATCGACGAGAAGCTCGCTGCCGCGGCGAACAAGGCCGCCGCGGCGCGAACGAGCTACGCCGCGGCGAAGGACCAGTTCAAGGCGGACCTCAAGATCGCGGCGAGCGGCGCACGGGGCGCCCTGGGGCCGTTCACCGACCCCACGGTGTTCCGGGGGCTCGTGAAGATGGCCATCGCCAAGATCCGCGAGGGTGTGCACTCGCTCGAGGTCTTCATCGAGCAGCTCAAGAAGGCTCGGATCGAGGCACAGCTCGGGGAGATGTCGCCGGAGGAGCTCGTGAAGGCCAAGGAGGCGTGGGCGCGGGCCGAGGCGCTCTCGAATCAAGCGAAGGACCCCGAGCTCCTCGACAAGCTGCTGGAGCGCGGTGTCGATCCGGCGACGATCGAGCAGCTGAGCGCCAAGCTCGACGGTGCCGCGCTACGCCAGTTGCTCGACCACGGGCTGCCCCCTGCCCAGATCGACCGCCTGTCGAAGATGGCCGAGCCACAGTTGAGGCGGCTCCTCGCATTGTCCGGTGACCAGGTCGTGGCGTTTGCTGGGCTCCCAGACGCAGCCCTCGCGCGCTACGCCGCGCTCGCTGACGACGTGTTCACGAAGTTCGCCAGCCTCGACGCCGCCGGGATCGGGCGATTCGGAGCGCTGTCGGATCCGGCGTTCGCGAAGTTCGCGGGGCTCGATGCGCCGATGCTGCGCAGCTTCGCGGCGCTCGATGTCGAGACCCTGCGCTCGTTCGCGTTCTTCGATGATGCGGTGCTTCGCAGGTTCGGCTCGATTCCTCCGGCCGATCTTGCCAAGCTCTCGGGCATCGACACGATCGCCTTGCGCGACTTCGAGGCGATGGACGAGAAGGCTTTGCGGGAGCTCGCGAACCACAGCACCGAGGACATTCGCGTCCTCGGCAACATGACGCCGCAGAAGTGGGCCGAGGCACACGCCAGCGCTTCATCGCTCGACGCGGGGGGAGGACACTCGTTCGCGAAGCACGGGGCACACACCACGGCGGCGCAACAGGAGACGCGGCTTCGCACCGGGATCGCCCCCGATGGTTCCGCAACGGCAGTGCCACCGAAACAAGCGGGCAAGTTCGCATCCGACGCAGCTCAAGTCGAGGCAGCAAAGGCAGCCGAGCGCGAGCTCTACGACAACATGTTGAGATCGAATGGCCGACTCAAGAGGCAGGTCGAAGTGGAATTTGACGTCCAAGGTGCAGGCTTCTCCTATAGTCTTGACCCACTAGGAGTTCCGCCTCCACCCTACCTTGGCGGTCACGTCGTCGAGACGATGTCGCATCGGGTGCAAGCCATCTGGAAGTTGAACCCTGCCGGAACCGACTATATCTTGTACACCATGTATCCGATCGCCTGATGGAGAATGCACGATGTTGACGGATATCCTTGTGGACATTCAGCAGCGAGAAACCGGCTTACTGCTCCCGCCTGAGCGTATCATAGAGTTGCGCGAGCTTGCGGCCGAGTTCGGCGTCGAAGACAAGCCACCGTGGCTGTTGTCCATGTTTAGCGCCATTCAACATGGTCAAGCGATCTTCCTGCCGGTCTATTTTTACATGGAGAACTCGGATCCATATAGCTATATCGGCGAGATCGCTGCGCTACTAGGATGGAAATATGATAATGAGGGAGAGTATGAAGTTATTGCGTTTCCAAATCTAGGATGGCGCATTTATATCAGCCACGAGGCGTTGTCGCCAGCTGGAAAATCCGGGTCGGAGTACGCTGTGACGCCGCTACGCCCGGCATGATCATCGTCAATCATCGAGAAAGCAGCTCGCCAATTACGGGACGTAGCGGATCAACGTGCCAGATAACGCGACTATGAGCAAGGCCGCGATGCGTTACCAGCTCAGCAACGAAGAAGCGAATTCCAGGAAGCTGCTCAAATCGTCGGAGATGACCCGCCGTCTCGCGGAGGTGGGTTTCCGAACCTCGGGTGGCGTATCTACATCAGTAACGAGGCGAGTTCGCCGATCACTGGGCGAGGTGGCTCTACATATGAGGTCACCCGCCTGCCAGCCAAGGCGTGAGATGGCGCCCAAGGTCGTATCGTTCCTGCTCGGCTGGCTGGCGATCCTCGCGTTCGCGTTCGCGGGTTGCTCGAAGTCGCCGGATGCGTGCGAGCGACTGGCCGCGCGGCTCATGCCGAACCCCGACGCGACGTTCATCGAGACATGTCGCGCGGAGAGCGCGCTCGATCCGAGCTATGCGCGCATGGTCGAGTGCGTGCTCGCGATCGAGGGCGGCGTGACGGAGACCAAGCTCAAGACTTGCGCCGGCAGCAACCGGCTGCTGTTCTTCCAATTCTGACGCGAGCCGCGCTGACCACACCAGCCTGCGCACCATCCTGCGCAACCGCGGCTTCACCGTGACCGCGTGGCGGCGCCGCGCTCGTTGGTGGCACTGCGCTCTACGACGCAGAATTCCGCCCGGTGCTTTCGCTTGCGCCCTGTGCATGCACAGCCTACAGTCTCTGCATGCAGTACACGATCCGCAGCATCCCCGCGCATGTCGACCGCGCGCTGCGCCAGCGCTCGACCCGCGAGCGCAAGAGCCTCAACGAGGTCGCGATCGAGGCGCTCGAACGCGGGCTCGACCTGGAGGGCCACCCGGTCCGCCGCCGCGACCTCGGCGAGATCGCCGGCAGCTGGGTGCGAGACCGCGAGGTCGACCGCGCGCTCGATGACCAGCGCACGATCGATCCGGCCCTGTGGCGATGAGGCTCGCGATCGACACCAACCGCTACCGCGATCTGTGCGATGGAAAGCGCGACGTGGTCGAGCGGCTGGAGACCGCAGAAGCGATCTTCGTGCCGTTCGTCGTGCTCGCGGAGCTCCGGGCCGGGTTTGCCGCGGGGACCAAGGGTCGCGCCAACGAGCGCGTGCTGCATCGCTTCCTGGCCCAGCCCGCCGTCGAGATCCTCCACACGACCGACGCCACCACCCGCAGCTACGCGGCGCTGTACCGCCAGCTGCGGGCGCAGGGCACGCCGATCCCGACCAGCGGCCTGTGGATCGCCGCGATCGTCCTGGAGCATGACCTCGCGCTCTACTCGCGCGACGCGCACTTCCAGGCGCTGCCGCAGCTGAACCTCGTCTGAAGCTCCGTGGTTGCAGCATCTGGCCGCGCCCGCCCGGCGTCATGAGCGGGCGGTGCGGCGGCGCCTTGCCGCGATCGGGGTCTCGCTCGATCGGATCCTGGCGCTGCCTAGGTCGACAGATCGGGGCGGTGCGCAGGGCCGTTGCTGCCGGCGGTGTGCCGTCCATCCAGCAGCTTGTACAGGTACGCAACACGGTCGCCCCGCCGGACCGCGACCTCCCGCGCCCGCGCCAGCCGTGCCGTCGTGCCCGCGTCGCCGGACACCTGCGGCGCCGGCACGTCGAGCTCGACCTCGCCGGTCCTGTTCCGGAGGTGCTCGAGCAACAGCGCGAAGTCACGGCTCATCGACGCCTCCACTGTACCCGAAGCTCGGAGCGAGTGCGCCTCGACAGTTCCGGGACCTCAGCGCACCGGGTGGTCGAGGACAGCCTCGAGGTCGGCGATCGCCTGGGCGGGGTCGCCGACCTTGATCGTCGTCATGCCCATCGCGCGCGCCGGCTTGAGGTTGATGCCGAGGTCGTCGAGGAACACGCAGTGTTCCGGCGGGACACCGACGACCTCGCAGGCGCGCGCGTAGAACCGCGGCTCGGGCTTGCGCGCGCCGATCTTCCACGACTCGATGACGTGCGCGAACAGCGCCATGACGTCCGCGATCTGGGCGGCGAGATCGGGGGTGCGCGCCATCGCCGAGCCGTGGCCGACCGGCATGTTGTTGGTCAGGCAGGCGACGCGGTAGCGGACGCGCAGGGCGCGGATCACGTCGACCAGCTCGGGGCGGATCTGGCCCGACAGCCGGGACAGCACGACGCGCGCGTCGACGGTGTAGCCGTGGGCGCGGGCCTCGGCCTCGAACCGGGCGCAGAACGTGGGCTCGTCGAGCTCGCCGCGCTCCATGCACGCCCACGCGTTGCCGTCGGGGTTGGTGGAGTTGAGGCGCTGGAGGAAGCCGGCGGGGAGGCCGGCCGCGCGCTCGTAGGCGCGGAAGCCGTCGATCGGGCTCGACAGGATCACGCCGCCGAAGTCGAACAGGACGGCGCGGATGCCGGCGGTCAAGCGCCGCGCTCCATCAGGTCGGAGAACCGCGCGACGTGGTGGTCGGCATCGCCGAACATCAGGGTGATGGCGGTCATGCGCTTGAAGTAGTGGCTGACCGGCGCCTCGTCCATGACGCCGATGCCGCCGTGGAGCTGGATCGCGCCCTGGCCGACGAACCGGCCGGCCTGGCTGACGATGGCCTTGACGGCGGCGGTGGTGCGGCGGCGGGTCGCGGCGTCGGCGGAGTCGACCGTGGTCGTGAGCAGATAGGTCATCGACCGCGCGGACTCGACCCGCATCAGCATGTCGGCGAGCCGGTGCTGCAGCGCCTGGAACGAGCCGATCGGCACGCCGAACTGCTTGCGGGTCTTGACGTAGCCCGCGGTGAGCTCGACGAGCATCGCCATCACGCCGAGCGACTCGGCGCACACCGCGGCGATGCCGTGCTCGATCGCGTGCTCGACCAGCGCGGCGCCGCCGCCGGCCGGGCCGAGCAGCGCATCGCCGCCGACCCGGGCGCCGGTGAGGGTGACGTCGGCCGCGCGGTGGTTGTCCTGGGTCTGGTAGCCGACGCGGGACACGCCGGGGGCGCCGGCGTCGACCAGGAACAGCGAGACGCCGTCGGGATCGCCCGGCTCGCCGGCGGTGCGCGCCGAGACGATCAGGGTGTCGGCGGCACCGCCGCCGAGCACGACCGTCTTGTGGCCGTCGAGCACGAAGCCGCCGCCGGCTCCACCCTCCGGGCGCGCCCGGGTGGTGACGCGGGCGAGCTCGTAGCGGCTGTCGGGCTCGTCGTGGGCGAGCGCGAGCAGGTGCTCGCCGGAGCCGACCCGCGGCAGCAGCCGCGCGCGCTGGGCGTCGGACCCCGCCCGGGCGACCAGGCCGGCGCCGAGGACGATCGCGGGGACGTAGGGCTCGACCACGAGCCGGCGGCCGAGCGCCTCCATGACGACCAGGGTGTCCACCGCGCCGCCACCGGCGCCGCCGTGCGGCTCGGGCAAGGCGATCGACAGCGCGCCGAGCTCGGCGAGCTGCCGCCACAGCTCGCGGCTCCAGCCGGCGTCGGACGCGATGATCTGCTTGCGCCTGTCGAACGCATGGCCGCGGTCGAGCAGGCGGCCGAGCGCCTCGCGCAGCTGGCTCTGTTCCTCGCTGAAGTCGAAGTTCATGACGTCCTCTACAGCCCGAGCAGGTGCTTGGCGATGATGTTGCGCTGGATCTCGTTGGAGCCGGCGTAGATCGAGGCCTTGCGGTGGTTGAGGTAGCGGCCGGTGACCGGCACCGCGTAGTCCGGCCCCGCCAGCGGCCCGGCGTGGCCGACGTCGAGCGCCGCCGGCTGGTAGGGCAGCGCCTGCGGGCCGAGCGCGTGCATCATCAGCTCGGTCAGCGTCTGCTGGATCTCGGAGCCCTGGACCTTGAGGATCGAGGCCTCGGGGCCGGGCGCGCGCTTGGCGAGCTCCATCGCGATCACGCGCATCATGGTGACCTCGAGCGCCATCAGCTCGATCTCGACCTGCGCGATCCGATCGCGGAACCTCGGGTCGTCGATCAGCCGCCGGCCGCCGGCCTTCTGCTCGGTCGCGATGTGCTTGAGCATCTTGAGCCAGCGCTTGCAGTTGCCGACGCCGGCGTTGCCGGTGCGCTCGTGGCCGAGCAGGTACTTGGCGTAGGTCCAGCCCTGGTTCTCCTCGCCGACCCGGTCGTCGACCGGGACCTCGACG
>JBGQCL010000578.1:0-7217 GCA_041495365.1 Kofleriaceae bacterium | reverse complement strand
TGTCGGCGACCGGCGCCTGGGTGTCGAGGTCGCTCGCATCGCTCCCGTCGCCGCTGTCCGTACAGCCGGCGGTCCAGAGCACCCCGAGAGCAACCACAGCGAGCGTCTTCATGCCGAACCCATTAAGCACGCGGCGGGCCAGGTTCTTCGCCACTCAAGTAGCTACAACTACTAGAAGATCCCGTGGTCCTCCCCGGTACCAGCGGCGTGTCAGGGTGCACCTCGGAAGGTCCAGGATCGATGTCGGCGCGAGAAGACGCGCGCGTGATCCCCGGTCCGTGAGGCCCCCGTGCACGTACCCGGGCGCACCAGGCACGACGGCTCGGACGCCGGCGTTCACTTCGCGCCGGTGCGGACGTACCGGAGCGCCTTCTCGAGCACATCGTCGCGCCCGGCGATCACCCCGGCGATCGTCTGCGACGCCGGGATGGTGGGCTGGACGCCGACCAGGTGATGCTGCCTACCATCGCGCTTGACGACGCGCATGGCGGTGAAGAGTGTGTGGCAACCGGTCGGCGTCGTGATCTCGGCGATGTTGCCGTTCGTACCCGCGGTCGGCGCTCCGACGATCTCGCCGAGATGGTAATGCTCGACGATGGACATCACCGACTCCGCGTAGCTGATCGCCCGGGGCCCCGTGAGGAAGGCGACGCGCCCGGCGATGTGCGGTGTCAGGACGGGGACCTCGGCGTGGAAGGTCCTCCAGGATGCGATCGAGCCGGCCCGGTGATCGGGACGGATCACGCGCGGGACGGACATGCCTTCGGTGAAGTCGGCAGGCGCGGTGAGCAGGTACGACAGGATATCGTCGTTGCCGTTCGGGTAGTCGCGGAGGTCGAACACGACGCCCGGTGCGGCCGCGAGGCGATCGAGGATCGCCGTGATCTCCTTCAGGCCCGCCCGTCCAAGGTCCACGTAGTAGACGCCGTCGCTCAACCGCTCGATCGGGCTCCGGGTGAACTTCGGTGCGAGCTTCGTGTCGCGCGGGACGGCGACGTCGATCTCCGCGCCGCCGCGTCGAACACGGACCGCAGCCGCAGATCCAGCGGGCCCGGCGCCCACCTCCTGCAGCGCGGCGACGATCCGGTACTGTGGGGAACCGCTCTGGAGCGCCGCCTCGGCGGCGAGCAGGTCACCGGCCGGCCGACCGTCGATCGCCACGATGACATCGCCGACCGCGATCGCGCCGGTCGCCGTCGACGTGACGACCAGCTGGTTCTCGATCGCGTCGATCGCGAACGGCGGATAGGCGCGCGGTCGAGCGCTCGCGCAGATCGACTCGGCGTGGCCGTCGGGTGCCGCCGCGCTCAGCCGCTGAAGTGTCGCGACGTGATCGTCGACGCTCGCGTCATCGAGCGCGTCGGCCAGGGCGACGTCCAGCTCCGCATTCCAGTCGGTGCGGACGACGTCCCAGTAGGGCCAGAAGTGCTGGAGCACGTTCCACACCACGATCACGTCGGCGACCGCGCACCCCCTGTCGAACCCGGACGGCGATGCGGGCGATGGTTCGGCCTGCAGTCGTCTCGCCGCGCCCGGGTCGTCGCCGATCGTGTGCCCGTCCTTCGAGTACAGCGCCAGCGGGACGCGTGCTCGGAGCCCCTGGCCGAGGTCGAGGTCGACCGTCTCGCCCGGCGCCGGTGCCCCGTCGAACAGCTCCTCGGTCAGCACCGTGGTCGCCGGCTCGACGCGCAGCGCCCGGTGTCCCGAGGCCGGGCCGACATCGTCCAGCCGGACGTTCCAGCCCGCGAGCGGATTGGACGAGGACTCGCCCATCCCCCCTGCCCAGCCGGAGAGCAGGCGCCCCGATTCGAACCCGGGATCCTGGATCGCGATCGCGCGCCACTGGCCGTCGACGTCCTGCACCGACAGCTCGAGATCGTCGTACCACGTGACACCGGTTCCGGTCATCAGGGTCCCGAACGCGATCCGCGTCGCCTCGGGGTCCACGCTGGCGATGATCTCCGCCGGCTTCCAGGTCGCGCTGTTGACCGGATGCTCGCGCATGCTGTCGTTCAGGACCCGGCTGTCGCCGCGATCGATCCGCAACCACAGCCTGCCTGCGCCCCGGTTCGCGCCGCGGATCTGGCCGCGCAGGCGGACGCGCGCACCGCGGAGCGGCGCGGCGTCGACCGCCTGCCACAGCGCCCCCCTCACGCGACCGGACTCGGCGACGACGCGATCGCGATGCCGGCGCTTGCTCGCGTAGGCGGTGCGGATCGTGGTGTCGCCGTAGCCTTCGTGCTCCCAGGCCACGACGTCGGGATCGATCGCTCCCGGCGGCGGTGATGCGGCGAGGACTTTTGCATGATGACAACAGTCCCTTTCATTTACCAGAGTCATTACGATCCATCATGCGACGGACTGCGTCGAGATCGATCGATATCAGGCGGCCCTCGTCGTCGAAGACCACGGCATACGTCCCGTCTGCGCTCGCTGCCACATGCGTCAGATCCACGGTCTCGAGCGGCAGATACAGCCACGTCTCGGCAGTCGGTGAATACAGCCACACGACGCCCCCGGCGCAGGCAGCGATCAGCAGGCCGTCGGAGGTGAACGCTACATCGCTCGCCGGAGCGCGAAGCTGCTTCCAGGCGACCGTGGCAGGGCTCCAGCCGGTGCCCGCATGGGCTCCGATGTGGATGACACCGCCGGCATCGGCGCTCGCGATACGCTCGCCCTGATTCGAGAAGACGATCTGACGGATCCCGCTGTCCGCATGCAGGATCTGCGTGTCGCGCCACGATCGGGTATCGATCGCGATGAGGTCGCCGTTCGCATGGCCGGCGAACACCGTCACGGCGTCGGGAGATGCGCGCAGGGCGGTGATCGCGCTGCCGCCCGCTCTGAGCGGCCGGGCGCCCGCGCCGTCTCGAGCCCGCCACAGCGCGCCATCCGCGGTTGCAACGACCGCCTCGCCGGTCGCCGCGAGCGCGAAGTTCGCGATCGGCGCGTGGAACGCGGCGATCAGGGTGGACTGGCCATCGCGGCTCCAGCGCACGAGCCGCCCGTCGCGACCCGAGGTGACGACGTCGCCCGTCCCGGCGACGAACGCGCTGTGGGTCACCGAGCCATGGTGCGTGTCGATCACCCGCCCGCGCGACATCGAGCGCGCCGCCCAGATCTCCACCATCTCGGTCGCCCCGTAGGCCACGAAGCTGGCTCCATCACCGGCGAACTCGAGGGAGACAGCATGGTCGTCGTGGGGGGTGACGCGGTTCAGGCCGCCGACCGGTGAATACGTCGCGATCAGGGGCCCCAGCGGGATCGCGATGACCGCGCCCGCCGCAGCGCTGAACGCTGCCGATCGATAGCGGGTCTCGCCGCGCGCCGCGATCGCGGCGGCGCGTGGCGGCACCGGCCACGACCGGATCCGTCCGCGCACGTCGCCGGACAGGAAGAATGGAAAGTCCCCGGTCGGGGGAGCGATCGCGACCAGGCGCACGAGGTGACCGCGAAACGAGTTGACGAGGCCCGTGGCGAGATCCACCGCGGTCAGCACACCGTTGTCGCTGCTGATCGCCAGGTAGTCTCCCCGGTCGCCGACCTCGATCATGTGGGCGTGGCCATCGACGTGCGCGCGCGGCGTGGTCTTGCCAGTCGCGAGGTCCCAGATCCCCACCGTGCCCTCGCCACAGATGTACGCCACGGCGTTGCGGTCCGGCACGAACCGCAACCCGCTGATCTCGCCGTGGCAGAGCATGGCGCGCGCAGCGATCCGCAGATCGTCGGTCTCTGCCACCATTCCCTCCCCGCGCGTGGTCGCGAACGCGACGCGCCGCCGCCGGGTGTCGACGTCCCAGTGCGTGCCGTCGGGATCCCGGTATTCCTGGGTTCGCCCGTTCAGGTGAACGACCTTGAGGCTGCCGTCGACGCCGACGGCGATGGTGTCCGCGGCGACGTACAGCAGCGCGACGCCGTCGCCGGTGCTGATGTGGGTCCGCTCGAAGGCGTGCTCCGGGTCGGCGATGTCGTACACGCGCAGCTCGCCGGTCAGCGAGATCGAAGCGATCGCGCTGCCGTCGGGCGAGAAGTCCACGCCGTCGAGCTGCACGCCGCCGGGCTCGTGCGCGACCCGGTAGTGGCGGCCACCCACCACATCGAGCATGCAGACATCGGCGGGATCGCAAGCATATCCCAGCAGCTGGCGAGGACCGGAGTAGGCGAGGGCGCCGCGGTGAACGACATCCCTTGCCAGGATCGCGGAGGTACCGTCGGGCGACGTCCTCGCGATCGTTCCGTCGACGCTGAACGAGATGACCGAGCCATCGGCGTTGCCATGGATCCAGTGGACGGCATCGGTGTGCGGTGTGGCGCGCAGCCGCGCGGCGCCGCGGCCCAGCGCTTCTGCGCGTAGCTGGCGCGCGCGGTCGGCGTCGCTGCCGCGGTACGTCACGACCGTATCCAGCGCGGCCGAAGGATCGCTGCCCAGCAGCAGCTCGGCATGCTTGAGCGTGAGCGCATCGAGCGATGCCTCGGCGGCGTTCTGGGCGCGCTGCGCGCGTTGCTCCGAGCGGACGGCACGCAACTCCTCCGCGGCGATGCTGTGCACGTACGCGATGCTCGCGGACAGCGCGACCACGAGCAGCGCCGAGATCGAGACCGCGAGCGCTCGATGCCGCCGGGTCCAGTGCGCGACCATCGCCAGCGGCGAGTAGCGGCGCGCGGCGATCCGGGCGCCCGCCTTGAACGCCTTGAGGTCCGCGGCGAGCGCGCCGGCATCGAGGTAGCGCCGCGACGGCTCCGGGTCCTGCGCCTTGTCGATGATGGTGACGAGGTCGGCGTCGATCCGCGCCCCGCGAAGCGCGCGGCGGCGCTGCGCGGTGCGCTCCGGCGAGAGCTTCTCGAGCGAGCACAGCTCCCAGAGCATGGCGCCGATGGCGAACACGTCGGCGCGCTGGTCGACCGGTTCGCCGCGTGCTTGCTCGGGCGCCATGTAGGCCGGCGTGCCGAGCACCGCACCGGCGGCCGTGAGGCCGTCGGCGGCCGCGGCGCGGAACGGTCCGCCTTCGACCGCCGGCTCCTCGGCCGCGCTGAGGTCCTTGGCCAGCCCCCAGTCGATCACGACGGTCTCGCCGAAGTCGCCGACGATGACGTTGGACGGCTTGAGGTCGCGGTGGATGATGCTCCGGCCGTGCGCGTAGGCGATCGCGTCGGCGACCGCGATGACATGGTGCAGCAGGCCGATCCGCTCGTCGACCGTGGTGCGCTCGGCGAGCAGCTCGCGCAACGAGCGGCCCGCGACCAGCTTCATCGCATAAAACGGCGTCCCGTCGGGCCAGCGCCCGGCCTCGTGGACCGGGACGATCCCCGGGTGCTCGAGGCGCGCGGTGATCAGCGCCTCGCGCAGGAAGCGGACCTCGCCGAGATGGCCGCGCGAGATCAGCTCCTTGATCGCGACGTCGCGGCCGAGGTCGATGTCGTGGGCCCGGGACACCTTGCCGAGGCCTCCACGACCGTGCTCACCGACGATGCGATAGCGACGCGGGTCGCGCAGCCGCGATGCCGCCGCGGCCTCGTGCGGTGTTGCGTCTCCGGGAGGCAGCGTCGCGTCGCTGGTGCGCGTGACGTCGGCGTGCTTCGCCGATCCGGCCTCGCGTCCGTGCGTCTCGGTATCTCGATCGGCTCTCACGGCAGTGCACAGCGGTTCGCGCCGGCGGATCGCCGGCATTCGCCAGGGGTCGGTGCAGACCGGCAGCGTGGGCCCCCAGCGCTTCTCACCTCAAGCAAGACCTGGGCCGGCAAGAAATGCGCTAAGTGCCTGCACCGAGGCCGCCGTGCGGAACAGCGGCGAGCCGATTGTTCCGCTGCGATGTTCCGGTCTGTACCTGCTTGACGTATGTGCACGTAACCCTTACGTGTCCATGGAACATGCGCTCGTGTTCCAGGTGTTCCGGTCGGCGCGAACGACGCCCGATGTTGCGGGCGTACGACGGAGCACGTTCGATTCGCCTCGAGGCCGCGGGGCCGGCTCCCGGCGAAGCGTCATGAACGCGGACCGCTCGTCCGGACCTCGGCGCCTCGCACTGCCGCGCCCGACGGACCGGATCGCGATCGGTGCGACGGACCTCTCGACCAGTCCGATCTGCCTGGGCTGGGTCCGGGATCCGGACACCATCACGGCGGCGTTCGATGCCGGAAACAACTTCTTCTTCATCACCGGTGACCTGCACTGGCCGATCTACGAGGGGACTCGCCGGGGGCTGGCCGAACTGCTGCGGCGCAACCGCCGCGTGCGCGAGCAGATCGTCGTGGCGGTGGCCTCGTACGTCGCGCAGCCCGAGTTCGCCCGCGGGCCGTTCCAGGAGGTTCTGGAGGCGGTGCCCCGGCTCGGAAGGATCGACATGATCGTGATCGGCGGTGCCGATGGCCACGACTTCCCGGCGCGCCGTGAACGGTATCGCGAGTACGTCGACAGGGGCGAATTCGGCGCACGCGCGATCGGCACGAGCTTTCACGATCGCCTGATGGCATTGCGCGCGATCAACGACGCGCAGATCGACCTCGCATTCGTTCGCTACAACCCGGCCCACCCGGGCGCTCTGAGTGATCTGTTTCCTGCGCTGCAGCCGTCTCCGGTCCGGATCTTCAACTTCAAGAGCATGGCCGGCTATCGCAAGCCGAGCGAGCTGCGCGCGCTGGGGCTGGGTCCCGAGCTCTGGCGCCCCAGGCCGACCGACTACTATCGCTTCGCGCTGTCGTCTCCGGAGATCGACGGCATCCTGTGCGCGCTGCGCGATCCGCGCCAGGTCGCGGCGCTGGGACGCGCGCTGGCATCGCCGGCTCTCGATGCAGATGAGCAGCGCTACCTCGTCGATCTGGCGAAGCTCTCGACCGGCAAGGCACGGCTGATCTGACCGCGGCCGGCGGAGACGAGGCCGAAAAAGGTGAGAGCCGGCGGGGGGAACGCCGGCTCTCGGGGGTTGCGGAGGAAAGCGTTTCAGAGCGAGCCGAGGAACGCGACCAGGTCCGACTTCTCCTGCTTGCTCAGGTTGATGTGGAAGCGGTCGTTGTAGAAGTTCACCACCGCCCAGAGGTCCTTGGCGAAGCCGTTGTGGAAGTACGGGGCGCGCGGCGCCAGGTTGCGCAGCATCGGGCCCTTGAACCGGCCGATGTGGCTCCACTTGCCGTCGATCAGCGCGCGGCCCGGGTCGGTCACCTTGACGGTCTCGCCCGTGGTCTTGTTGCGCAGCGTGTACAGCGGCATGTCCGGCGTCCGG
>JBGQCL010000577.1:0-7224 GCA_041495365.1 Kofleriaceae bacterium | reverse complement strand
TGTAGCGGTGGGGGCCGTGGCGGGCGACGCTGTAGATCTGGATGACGGAGGGGTGGTTGAGCCGGGCGACGCTGCGGGCCTCGGCGAGGAACCACGCCTCGGGGTCGTGCTCGGCGGGGGACCAGGTCAGGACCTTGACCGCGGTGGGGCGCAGCAGGGCCTCGTTGGTCGCGAGGTAGACCACGCCCATGCTGCCGCGGCCGAGGATCCGCTCCAGCCGGTAGTTGCCGAGCTTGGCGCCGGTCAGGTTCGGGTCGTCGGTCACGGGCCGTGTTCGTCTTGCTCCTGGTAGATCTGCATCAGGATGCTGTGCGAGCTGAGCGCAGGGGTGGAGTTGCCGGCGGCCGGCACGGTCGGGTCGAACGAGAACCGGCCGGACGTCCAGCCCATCATCTCGCGGAACGCGCTGTAGATGCGAGCGACCCGCGCTCGCTCCACTTCGTCGCGCGGTACCAGGTCGCGCGACGCAAGCTCGTCGACGATCATCGTCTCGCCGAAGCATTCGACCGGCAGCGCTGCGAGCAGACGGCGCTGCTCGGCCGTGAGATCGCCGCGCGCCATGAAGTGCTCGCGCAGGTCGAGCGCGTTGGGCGAATCGGCGGCGAAGATCATGCCGCGCGACAGCTGGATCGTGCCGGTCCCGGCCGGACTCGTGCACACCAGCAGGCCGGTGCGGTGACTGTTGCGCAGGAACTCCAGCAGATCGGGCAGGCAGAGCTCCTGCAGATCACCGGCGAACACCTGGCCGCCGGCCGGGATCGCCTGGCTCGCGCTCGCCGGTGCCGACGGGACCGGAGACACCGTCGGCCGGGTCGAGGCTGCACCCGATGCCACGGCGCGGATCAGCGTGCTGGTGGTCGACGGCGCCGGCCGGGTCGAGCCAGCGGTCGCCGAGCGCCGCTGTCCACCGGTCATGCGCCGCCCAGGGCGGGGCACGGTGACCGCCGGCGCCATCGCCGGCGGGGCGGCGGGCGGCGGCAGGGTGCTGCCGTTCGCAGGGAGCTTGATCTCCGGGGTCGGTGCCCGGGACAGCGCCGGGTCCAGCTCGTGGTCCGCCGGTACCCACGCGGTGGTGCGCAGCCGGGTCTCCAGCAGGCCGAGCGGGCGCTTCGCGTCGACCTCGATCGCGAGCACCGCGTCCCCCTGGCAGGCGAACAGCCGGCTTGCGCTCGGCGCCTTGAGCGACGCCACGGCGAGCTCGCCGATCCCGAGCAGCGCGCCGATCGCCGCGAGCTCGCGGGTGAGCACGGCCGCGATGGCGGCGCCACCATCGCCGTCGGCGACGCGGCCGATCACCGCGCGCAGCTCACCGCGCTGGGTGCCGAGGATCGCACCGACCATGCCGGGCGCATCGGCCAGCAGTGCGCCGAGCGTGCTCGCGGAGGGCGTTGCGTCGGCCACGGCGCCTCGCTACTCCGTCCGGCGGAAGCCGACCCGCGCGCACCCCCGGTGCTTGCCGCGCACGACGACCGGCACCGACACGTCGCAGATCACCTCGCCGGTGTCCATCCGGACGCGCTGGATCAGGTAGTGCGCCTCGCTGCGCGCCGCCAGCAGGCTCGGCACGTCACCGAGCAGCTGCTTGGTTCGGTTGTTGGCGTGGTCCTGCTGCAGGTTGCCGGTCGGCGGCTGGGAGAACCGCGTGTTGTGCGCGGGCACGTAGGCATTGAGGTCGGTCACGACCGCGTAGTAGAACGCGCTCGACCGGGTGAGCGCCTTGTCCTCGATCGGGACGAGGTCGCGATCGTCGTACCGGGTATGGAACCGCGGCGCATCGCCCCAGTCGTAGCCTTTGATCAACTCGTAGCTGATATCGAACACGTCGCTCGGCATGAGCGCGCCGCTATCGACCCCGGCCTCCAGGACCGTCCCGTGGGACCTGGCCGCGTTCTGCGCGGCGCCGGTCGCCGAGCTCATCAGCGCCTGCTCCAGGGTGGAGCTCTCCTTCGCGGTCATGAGGAACGCCGCGGCGATCATCGGGGGAACGTGATCAGCTGCAGCGAGATCGCAACCTCGAGACTCAGCTTGCGCTTGATGAGTGCTAACATCGTGTGTCCTCGTTTCGAGAATGCCAATGATCAGAGCGCGCGGGTGGCGCGCTGGAACGTCGCGCGGTCTTCGCTGTCCTCGATCCCGGCGGCGAGCTGGGCAAGCAGCGACGGGCCGTCGGCGCGCGAGAACGGGCGTTCGCCGCAGATCCTGCGGACCGCCTCCTTGACGAACACCTTGGCTATCGGGCCGGCGGTCCTGCCGAGCGCCCGGGTGCACCCCGACAGGAACGCCGAGCTCGCCGCGTCCGACACCGTGATGTCGGAGTGGCCGGCGGTCGAGCCGCCGACCGACGAGCTCGGGCCGAGCCCCGACCAGCTGATGCCGGTCCGGGCCAGCTCGGTCCGGGCGGGCTCGGCGGCCGCCGGCCGGCTGGTGGTGACGCTCTGCGCATGAGCTGCGGGGGCCGGTGCGGGGGCCGCCGTGCTCGGGGCCGGCGGGCCGTTCTCGAGGTCGGCGAGCAGCTTCGCGGCCGCGACGCGCAGCGCGACGCCGAGGAATGCGACGTTGAGCGTGCCGTTGGCGATCACCACGAGCACGTAGCTGCGCGGCTTGGTACCCGGGGTCCGCAGTTTGCGCAGCAGCAGCTTGCCCTCGCCGAAGTGTGAGGTCAGCACCTCCCAGTCTTCCTGGATCAGCTGCACCGCGTCGGCCGCGCTCACCACCGCGCGCGCGACCTGCTGCAGTACGGGCAGGTCGTAGATCGTGTGCGCGTTGTGCGCGATGATCGCCGCGGTGGGGTCGACGACCATCGTGCCCTGCACCCCGTCGACCTCACGCAGGCTGTGGAGAATCGGTTCCAGCATACAACTTCACTCCTCTAGCGCCGCAGCGCCGTGTCGAGCTTCTTCTCGAACGCTCCGATCGGTTTGGTGGGGTCGATGTAGACCCCGAGGACTTCCTGGTCGCAGATCGCGATCACGCACGCGCGGCGTGGCGCGCCGATCGTGACTCGCTGCAGTGGCCCGAGGCCGAGCGTGTTGCCGCACCGGGCGATCGCCTGGGTCGCCACGACGTGCACGGCGCCGAGCGCCTCGGCGTCGATCTCGCCGGTCGCTTCGAGCAGCGAGCCGGCGTCGTCGGTGAGCACCAGCGCGGTCACCTCGGGGAATTTCGCGATCTGGGTCCTGGCAATCTGCGCGAGGTTGGACATGGCCTGTGCAGCGAATCGACCGCCCCGCGCGGTCGAACAGCCCCGTTTCAACGCGGGGCCTGGTTTCGCCGCGCAGGTTCGATGAGTACAGTCGCAGCGCAATCGATCGCGCAGGATCTGCGCCGCGCGACCTGGGTTGGGCGGGGGCAAAGCCCCCGTGGGATCGCTCAGTCGGGTGGGCAGCGCTCGGCGAGCCCGGCGGCGAGGCGGCAGTGGTTGATCAGCTGCAGGACCTCGGGCGTCGGCCACGCGGTCGGCCGCACCGGCGGCTCGGCGACACCGTTGGTGTGGCGGTCGTCGCTGGCGTTCCACGCGTCCCACGACGTGATCACCGGACCGCCGCGCTCGATCATCTGGCGGGCGAGCGCGTTGAGCTGGTCGAGGTTGCCGTTGGCGCGGTGGCCGGCGATCAGCGCGGCGTCGATCGTGATGACCAGCGGCTGCGAGCACTGCGGCCGGGTCGCGCGCAACCAGGCGTCGAGGTACTGGCTGATCTGCAGCGGGGTCAGCGCCGGGAGGGTGACCACCGCGTTCGCCGGGATCGAGCCGCCGAGCTCGGTCGACAGCTCGCCGGGGCCGACGACCAGCACGCTGAAGTAGCGCGTGCTGCGCGCGGCGCGGGCGAGGACCGAGACGTCGGCGGCGGCTCGCGTGCCGGCGACGACGCCGTCGACGACGATCAGCGGCGCGCCGGCGAACGGCGACGCCGAGGCCAGCGCCTCGAGCAGGCCCTCGAGCTCGGGGCTGCTGCTGCTCGCCGGGCTGGCGACGGCGCCGAACGCGCGCGCGACGCGCTGGATCACGCTGCCGGGCCGCGCCGCGTGGCCGACGTCGATGTAGGCACCGCGCCCGGAGTTGGCGGCGAGCACCGAGCGGGCGAGCACGGTGCGGCCGCTGCCCGGAGCACCGGCGATGATCACGGTGGAGCCCGAGGCTGCGATCCGTGCGCCGAGCTCGCGGCGCAGGCCGTCGAACGGAGCGCCGCGGTAGGGCGGCTCGCTCGGATCGAGCTCGGTGAACGGCTCGAAGTCGAACCCGCGGGCCAGCCACGCGGCGTCGGGCGCGCGCAGCGCCGGCGGCGGCGTGGTGTCGGACCGCCGCCGCGCCGGCTCGGCGGGCGCGATCAAGCCGGGCGACTCGAGCTCGCGGAGCACGCCGCGCGTCTCCCAGGCGACCGCGCGGGCGGAGTCGAAGCGCTCGGCGGGCGACTTGGCCATGCAGCGGCGGACCACGCGCATGCACGCGGCGGCGACGTCGGCGGCGAGCTCGGGCGGGGCCACGACCTCCTGGCGCTGGTGCGCCGCGCTGAGCCCCGCGATCGTCGAGCCGTCGAGCGGCGGTCGGCCGGTCAACAGGTAGTAGTAGGTGGCGCCGAGCGCGTAGAGATCGGTGGCGACGGTGGCGGGCTCGCCGCGCCAGATCTCGGGGGCGAAGTAGTGGGGCGTGCCGGCGCGGACCTCGTGGCGGGGGGCGCGCTGGGTCGACACCGCCATGCCGAAGTCGCCGAGCTTGGCGGTGCCGTCGGCCTTGATCAGGATGTTGCCGGGCTTGACGTCGCGGTGGATGATGCCGGAGGCGTGGGCGAGCTCGAGGGCGGCGGCGAGCTGGAGGATGACCTCGGTGGCGCGCTCGGCGGAGAACGGCCCCTTGCGGGACACCATGACGTCGGCGGACACGCCCTCGACGTACTCCATGGCGATGTAGCGGTGGGGGCCGTGGCGGGCGACGCTGTAGATCTGGATGACGGAGGGGTGGTTGAGCCGGGCGACGCTGCGGGCCTCGGCGAGGAACCACGCCTCGGGGTCGTGCTCGGTGGGGGACCAGGTCAGGACCTTGACCGCGGTGGGGCGCAGCAGGGCCTCGTCGGTCGCGAGGTAGACCACGCCCATGTTGCCTCGACCGAGCACCCGCAGCAGCCGGTAGTTGCCGAGCTTGGCGCCAGCCAGGTTCAGGGCGTCGGTCACCGTTCCTGCTCGTCTTGCTCGTCTTGCTCCTGGTAGATCTGCATCAGGATGCTCTGCGCGCTGAGCGCGAGGGCGGGGTTCGTGACGATCGGGACGGCCGGGTCGAACGAGAACCGGCCGGACGTCCAGCCCACCATCTCGCGGAACGCGCTGTAGATGCGAGCGACCCGCGCTCGCTCCACCTCGTCGCGCGGTACCAGGTCGCGCGACACGAGCACACCCTCGATCATGTCGTCGCTGAAGTAGTCCGCCGGCAGCGCGGCGAGCACCTGGCGCTGCTCCGGCGCGATCTCGGCGCTGGTCAGCAGGTGCTCGCGCAGGTCGAGCGCGTTGGGGGAGTCGGCGGCGATGATCAGGCCGCGCGACAGCTGGACCGTGCCGGTGCCGGTGCTCGTCGAGCACACCAGCAGGCCGGTGCGGTGGCTGTTGCGCAGGAACTCCAGGAGATCGGGCAGCGAGAACTCCTCGAGATCGCCGGCGAACGCCGGGCCGCTACCGACGGACTTGGTGGCGGTGATGACGCCGTTGCTGGCCGGCGGCGGTGGGGGTGGCTTCGCCGGTGCGGGAGGCGGTGGGCTGGAGCGCACGTAGGCGACCGCCGACAGCGGCGGTGGAGCCGTCGGGCGCGCCGGCGCAACCGGCGGCGGTAGCGCGGAGGCAGACCGCGTCGGCGCGGGCGCCGGCGGCGGTGGTATCGGGGGCGGCGGGGGCGGCGCGACGATCGCGGGGGGCGGCGCGACGACCACGGGGGGCGGCGCGACGACCACGGGGGGCGGTGCGACGGGCGGTGCGACGACCACGGGGGGCGGCGCGACGACCGCGGGCGGCGCGACGACTGCGGGCGGCGGTGGTGGCACCGCGGGCGGGGCCGACACCATCGGGGGCGCGGGCAGCGGCAGGGCGTGCGGCGGCAGCGGCACCGGCGTCGGATGCCGCACGTGGCTGACCGCCGGACTCGACGCGCGGCTGGGCGGCGGTACCTCGAGCCGCTCGTCGGGCGGAGCCCACGTCAGCGTGCGCAGCTTGGTCTCCAGCTCGCCGAGCGCGCGCCTGGGATCGAGCTCGATCACCAGCACCGCGCCGGACTGCTGCGCGACCACGCGCGCTGCGGTCGCCGACTTGATCGACAGGACCCCCAGGCCGCCGAGCCCGAGCAGCGTGCCGATCCGGTTGAGCTCGACGCCGAGCGTGGCCGCGACCGATGCGCCGGCGTCGCTGTCGCGAACGCTGCCGACGGTGCCGCGTACCTCGCCCTCGGTGTTACCGAGCACGACGCCGACCACGCCTCGCGTCTCCTCCAGCAGTACGCCCAGCGTGGTCGCTTCGGTGACCAGATCCAGCATGCGTTTCACTCGCTGCGGCGATAGCCGATCCGGGCGCAGCCCCAGTGCTTGCCGTGCACCATGACCGGGACCGACACATCATAGATCAGGTCGCCGCTCTCGAGCCGGAAAGACTGTTTTAAGAAAGGCTTCTCGTTGCGCGCGGCGGACAGGCTCGCGAGGTCGCCGAACATGCGCTTGGTGCGGTTGTTGTTGTAGTCCTGTGCGGTGACACCGGTCAGTGGCTGTGCGAATCGGGTGTTGTGTGCAGGGACATAGCCGTTGATGTCGGTGATGATCGCGTACTGCCACACGCCCGAGCGCGCCAGTGTCTTGTCCTCGGGTCCGACCAGATCGCGATCGGCGAGCGTGTCGTATGGCGTGGTGAATTTCAGCGGATCGGTCTTCGGGATCGGGAAGTACAGCCGCGAGAACACGCGGTCCTCGGTCGATGCCTGGGTGATGACCCATTGCTCGATCGCCTGGCTCGCCTCCATGGCGAGCGCCTCCGCCGCGGCGAGCACCTCGCGGTCCTGCGCGCTGAGCCCATCGGCCGGGGCCTCCGGAGCGGGGCCCGCGGGGCGCGCGGGCGGTGGGCTGGCGGGCTGGGCGAGCGCCGAGGGTGCGAGCGCGGGAGCGCTGGCGAGCGCCGCGAGCAGCAGCGTGCGATGCAGGGTTCGGGTCATGGCTGGGTTCCTTGCGATCGGGGTGGGCGGTGCGAGCGATGCGCCGGGGG
>JBGQCL010000576.1:0-7253 GCA_041495365.1 Kofleriaceae bacterium | reverse complement strand
CCAGCCGGTGTACCAGCAGCCGCCCGGGTGGGGCTGGGGCAACCAGCCCGGCACTCTCGGCTCTCTGTTCGGTGGGCTCAACTCGGTGAACATCGGGATGCTCGTCGACCTGGTCGGTCAGGGGTTTGCAGCGGTTCGTTCGCTGCCGACTCCGCCGACCTCGTCGGGTGATGGGTCCACCGATGTCGCCAACCTGACGCTGTACCAGACGGCGCTGGCGGAGCACGCTCAGACCGACGAGCGGATCCGCACCGCGGTGCACATCCTCGGCAAGCTGCTCGGAGCGTAGGTCATGGCCTCGCCGACCTACAACAACGCCAACTGGCGACGGCGCCGCACCTTCGGTGGTCACCACCGACAGTGGGGAATCGCATTCGGCAGTGGCGCGATGCTCGGCGGGAACACACCGCAGTACCTGGGTTCGGGGCAACCCGAGCCCGAGTCCGGCGGATCGTTGTTCGGAGACGGGACGCCAGTGTACCTGACGGCCCCGACGACGACGGCGACCACCGCGCCGAGCACGACCACGAGCAACGCCACGGCGTCGCAGCCGACAACGGCTGCGGCAACGCAACCGGCAACGGTTGCGGTCGTGGTGCCCCGCCCGTAGTCGCGAGTAGCGCAGAAGGCACTCCGTAGAAGGCACTACGTAGAAGGCACGAAGAAGTAGCAACTCAACCAACAACCGGATCGACAACGAGCGTCGCTCGCGCGACCCGGTCCCTGATCTCTTGTCGTGCGTTTCCCCGCACGTCGCTTCGCATACCGACACTACCCCTTTCTGGAGACTCATCATGATGAATCAACAAGCCTGGGAAGATGCCTTCCAAGAGCTATGGGATCACGCCGCGCACCACCGCGGCGTGCGAGAAGCGCTGGCCGACCCGGTCGGCCCCGCGCTCTCCGACACCCTCCACCAGTGGCCGCGCACCCGCTGCGCCGATGTCGTCGGGATCGCCGCGATCATCGATGCGGTGCTCCGCTCGGCGCCGCTGGTCTCCGGCGGCCACGGCGTCGAGCGCCGCTGGCGCCGCTGCGCCGGCGAGCTCGCCGCGGTCGCGCTCGGCGAGCCGACGCTCGAGTATCGCCACAACCGCGCATTCTGGTCCGCGCTCGCGTCGATCGTCGCGTACCTGGCCAGCGTGGATGCGCCCGTGCCGGAGTCGATGTGGGCCGCACTGCTCAGCGAGCTTGCCCAGCCGATGCCCGCACCGCGCAACACCGCCGTTGTCGACCAGCGGCTCCACCTCGCCGCGTTCAGCTACGACGAGCTATGGCAGGCCCAGAAAGAGGCCCTGGCCAAGCTACGCGGCCAGGACATCCGCGATCCAGGCCCCACCACGCGCGGCGGCCGGATCAAGGTGCCGCGCACGACCAATGCCGACGTCCTCCAGCTCGCGACCTACTGGACCTCCGCGCTCGCCCAGGTCGAGCTGAAGCGCCGCGAGATGGGTCCACACGGCCCCGAGGCGCTCCACCAGGTGGGCCTCGATGGCGAAATCCGGCGCTGGCGCGTGGCGCTCGCCGACGTCGATCAGTACGCGACGACCGGCGATCCGGCCGCGACCTACCCCAAGAACGAGGCGTTCTGGCGCGCCAGCAGCTCCGTGTCGATCACCGTGGCCGTCATCGATGACGGGCCTCCGCCGTTCGAGATGCTGACCGATGCCATCGTGCAGCGGTTGCCGATCCAGCAGTTGCCCGCACAGCGCAACTTCTACCGCAACGCGACCTACCCCGGCGAGGGCACCAACGAGTCCATGTGGGACAAGGTCCACAACGACTTCGTCGAGGCCCGCGGCTTCGACACGCGCGATCCGCTTCCCGGCGACACAGGCCGGGCGACGAAGATACCGCGCACACTCAACGCCGAGGTGATCAAGCTCGCGGCGTACTGGAATGACGCCTGGCACAAGCTCGAGAGCCGGCGCGGCATCCTCGGCAATCTGCCCACCGAGCAAGGACTCGACGGGCTCAAGAAGCGCTGGCAAGCAGTGATGAAGGACGTCCACGAGATCGCGGAGGCGGGCAAGGTCGAGGACGTCTATCCCAAGAATCACGAGTTCTGGCGCGCGAGCTTCCTACTGGCCCAGACACTCGATCTGTTCAATGAGCTACCCTCGAAGCTCGATATCGCCTGGGACGTCACCAAGACCCTCCCGGATCGGCTCGCCGATGTCGTCGGCAAGGTCGCGCACGCGATCGGCGACATCGCCCACAAGGCCGGCGAGGGTGTGACGTCCGGACTTGGCAAGCCGATCCTTCTGGCCGGGGGTGTCGTGGTCGGTGGCCTCTTGCTCTGGCGCTGGCTCCGGCCACACCCGACGGTGGCGGTGTAGTGCCATGGCGCGAAGCATCTGGCCGTGGCTCGTCACCGGCGGGGCTGCTGCGGCGATCGTCTACTTCGCGACGCGGGACACCGAAGGGCGCACCGGCGACAGCGACGGCGATGTCACCATGCGCGATCTCGGCCTGCGCAATGCGAGCCTGAGCTACCGCCCGATCGGCGCGAGCGGCCGATATCCGGACTGGGTCCGAGCGCTGCGGGGCAAGTCGGGTGTGTATCTCATCCGCGAGCGCCAGCGTTACGGATCGAGCCCGGTCGTCTACATCGGTGAATCGCACGCTGGCCGGCTGTACCAAACCCTCACGCGTCATTTCCAGACCTGGCGACGGCACAAGAAGTTCTGGAGTGGGCAGTACACCGGAAGCCAAAGCCATGATCCTGGACTGACCTACCACCGCGCACGCTGCACCGTGGCGGTTCGCGTGCTGTCGTCCGAGCGCGCGCTCCACGAGGAGGCGCGGCTCATCGCTCGCCTGCGCCCGCGCGACAACCTCATCGGCCAACCCGACGAGCTGGCCGACGAGGAGGTCGTGCCGTTCTGATTCACTGATCGGTTCCCTCACCCCAGGATTCCATATGACCACTCCAGCTAGCAATGACAGATACGATGATGAGACTCCCTGTGATGATGCCGCGCAGGTGTGGTCGGTGCTCCTCGCCACCGGGTCCGCGCTGTTTCTCGGGTATCTCGCGGGTCGCGTCAGCTTCGCCAAGGATGTTCGCAAGGCGCTGCGGCGGATCGAGGAATCGCCCGAGCCCATCGACGTCTACATCCCGGTCTTGTGACATGCCGGCCAACGATGCACTCCCCTGGATCCTCGGTGGCGGTGCCGCCGTAGCGGCGATCTACTTCTGGCAACGCGATCGAAAGCCTGGCGCCGAGTCCGATCACGACAGCACCGGCGCATCGACGCCACCGGGGAAGGCCGGCCCTGCATCCTCCAAAGATGCGGGATCGAGCTCGGGCAAGCCGCCCGAGCCACTGCCGGGGCGCTGGGTCTGGCCCGTCGGGGTCTGGAACAAGCGCAAGCCGGAGATCAGCGACGGGTTCCATGGAATGCGCCGCGAACCCGGCAGCAACATCAGCGTCGAGCACGGCGGCGTCGACCTCATGTATCGGCGACAGCCTGGCGACCCGTGGCGCGCCGGTACGCCGAACGGCACCCCGAACTGGGTCATGCCGGATCATCGGGCCGCGCTGGCGGCATCCGATGGGGTCGTGTGGTCCGCGGCGCAGACGCCGCGCGGCTGGTCGGTGGTCATCGATCACGCGCCGCGAAAGCTCGCGACCTACTACACGCATCTCTCGTCCGTACTCGTGACCGCCAAACAGACGGTCAGCGCCGGAACCCCGATCGGCATCATCGACGCCGATCCGCTCGATGGCCAGCACATCAAGCATCTCCATTTCGAGATCTGGCACGGCGGGTCCGCGGATCGATTCGATCCGCAGCGGATCATCGAGGCTACCTGGGAGTATCTCCCGGACCCTGGCGATCTGCCGCGCCCACTGGTTGCGCGCAATGCCGGCCATCGCGCACGCGATCACGCCGAGTTCACCGTTCCCGTCAAATACCACTACCGGCGACCGCCACGGCGGTAGCCGTCCTGATTCGCTCTAACCACTTTCGCAAAGGACTCATCCCATGACTGATACGCAAGATACCCAGACATCCAATCAAAGCACCACCGTGTCCGACGCGCCGAGCACGCACGCGGAGTCCGCCAGCTCCGATCCGGACGACATCGCACCGCCGCTCGCCGCGATGATCGCGTCGATTCGATCTGCGGTCGCTCCGAACGCGTCAACGCAGGCGCGCACCGCGGGAGCTGCGGCATGTCGATCGATCCTGACCGTCCTCGAGGCCAAGCCCGGTCAGCCGCTCACCACCGCGCCGCCTGCGCCGACGCAACCTCAGTCGCCGCTGGCGAGCTTGCTCTCGCAACCGGGGCTGCTGACCCAGCTCGCCGCGATGTCGCGCGAGCAGTTGCTCGACCTCTTGAGGAAGGTCACCGGCGCTGCGGCGCCGCAACCGCAGTTGCCATCGAACGGCGCCCCACGGTTTCACCTGATCCAGATCCCCCAGGCTCGACGACCTGGTGGTGGTTCGTGACCATGAGCGGCCCCGGCCCTCCATCCAGATCTGTCCTCCCGTTGGGCTTTGGCCGCCCATCGTCCGCCGACGCTACTTTGCCGATCTCCGGTGGCGACCCAGGGACCACCCTCGGCGCTGTGCGCGCTACTATCGGGGCGTCGTCGACGCCCGACCCAACATCGCCATCCGTCGACGAGCGCGACCATGAACTGATCGATTTCCTCGTCCGAAAGGCCATCGAAACATGCATGCCCTCCAGACCGGCCCGATTGCCATCTACGCGCGCAGCGCAAATGACCAAGCACAAAGGATAGCGAGCCAGCTTCGTGACGTCCGGGCGTTCATCGCCGGGCACGGCGGCAACCCGGACGAGGCGCAGGAGTTCACCGATCTCGCAGCGTCCGGCGTTGACCGCGATCGCCCGGGACTCACCGCGATGATCCAGGCAGCGGAGGCCGGGGGCATCCGGGTCATCGTGACCGCGGACATGTCTCGCATCTCGCGTGAGAATACCGATCTCATAGACATCCTTCACAGATTACAATCTCTCAATATCCACTTGCTGACTGTCGGATCTGAGATTAGTATGATTCCCGGGAACGCAGAGAACACATCACCTCCCGAAGGGTACTGAGCCATGGAAGCGATAGAGACCGGCCCTGTTGCCATTTACGCGCGCTTCTCATCTGTGCTGCAGAATGAACGCAGCATCGAGGATCAGGTGCGCCGCTGCCGCGAGTTCGTCACGCAGCACGGCGGCAACGCCCAGAGTGCGCAGGTGTTCCCCGATTTCGCGGTGTCGGGCGCCAGCCTGGATCGTCCTGGATTCGAGGCGATGATGGCTGCGGTGAACGCGGGCCGGATCAAGGCGATCGTCACCGAGGACATGTCGCGCATCTCCCGCGACTTCGCGGACTCGGCGCAGATCTTCAAGCTACTGCAATTTCGCCAAGTGCCGCTCCTGGGAGTCGCCGACGGCATCGACACCAGCACGAAGCACGCGAAGCTCTCATTCACGGTCAAGAGCCTGGTTGCTGACATCTACCTCGACGATCTCCGCGACAAGACGCTCCGGGGCCTTGAAGGTCGTGCCCTCGCTGGCTTCGCAACGGGCAACGTCGCCTATGGTTTCCACACCGTACCCGCCATCGAGCCACGCGTTACAGGCAACCAAATCGCGATCCATGAAGGAGAGGCACCGATCGTTCGCCGCATCTTTACCGAGTCGCGGGATGGCCGCTCGCTCACCACCATCGCGCACGGCTTGAACCGAGACGGCATCCCATCGCCGCGCGTCGGCAGCAAGCACAAGTGCTTTGGCTGGGGGTCCTCGACTATCCGGGCGATCCTGTACAACGAGCGCTATGCCGGTGTGTGGCGCTTCAAGGAGAAGCAGTGGGTCAAGATCCCCGGTACCAACCGGCGACAGCCCCGCGCGCGCAACGCCTCGGAGGTGATGGTCCAGGAGCGACCCGATCTGCGGATCATCGATCAGAAGCTCTGGGATGCGGTCCAAGCCCGGCTCGCGCTCTTGAAACAGAAGTACGCGGGCGGTCGCCAGAAGGGCGGCCTGACGTTCAAGCGCGCGCCCTACCTGCTGTCGGGCATCCTCGTGTGCGCAGCCTGCGGCGCTCCGATGTCGATGAACGGCGGATCGAACGGGCGGTACTACCGCTGCCAGACGAACAAGACGAAGGGCACGTGCAGCTTCGACATGAACGTCCGGGAGGACAACGCGCGCACGAAGATCCTGGCCGCGGTCCGCGACCACCTGCTGTCGCCCGAAGGTGTCGCGCACACCCGCAAGCGGATCGCGGAGGAGTTGCGCGACTACTCCAACAAGATCGCCGCAGAGCTGCGCGATCGGCGGGAGCGGCTCGTGCGCACGGAGGACAAGATGCGCGGCCTGGTCGACTTCATCGCGACCGGCGACCGCTCGGAGTACGTGGTCTCCACCCTGCGCGACCTGGAGGCGTTCGCGCGCCAGGAGCGCGCGGCACTGGCCGAGTTGGAGCAGGCATCGCGCGAGCCGCTGCGGCTGCCGAGCATCGATGAGGTCTGCGCCCAGGTGGCCGACCTCGACGCCCGGCTCGCGCAGGATCCGGAAGCTGGCCGGGAGCAGCTGCGCCGCTGGCTCAAGGACGGCTCCATCCGCATCGGACCGGCGAAGGACGGATCCATCGTCGCGGAGGGCGAAATCCTGCCGCTGGTCGTCATCAGCGACGGCGGAGGCCGAAAAGGGAACTACGCGAAACCATCTTCAATGGTTTCGCGTAGTTCTTCTGGCGTAGCGGGGGCGTGATATCTACGCTTAACAACCGGAAATAACTAAGATTTCCGCTGACATGATGGATAATGAATTATCCTCCTTCTCGGGACGCGGATAGTTCAGGGCGCGCCCGCCGCGGTCACATCCACCGCCCACGGCACCTCGGCCCGCGGGCGGGGCATCCAGCCCGGCGATCGCCGAGGGCGATTTCGAGCTCTGTTTGCTCGCTACTTGACCACCCACCCCCAGGCATGGGTCGAGAGCGCTCGCGACGGTGATGTCGTCGCTTAAGCCTCTCCCGCGAGCCACGCCTGTAGCTCTGCGAGTGAGACAGCTGCACGCAGCTTCGGCACCACGAACTCGGTGCACGGACCCAGCTCGATCCACACAACGCTCGGCGTGCAGACGACGCCGAGGAGGTTCCAGCCTGAGGGATCCCCTCGTTTGTAAGCGATCGATCTTGCTCCGGAATCGAGAAAGGCGAAAACGAGGGAATCCGGATCGATCGCGTCGTGTTGAGCGGCCATGCCCCGCTCCAAGT
>JBGQCL010000575.1:0-7253 GCA_041495365.1 Kofleriaceae bacterium | reverse complement strand
CGCGGGCGAGCTCGAACATGCTCAGGTAGCGGGTGTCGTCGTGGTAGAGCCCGAGCTCGCCCATCCCGGCCTGGCCGATCATCCCGGCGTGGTCGAACACGCCGAAGCTGTCGCCGTGCTTGATGACGCGCGTGCGCTCATCGCGACGCGAGCCGGTCGCGAGGATCGAGTAATCCTCCTGGATCGTCGTGCCGTGCTCCGTGGTGGCCATGGTCCTCGCGCTCCCCGTGGGTCCCGGTCGCCCGGACCGCCCGGGGGTCCCGGCATTGCAGGATGCGGTGATAGATCGCCGTGTAGTCGCTCGCCATCCGCGCCGCGGTGAACCGCCGCTCGAACACCTCGCGGCAGGCCGCGCGCGACAGCTCGTGGATGCGGCCGACCGCCGCGACCGCCTGGTCGACGCCGTCGCAGATCAGCCCGGTGACGCCGTGGTCGAGCACCTCGAGCACCGAGCCGCCGCAATACGCGATCACCGGCGTGCCGCACGCCATCGCCTCGACCATCACCATGCCGAACGGCTCGGGCCAGTTGATCGGAAACACCAGCGCGCGCGCGCCGCCGAGCAGCTCCTGCTTGTCGCGCTCGCCGATCTCGCCGAGGAACTCGACGTGCGGCTGGCGGAGCTGCGCCGCGATGTGCCGCGTGTAGTAGTCGCGGTCCACGCGATCGATCTTGGCCGCGACCCGCAGCCGGTGGCCGGTGCGCCGCGCGATCTCGATCGCCCGGTCGAGCCCCTTCTCCGGCGAGATCCGGCCGAGGAACGCGAGGTAGTCGCCGGACCGCGGCTCGAACCGGTAGAGCTCGTCGGGGAAGCCGTGGTGCACGGTCGCCTGCCACGCCAGATCGGCCAGCGGCGTGCGCTGGGCGTCGGAGATCGACACCACGGGCAGGTCCGCGAACCGCGCGAACACCGGCACGATGTCGGGGAGATCGAGCCGGCCGTGCAGCGTGGTGACATGGCGGTAGCGCTCGCGGCTCGACACCGGGAAGTGCAGGTAGTCGATGTGGAAGTGCACGACGTCGAAGTCGCGCGCGCAGCGCGCCACCTGCTCGACCATCGCCAGGTGCGGCGCGAGCGTGTCGGCACAGTTCGCGAGCCGCAGCGCGCGCGGGCAACCGGCGACCAGCCGGGCCGAGGTCCGAGAATCGCCGCTCGCGAACAGCGCGACGTCGTGTCCCGCAGCGACGAGCTCCTCGGTCAGGTACGAGACGATCCGCTCGGTGCCGCCGTAGAGCTGCGGCGGGACGCTCTCGGTCAACGGCGCGACCTGCGCGATCCGGAGCGGGCCGTGACCGTTGGTTGCCATTGTCATGGCTGGTCTACAAATCACGTACCAGGCCGGCGGTCCGGCGGCGACGATCGCCGACCGAGCTCCGCGGTCGCCACGCCGTCCGGGGCGCGATCGGTCGAGCGCCGCCGCCACACGCCGGCCGGCGGGCGGGGTGCGCTCGCACATCAGGCCCTTGCCGAGGCGCGGTCCGCGGATCCTGCCGACCCGCCGGCCGCCCTGCTCACCGTGCGGTGGTGCGGGTGCGGGGCGCGGCCACCGCGGGGAGCTTCTTGCGGGCGGCCTCGGCGGCGCGCCGGATCGCGCAGCCCTCGAGGTGATCATCGACCAGCCCCATCGCCTGCATGAACGCGTAGACGGTCGTCGGGCCGACGAAGGTCCAGCCGCGGCGCTTGAGATCCCTGGACAGCGCGACCGAGGTCGGGGTCTGGGTCATCGCGCGCAGCGCCTGGCGGGTCACCCGCGCCGGCCGCTCGCTGGCCGCCGGCACGAAGCGCCACACGTACGCCGCGAGCGAGCCGTGCTCGTCGATCACCTCGAGCGCGCGCGCCGCGTTGTGGATCGCCGACTCGATCTTGCCGCGGTGCCGGACGATGCCGGCGTCGGCGAGCAGCCGGGTGACGTCGCGCGCGCCGAACCGGGCGACCGCCGCGGGATCGAAGCCGGCGAACCCCCGGCGGAACGCCTCGCGCTTGCGCAGGATGGTGAGCCACGACAGCCCGGCCTGGAAGCCCTCGAGACACAGCTTCTCGAACAGCCGCCGATCATCGACCACCGGAAATCCCCACTCGCGGTCGTGGTAGTCGGCGTAATCCGGCGCCGATACCGCCCAGAAGCAGCGCGGCTTGCCGTCGGGCCCCGGCGCGAGGCCGTCATCGGGCGGAGGGGGCGAGGGGGGCTTCGAGCTCATGTCCACCGCCAGGATACGCCGGACCGCCGGGACGGGCCGGGATCCGCCGGGATCGGCCGAGATCAGCCGGGATCCGCCGGGATGTGATCACCGCGGCTGGCGCAGCGTGACGATACCGATCGTCTGGAGCTCGCCGAGGATGCGCAGGAAGCTCGGGGGGGGCCGCCGCCCGCCGCCGAGCGCGCGGTAGATCTCCGCCGCGGTCCGCTTGCCATCGACCAGCGCCAGCGCGCCGAACGCGAGCTCGTCGAGCTGCAGGATCGACACATCAGGACCCGCGTCGGTGCGCCAGTAGCAGGTGCGCGACTGCGTGCGCGGGATCGCCGCGAGATCGACCGTGCGGTCCTCGAGCGTGCGGGCGACGGCCTGCGGATCGCTGGTCATCTCGTGCAGCACGATCTCGCCGCGGATCCGCGGCACGATGTCCACCGCCGGCGGGGTCGGCGGCTCGCCGCGCCGCAGGTCCGGCGACGAGCCCACCGCCGGCGCGGTCCGCGCGAGCCGGCCGAGCGCGCGCTCGTGGCGGATCAGGTCCCACAGCAGCGCATGCGCGATGCTGTCGCGGTCGAGCCAGCCCTCGAGGAACCCCAGCAGGTCGAGCGTCCGGCCCTCGGTGGTCGGCGCGAGCCGGGCGCCCTGTGCCGCGCGCTCGCTGGCGTAGCTCGCGAACAGCTCGATCTCCAGGCCGGCGATGTTCATCAGCCGGAACGATGCCGGCAGCTCCTCACGCAGCGCATTGTGGCGGACCTTGACGGTCAGCCCGGCGAACCGCCACAGCGCATCGAGATCGACCTGCGACGGCTCGACCCCGTGACCGCGCAGCAGCTCCGGCTCGGCGCGCCAGCGCGCGATCAGGGCCGGGTTGTCGACGCCTGCGGCCACCAGTGTATGGATGCGTTGCGCGCTCATCCCCGTCGAGTAACCGATCGATTGGTCTTCCTGAGCATGTCCTACCTTGCGCTCCAGGGATGGTCAGGATTGCGACATGTATGGTCGCGATGCGCCACGATCGCTGTGAACGTAGCGTGTGCCGTCGCGAGCTGTCAAGGACCGTCTGATCCGGAAGCGAAACACGCGGACGTCGCGCGCACCGGCGCGGGATCGCATCCGCTCCCGGCCGTCGTGGTCGGTCCAATCAGCTGGCAACGCCGCCGGTGATCGGCAGCTCCAGCCGGAACACCGTCGCGCCCGGCCGCTGCTCGTGGTGGATCCGGCCGCCGTGATCGTCGGCGACGCGCTGGACGATCGCCAGGCCCAGGCCGGTACCGCCCTGCTTGGTCGTGTAGAACGGCTCGAAGATCGGCGCGTCTGACGGCAACCCGGCGCCGTGGTCCTCGACCTCGATCGCCACCGCGTTGCCCAGCGCGCGGACCCGGACCCGGACCTCGCGATCGGCGGACTCCGCCGCCGCGTCGATCGCATTGGCGAGCAGCTGGAACACCGCGGTCTCGATCCGCGAGCCGTCGACCGCCGCGATCGCCTCGCTGCTGGGCTCCAGGGCGATCGACACCCCCGCGGCCGTCGCCTTGGGCTGGCCGCGATCCAGCGCGCGCTCGGCGAGCGCCCGCACGTCGCAGCGCTCGAGCCGGATCGGCTGCGGCCGCACGACCACCAGGAAGTCGTCGAGCAAGGTCGAGATCCGGCGGATCTCGACGCTGGCGTGCTCGATCGCGGCGGCGGCCGGCGCGACCGCCTCGTCGCGGCTGCGCGCGAGGCTGCGCTCGGCGAGCGCGAGCTGGAGCAGCGCCCCGTTGAGCGGGTTGCGCAGCTCGTGGGTCAGGCCGGAGACCAGGTTGCCGAGGGCGACCACGCGCTCGACCTCGCGGACGCGGACCAGCGCCTCGCGATCCCGGGTGAGGTCGATCCCGACCGCCCACAGGACGACCCCGGGGATCCGCCCGCGATCCCAGCGACAGAAGTGCCAGCGGATGCTCCGGCTGTTCGTGCACAGCGCCTCGTAGGGGCCCGTCGGGGCGTCCGGGCGGGCCTGGTGCCACATCGCGACCACGTGATCGCCGCGCTCGCCGGGCGCGAACAGGTCCAGCCAGCTCCGGCCCGCGGCGTCGCTGCGCGAGATCCCGGTCAGCCGCTCGCACGGCCGGTTGAACACGTGGATCGTGCCGTGCGAATCGAGGCCACAGATCAGCAGCTCGAGGCCGTCGATCACGTCGAGCCCATCGATCGCGGCGTCCGTCATGCGGCCCGCGGTCCGGCGGCGAGTCGCGCCAGCAGCTGGTGGAGCGCACCGAGATCGATCGGCTTGGTCAGACAGGTGACGTCCTCGGACTCCAGCGCCCGGCCCGAGCGCGGGCACAGCAGGATGACGCACGGCATCGGGCCGCGCGCCGCGAGATCGCGCACCAGCGCCCGCCCGTCGAGCCCCGGCACCTGCGCGTCGGCGATGACCGCGTCCGGCCGCTCGGCACCGGCGAGCGCCAGGCCCTCCGAACGGTCCGCCACCGCGATCACCTCGTAGCCTTCGCTGCGCAGGATCTCCGCGAGGGCGATTCGCTCGGCGGCAAACGGGGAGATCACGAGGCTGCGCATCTTGTCCGGAGACATAGCACCGGGCATGCCGGCGTCCGGGGCCACGGACCGGCGGGCTTCCCGCAATCCCTGCGTCCATCGCGATCTTCCCTGCGTTCCTGGCGCGGCGTCGCGCGGCAGCCGCCGCGCGCGCAGGGAAGCCACCCGAGTCTCGCAGACCCTGGGTTCATGCGTGGTCCACGCCGCTACCCGGCGCGTCCGGCGTCGCACGTACACGCGTGGACCCGTCCGACACTCGCCGGCCGGGTCCGCGGGCAACGAGTTCGCGTTCATCCGGATCTCCGAGGCACCGGCTTCCACGATCCGCAGTTCGCGGCCAACTGGGCCGGCGCGCAGGCGGTCGAGATGGTGCGCGGCATCTACCAGTTCTTCCGCCCCAACCAGGACGTCAACGCCCAGGCCGACCTGGTGATCGCCGCGGCCGGGACGCCGGGGCCCGGTGACCTGCCGCCGGTGATCGACGTCGAGGCCACCGGCAACCTGTCGCCGGCGAGCGTGGCGGCGAAGGTCCGCGCCTGGGTCGACCGGGTCAAGGCCGGGATCGGCGTCGATCCGATCGTCTACACCGGCAAGTTCTTCTGGCGCGATCAGGTCGGCGGCCCGACCTCGTTCGCCGGCAACCCGCTGTGGATCGCGCAGTACACCACGCTGTGCCCCGACCTGACCTCGCCGTGGGACACCTGGGCATTCTGGCAGGACAGCGAGAGCGGCAGCGTCGCCGGGATGTCCGGCGCCGTCGATCTCGATCGGTTCAACGGCTCGGTCGACGAGCTGCGCGCGCTCGCCGGGGGCGCCGGGGGCGCCGGGGGCAACGGCGGTGGGGGCGGGGGCGGTGCCACCACCTGCGCATCGGCGACGATGGCCGCCGACGAGCCCGAGGGCGTCTGCGTGCAGGCCGCCTCGGACCAGAAGTGGTACCAGTGCACCGCCGGCCGCTGGGTCCAGCAGGCCTCGACCGCCGGGTGCACGCAGAGCTTCGGCTGGTGCCAGTCGGCCACGCTCGGCCGCGCGGTGCCGCCGCGGACCTGCGTCCAGAAGTCCGCGGACCAGGTGTGGTACCAGTGCAATGGCACGACCTGGGTCACGCCGGTCGACGCCGCCGCGGCCACCGGCCCGGCCGGCGCGTGCTCGCACGAGTACCCGCTGTGAGCCGTCGCGCGATCGCCGCTACCGCGCGTCCAGCAGCACCTTCAGCACGCCCGGCGCCGCCGCGCGCGCCAGCGCCTCCACGCCGCGATCGAGCGGCACGATCTCGCTGACCAGGCTCGCGACGTCCACCGCGCCGCGCGCCAGCAGGTCGAGCGCCGGCGCGAACCGGCCGCAGCGCGAGCCGACCACGGTGATCTCCTCGACCACCACCCGCGCCGCGTCGACCGGCGTGAGGCCGTGGAACGTCGACTTCAGCACGAGCGAGCACTGCGGCTGCAGCAGCTCCAGCGCCAGCTCGAAGCCGGTCGCGCCGCCCGACGCCTCGACCACGACGTCGAAGCTCCGGCCGCGCTGCCGCGCCCGCGCCACGTCCGCGATCTCGATGCCGCGCCGGTCCGCCAGCGCCAGCTTGGTCGGGTGCTTGCCGATCAGCAGCGGCCGCGCCCCACCGGCCGCGAGCACCATCGCGCACAGCAACCCGAGCTTGCCGTCGCCGATCACCGCGACCCGCGCGTGCGGATCGCCCGCGAACGGCGCGCGCTCGAGCACGCCGCACGCCGCCGCGAGCGGCTCGACGAACACCGCCGCGATATCGGACACGCTGTCCGGAACCCGGACGAGGTTCCTCGCCGGCAGCCGCACCAGGTCGGCGTGCGCGCCATCGCGGCCGACGATGCCGAGCACGGTCCGGGTCGCGCAGTGCCGCGGGTCGCCGGTGCGGCATCGCGCGCAGCCGCCGCAGCCCGCGTTGATCTCGCCGACCACCCGCTCGCCGCGCGCGATCGCGCCGCCGCCGGGATCCTCGACGACGCCGACGAACTCGTGGCCGATCGTGCCGCGGAACCCGGCGTAGCCCCGCGCGATCTCCAGGTCGGTGTTGCAGATCCCCGACAGCGTGACCCGCACGATCGCCTCGCCGCGCGGCTCGGGCCGCTCGATCTCGACCAGCGACGCGGCTCCATCACCGACGCGCAGCGCTCTCACGGCCGCGAGTATGGCAGACCGCGGGCTCGGCCGCCGCTGCCGTCAGCCCGCGCTGATCTGCAGCGTGCGGGCGACCTCGCCGAGCACCGGGGGGCCGAGGACCTCCCGGCAGCTCACGGCGGGCGCCGCACCGGCCGCCATGCCGATCGTCACCAGCGCAGCCGCGCCGCCCGCCGGCACGATCGCGGCGCACCAGGCGGTGCGCGTCGCGTCCTTGCCGGTGAAGTCCTCGCCCTGGTCGACGGCGGCGAGTTCGGCCGCGGCGGCGACCGGCGGCGAGCTCGAGGTCCCTCGCCCTGGTCGACGGCGGCGAGTTCGGCCGCGGCGGCGACCGGCGGCGAGCTCGAGGTCCCTCGCCCTGGTCGACGGCGGCG
>JBGQCL010000574.1:0-7264 GCA_041495365.1 Kofleriaceae bacterium | reverse complement strand
GCTCGATCTGCGCCGTCAGTTCGTGGTTTGTCGTCATTCGCTCCACGTCGCACGCGTGGATCAGCCCAGCAACACCAGGCCTGAACGGTTACCGGCGACCGCAACGAGCATGCGGAGGAACTCCTTGCTCGCTTCGACGACCAGCTCGGGCTTACCGTGGGCCGTCCAAGCGGTCGTGAGCCATGCGCTCCCGTGCTTCAAAGCTTCGATCCCGCCCTCCACCATGCCAGCCGCGCCGAACGCCGTGAGCGCAAGCTGGATCACCGCCGCCGCGGCCTGCGAAACACCCGTCGGCGCCGCTGCCAGGAAGATCGATGCGGACTCGGCCATCAGGAACCCGGCGGTGATCCCGATGACCTCCGGCAGGTGGTCCCGGATGGCCTGCGCGGACTCCCCGGCGACCTCACCGAAGTGATGCCGCGACTCGGTCACGCTCTGCAGAACGTCCTGCAGGTGTCCCGCGAAGCGCTTGACGCTGGCCACGGCGCCCCCGGTCAGCGAGCCAGACGGCACCACGCTTTCCAGCGCCTTCGCGTATTCGGGGCTGACAAGCCAGATCCGATGGCCCTTGTACAGCTTGACGTTGTTGCTACCGCCGCCCAGAAGCCCCGGATCCTGGTACGAGCCGTTGATGCCGGCACGACCGCGGTTCACGTAAAGCAGGACATTCTCGTAGTAGCGAAGGTCGTGGCCGTCGCGCACAGAGCCGCCGAACTTCTCCTTGGCAAGTCCCTCGGGGGTTTCTCCACCGTCGAGCTGGCGAAGTTCTGCGAGCGGTTCGGGGAGATCGACGTTGACGCGGAAATCCTCGACGTATCCACGCAACATCGTCTCGTTCAGGTACGTGGTCACGTACCACCAGTGCTTCAGCTTCGGGTGCGTTCCGCTCGCGAAGACACGCGCGGCCGGAGGGAGTGGCGAGTCGCTCATCAGCACCCCCCCAGCCTCGGCCGGCGCGGTGTAGATCAGCGCGCCCTTAGAGTTGTCGATGAACCCGGGCTTATCGATGCCAGCGTCCGGAGACGCAACAGCGGGAGCATGACCGGCAGGGCGAGCATTCGTCGTTGCGGACGCGGCGCTGGTCGCTACGGGCGGTGCGCCTGCCTCGATGTGGTAGGTGGTCGGCCCGAGACCTGGCGCACGGACCTGGCGCTGCACAGTGAGCTGCTCGACAAGCGAGCTCTTGCCAGGCGAGAGAGCGTCCTCACGCCGCACGGGGCTTCGCGACATGCCTGCCACGTCGCCGCCCCGTCCATCACGCTGCGCCATGGGGTGGCTTATATCACTGGGCTGATGGGAGATCGCAGATGGCCTCGCGGAGTTCATAGTGAGCCTGAAACCGGTCGACGCTGCGCCGGTGTGCGGCGACGCTCGCCCAAGCCGTCGGCGCTGTGGCAGTAGGCCTCGCGACGTCGCGGTCGGTCAAGCGCGGGCGATGGCGCGCCGGATGGATCGCTTGCTCGTCTCAAGGCTGTGCGCGCGGTGGGCGCTCTGCACTGCGGTGCGCCTATGATCGGCGCGGCCCGCAGCTCGGTGGGCGCGCTCGCGGTCAGGTGACGCGCGGCTTGGTGGGCGCGCTCGTGGTCAGCGACGGGGCCCCCCGCCGCGGCGTCTGTGGTGCCGAGGGCGACACCGGGAGCTGTGACCGGCGGCGAGTTGCAGCGACGTAGCGACGGCCCGAATGTGATGCGGCCCATGGCGACCTGGAGCATGAGCTGGAGAGCTTCCTGGAGGCCAACCTGGATCTGCTCGGCGTCGAGCTGAGCGGCGCCGAGCGCGAGGTCTACCGAATCACCAGCGATGAGCTCGCACAGCTCGAATCCGCGGTCGACAATGCGACCGATCTCAAGGCGCTACGGCGTGCGATGTCCGCGCGGCTTGAGCGCGTTCGCTGGCAGCCCGTCGAGCGGCTGCTCGGACCGCTCGACGTCCAGGTCGCGAACCTCGCGCAGCGGCTCGGCAAGGAAGCGGTGTTGCGGGTGCAGGGCGGCGAGGTCGAGGTGTTGCCGTCGCGGGTCACCCCTGTACTCGCCGTGCTGCCGCACATGCTGCGCAACGCACTCGACCACGGGATCGAGCCGCTTGGCGCCCGCGGCGACAAGCCGACACAGGCCACGATCGCGCTTGAGTTTCGCGATCTCGGCGAGGCCTGGGAAATCTCGATTCGAGACGACGGCCGCGGGATCGATGTCGATCGGCTACATGAACGGGCGGCGGCGCTCGGTATCGTCGAGCCCACCGCGAGCTTGACCCATGATCAGCTGTGCGCTCTGATCTTCGCCCCGAAGCTCAGCACCGCCGCTGATCTCTCGGAGATCTCGGGCCGCGGCGAAGGTATGGTCGCTGTCGCAGATGCCGTTGCGCGGTGCGGGGGTGACATCTCGGTGCACTCGACCTGCGGCTCGGGCACGAAGATTGACATCCTGGTCCCCAAAGCCGCCGCGACGCGCGCCGCAGCGTGACATCAGCGGATCGCGCCGTTCGAGGCGCGGTGCCCTGCTCCTCATCCAGGACGCGCGGAGAGCCTCCGCTACCTTTGTGTGACACCGTGATCACCGACCCCCGGCACGAATCGGTGTCGAGGCGGCGGGGTCGGCGCTGGGCTCTCTCAGGGTGCCTCGCCGCACAGTGTGAAGCAGAAGGTGGCGCCAGCATCGATGACGCCATGCGCCCATACCGTGCCGCCGTGGCGCTCGATGACCCGACGGACGATCGCTAGGCCGATGCCGGTGCCTTCGAACTCGCTGTCGTCATGCAACCGCCCGAACGGCTCAAATCTGGGGCAGCCACGCTCCATATCGAAACCCACGCCATTGTCACGGATTCGGAACACATCGCACGCGTCGCGATCGAAGACAATGTGGGCCCGCGCGCGTTTGCTCGTGAACTTCCACGCGTTCGCGAACAGGTTCTCGAGGGCAATTGCGACGAGGCGGCCATCGCAACGTACGGTCAAGTGTTCGGCAATCTGGACTTCGACAACGCGCGCCGGATCCCGGACGTGTAGCGCTGCGACGATGCGATGCGCGAGCTCGGTAACGTCGACGATCTCGCGATGTAAGACGCCTTGCGTGACCTGGGACAGCGTGAGTAGGTCTTCCAGGATCTCGCTCATACGCTGCACGTTAACGTGAATCCGTTCGATCAGGTGACGGCCATCGCCGTCGAGTACGTGCACGTAATCTTCCAAGAGCGTCTGGCTGAGGATGTGGACCACGCGCAGCGGAGCTCGCAAGTCATGTGCGACCGAGTAGCTGAACGCCTCAAGCTCTTGGTTGGCGCGCTGCAACTCAACCCATGCAGCAGCATCGCCTCCGTTGGGTCCTAGGCGAAGTTCGCGGTGGTCACTCACCGAGTCCTTCATGCCGCGATCATCGGTCAAGAGTTCACGCACCGCAACGTGTCTCACTTCCTTCGACGGGTACCATTGAGCCGCCTGATTGCAGATTTCTGTCGACGAGGCGCTAGAATCGCGTGATTTGTGACCTCGCGGCCCGGAATTGTGGCGGCCGGCCCGGCCGTGATCGCGCCGCTGCTGGTGTCGCGACGCCACTTACCATGGCTGCGATCGAACGCAATATCAAGGCGAGGACCTAGCCACCACGGCCGAGCTCGCCAGCGTTCGACCAGGGCGAGGACCTCAAGCTCGCCGACCAGCTCGCCCGCCGCCGCGTCGCGATCGCCGCCACGACCGAGCTCGCCGGCGTCGACCAGGGCGAGGACCTCGCGACCGCGACCGAGCTCGCCGGCGTCGACCCAGGGCGAGGGACCCGATCGGGACCGGCGGCGTGCTGATCGAGGCGTGGGCGGCACAGCACGGCGCGGTGACCGTCGATGTCGTCGCTGAATCCATCGATGCCGCGACCGGCGAGGAGTCGGATCCCGAGGCGCATGTGGATAATGCCAGCCGCACCGCCGACGGCGCAGCTCCCGCGCACGACGTGCTCGCTGGGCCGGATCCCGAGCAAGAGCGGATCGTCGCCGAGTTCGAGCGCAAGCTCGGGATCGGTCCGGACTACGATGCCGAGGACGACGCGGACGGCCACCGCGCATTCGGTGGCGATCCACACGGCCGGAGCGGCGCCGACACGGCGATCGGCGGCACCGGGCCGGGGGGGCCCAAGGCGCGCGCGGGGGGCGACCATGAGGGCTCGGAGACCCACGGGGCCGTCGAGGGCAGCCGGCACGGCTCGGCCCTCGGCGTCGAGGGCGGCTCGGAAGGTGGCCTGTACGGTGGCGAGGGCAAGCCCGGCGATGACGGCGTACGCGGCGCAGGCGCGATCGCCGGCGGTGTGATCGCAGTCCCCGCGATGGTTAAGGGTGCGGTCGAGCTCCTGCTCATCGCCGATCAGGGCGACATCACAGGGATGGGCGCCGGGCTGTTCACGCAGCTGGGGCGGAAAGTCGCGGGCATGAGCGCGACCGCGCTGCGCGAGCTGGTTACGCACGAAGCACGGGCCGCGTGTATGCGAGAAGTCGAAGCGGCCGTGAAGAAGCTGGCGCGCTCACCGAAGTGGCTTGCGCTGTCGGCGGAGGAGCAGACCCGCGCGATGCGGATTGCGTACTTCGAATCGATGCGCCGCTACTTCCGTGGCTTCGGCGAGGCCGCGCAAGGGGCGGAGCGCACGGCGGCGAAGCAGCTCCGGCGCTCGATCGGCCTTCGGAGGACAATGGCACAGGAGAGCCTGGACGCGGGACGAGTCGGCGAGGAGGCAGCCGAGGTCGAGCCGGTGGCGGGCCGGCTGCCGCGTAACCACGAGTTCGCGGGCAAGGAGTTCCCGCGCGAGCTCCTTCCGCCGGAGTACCGAGGGAAGGGCTTGCGGTTCAAGAGCACCGGCTACCCGGACTTCGAGCCGTACGCGATGACGCTGCCGAACGGGAAGAAGACTGTGAAGATCGAGCTCACTGGGAGCCGTCCCGGGGACTATGCAGCAGCGAACCGTGTGGCAGGGTTCCAGCGGCAGCCCGAGGGCTACGCGTGGCATCACCTGGAGGACGAAGGTACGATGATGCTCGTGCCGAGGGATCTCCACCGCACGGTAGGCCACACCGGCGGCGCAGCTAAGTACATCGAGCGCACAGGAGTCATGGACTATGACTAGCTGGCCAACCATGGAGCGACGCGGGCCGACGGTGACGGATGCCGACGTCCATCGATTCGAGCAGCGCGTCGGAACCGAGCTTCCCGCGGACTACCGCGCGTTCCTGCTAGGCGTCAACGGTGGCCGGACCGCGGCGACGCACAGCACCTTCACGATGCGGCGCGGCGCACGGCGCACCGAGACCACCCTCAACACGCTGTTCAGCCTCGACGACCCCGACGAGGCACGGGACTTGGCAACGGCACAACTGTATGGCGAGGACCGATTGCCGGGGGGTCTGGAGATCGGTGCCGACGACGGCGGTTCGCCGATCGTGCTCGTGCTCGCAGGGTTGCATCGGGGCGAAGTGTGGATGCTGGATCGCGTCGACCCGCGGCCGACCGGCTCGAACCCGCGCGTCGATTGGTTCGATCGACGCGACGTGTGGAAGCTGGCCGACAGCTTCGCGGAGTTCATGGCGAGCCTGAAGCCGCTTGACGCTGCGTCCTGATCTCGTGTCCAAGTGCCGCACTGCCGCGCGCCGACGAGGCGCTCGCCAACGAGGCGGCCGGGCTCGCGGAGCGGCCCGAGGGCTTCACGTGGCACCACGTCGAGGACGAGGGTACGATGATGCTGGTGCCCAGGCCGCTCCATCAGACCGTCGGTCACACCGCCGACGCGGCCAAGTTCGTGGACCGGACAGGAGTACCCTACCGTGACTAGCTGGCCACCGATGGCCCGCCGCGGGCACGAGATCACCGTCGACAACGTCCGGCGCTTCGAGCGCCAGCTCGGCGCCGCGCTGCCCGAGGACTACCGCGCGTTCCTGCTCGAGCTCAACGGCGGCCGAACCGCGCGGTCGCACCGCGCGTTCGTGATGCAGCGGGCGGGGCGTCGCGACGAGACCACGCTCGACACGCTGCACAGCCTGGACGACCCCGACGAGGACCACGATCTCGCGGCGCGGCAGCTCTATAGCCGCGACGACTACCCCGAGAACGGGCTGTGCATCGGGGACGATGCGTTCGGATCGGCGATCGTGCTGATTCTCACCGGCCCGCATCGCGGCGAGGTGTGGATGCTTGATCAGGTGGAAGGCCGCCCGACCGGATCGAACCCACGTGTCGAGTGGTTCGATCGGCGCGACGTGTGGCAGCTCGCCGGCAACTTCACCGAGTTCATGGGAAGCCTGCGGCCGCTCGACGAGGCCGGCGCCGGCACCTCCGAGGCTCGGCAGCTCAGCCGTCGATGCTCGTTCCGAGAGAGCTGCACCAAGAGGTTGCGCACACTGGCGGCAGGGTCACCTATAAGCACCGGACAGGAATCGATTATGGCGACTAACTGGATACCGATCGCCGACCCCGGTCCGCGTGTGACGGAGGACGACGTTCGCCGCTTCGAGCGCGAGTTCGGCTATGAGCTGCCGGCGGACTACCGTGCGTTCCTTCTCGACGTCAACGGTGGCTACGCGCCCAGCAGCCACTGCGTGTTCCGCTTGCGGACGGACGAGACGGTCCTCAACAGCCTGTTCAGCCTCAACGCTACCGACGACCGCGACGACCTTGCGACCGCGCAGAAGCACTACAGCCCCGACGCCATGCTGCCGGAAGGACTTCTTGAGATTGGTTACGACGATGGCGGGGGGCGCATCGTTTTGTCGCTCGCGGGGCCGCACCGCGGCGAGGTCTGGTACGTCGACATCGAAAACCCGCGGCCGACCGGATCGAATCCGCGCGTCGAATGGTTTGATCGGCGCGATGTAAAAAGGGTTGCGAGCTCGTTCCGCGAGTTCGTCGACGGCCTGCGCCCGATCGACGACGGCCTCGGTGCGAGCGCGTCACCGTGAGAATCTAGCAACTCGCCTCCTGATCGGGCTGCATCCGCGGCCACCGGGCGCTCGCCAGGACCGCCGGGCGCTCGCCAGGGCCGCCGGGGTCGCCGGAGCGCTCGCCAGGGTTGCCGGGGCGCTCGCGCCAGGGTTGCCGGGGCGCTCGCGCCAGGGTTGCCGGGGCGCTCGCGCCAGGGCCGCCGGGCGCTCGCCAGGGTCGCCGGGGCGCGCCAGGGCCGCCGGGCGCCGCCAGGGCCGCCGGGGGCTCGCCAGGGTCACCGGAGCGCTCGCCAGGTTGTTGGGTGGGCCACGCGGCCGTCGGGACCTCGATCATGGCGTCAGTCGCAGCCGCCCG
>JBGQCL010000573.1:0-7271 GCA_041495365.1 Kofleriaceae bacterium | reverse complement strand
TCCTGCTCGTCGACGCCTACGAGGGCGCGATGCCGCAGACCCGGTTCGTGACCCAGAAGGCGTTCGAGATGGGCCTGTCGCCGATCGTCGTGGTCAACAAGATCGACCGGCTCGGCGTCGACCCGCACGCGGTGATGGACCAGGTGTTCGAGCTGTTCATCTCGCTGGGCGCGAGCGACGCCCAGCTCGACTTCCCGGTGATCTACGCGTCGGGCCGCGAGGGCTATGCGATCCGCGAACTCGGCGACTTGCCGGTCGATCTCGGGCCGATGCTCGACCTGATCGTCGAGAAGGTGCCGCCGGCGCAGGGCGATCCGGACGCGCCGCTCGTGCTCCAGGTGGCGACGCTCGACTACGACGACTACCTCGGCTACATGGCGATCGGCCGGATGCGCGCGGGGCGGACCAAGGTCGGCGACCGCGTGCTGCTCGCCCACCGCGACGGCACCGAGGAGGAGTTCCGGGTCCAGAAGGTGCTCGGCTTCCAGGGCCTCAAGCGGTTCGAGCTCGCCGAGGCGCTCGCCGGCGACATCGTCGCGATCACCGGGATGGAGAACCTCAACGTCGGCGAGACCATCACCTCGATCGCCGAGCCGACCATCCTGCCGCTGCTCAAGATCGACGCGCCGACGATCACGATGAACTTCCAGGTCAACGACGGGCCGTTCGCGGGCAAGGAGGGCAAGTACGTCACGTCGCGCAACCTGCGCGAACGGCTCGAGCGCGAGATCAAGAGCAACGTCGCGCTGCGCGTCGAGGAGACCGCCGAAGCCGGCGTGTTCAAGGTGTCCGGCCGCGGCGAGCTCCACCTCTCGGTGCTGATCGAGATCATGCGGCGCGAGGGCTACGAGCTGTGCGTGTCGCAGCCCCAGGTGATCCTCCAGTACAGCGCTGCCGGCAAGATCACCGAGCCCTACGAGGACGCGGTGATCGACCTCGACGAGGCCTACGTCGGCGCGGTGGTGTCCGAGCTCAACCGCCGGGCCGGCGTGATGCGCGAGATGCGGCCGTCGGCGCCCGGCCGGGTCCGCCTCGAATACCGGATCCCGGCGCGCGGCCTGATCGGCTACCGCTCGCAGTTCCTGACCGACACCCGCGGCACCGGCGTGCTGTACACCCAGTTCGCCGAGTACGGCCCGCAGGCCGCCGACATCCGGACGCGCCAGAACGGCGTGCTGATCGCCAGCGAGGAGGGCGTGTCCAACGCCTACGGCCTGTTCTACCTCCAGGAGCGCGGCCAGATGTTCATCGGGCCCAACGTGCGGGTCTACGCCGGGATGGTCGTCGGGATCCACGCGCGCGACAACGATCTGGTGGTCAACCCGTCCAAGGCCAAGAAGCTGACCAACATCCGGACCACCGCCGCCGACGAGAAGCTGGTCCTCGCGCCGCCGCGCCAGATCACGCTGGAGTACGCGCTGGAGTTCATCAACGACGACGAGCTGGTCGAGGTCACGCCGCAGTCGATCCGGCTGCGCAAGACGATCCTCGATCACAACGAGCGGCGGCGCTACGAGAAGAAGCCGGCCGACGTCGACGCCTGACCGCGCGCTGGGCCGCGCGCCTGCCGCGCCGCGGTCCGCTCGCCGGGCCGAGCCACCAGGGCACGCGCCCGAGATCCGCGCGCCAGTCCGCCGCGCCGTCACCGGACCGTGCGATCGAGGGCGCCAGGCCCGCGTTCCGCCTGGACGTGCGCGTCCCCGGCCGCGAAATACGGCAGTCGCCGATCTCACGCCCACGCCATGGCGATGTTTCCGTCCCGCCACACGGCATCGTCACGTTTGACGCGAATGCATACAGCGCGTCTCTTGATCGCAGGGCTGGTGGCCGTGGCGGCGCTGGCGGCGGGGTGCAAGCAGGACTCCCGGCCCGGCGGCGGATCCGCGGGGGACCCGTCGGCGGGGCCCGCCGCCGATCAGGTCGAGCTGTCGATCCTGTACGGCAGCGAGAAGAAGACGTGGCTCGAGGAGCAGGTCAAGGCGTTCAACGCCGGCCGGACCAAGGCGGGCAGCGGCCGGGTGATCCACGTGACGGCCAGGCCGATCGGATCGGGCGAGGCGACGGCGGCGATCCTGGGTGGCACCCAGAAGCCGGTGGTGTACAGCCCCGCGTCGGGCGCCTACGTGACGCTGCTCAACCAGGCCTGGCAGTCGCGCGACGGTCACACCCGGCCGATCGCGCCCGCGGGAGAGCCGCTGGTGCTGTCGCCGATCGTGATCGCGATGTGGAAGCCGATGGCCCAGGTGCTCGGCTGGCCCGGCAAGCCGATCGGGTGGAACGACATCCTCGCGGTGAGCCGCGATCCGGCGGGCTGGGGCAAGTACGATCACCCCGAGTGGGGCGCGATGAAGCTCGGCCACACCCACCCCGAGTACTCGAACTCGGGCCTGCTGTCGGCGCTCGCGATCGCGTACGCCGGGGCCAAGACCACGCGCGGACTGACCGCAGCGGCGCTGCCGGCGGTCGAGCCGTTCATGGCGGGCGTCGAGGACGCGGTCGTGCACTACGGAACGTCGACCGGGTTCTTCAGCGACAAGATGGTCGAGCGCGGCCCGAGCTACCTGTCGGCGGCGGTGCTGTACGAGAACCTGGTGATCGAGTCGTACGCCAGGCAGCGCTCGCTCGATCTGGTCGCGATCTACCCCCAGGAGGGCACGTTCTGGTCCGATCACCCGTACTGCGTGCTCGATGCCCCGTGGGTCACGGCCGAGCAGCGCGACGCCGCCGGGGTGTTCCTGGCGTTCCTCAAGGCGCGCCCGCAGCAGGACCGCGCGATGGCGCTGGGGTTCCGCCCGGTCGACCCGGCGATCAAGATCGGCGCGCCGATCGATGCGGCGCACGGCGTCGACCCGCAGCAGCCGCAGACCCTGCTCGAGGTCCCCGATGGGCCGACGCTCGACGCGCTGCTCGCGACCTGGCGCAAGACCAAGAAGCCCGCCGACGTCGTGCTGGTGTTCGACAAGTCGGGCAGCATGGCGGGCCGGCCGCTCGACGAGGCCAAGCGCGGCGCCAAGGCGTTCCTCGCCACGCTCGACGACCGCGACCAGGTGACGCTGATGTTCTTCGACGGCAAGGTCTACCCGCCGTTCGGCCCACGCGAGCTCGGCAAGGCCAGGGCCGAGCTCGCGTCGCGGATCGACGGGATCTCGGCGGGTGGCAACACCGCGCTGTACGACGCGACGCTGGCCGCCAGGCGCCTGCTCGACACGCGGCGCAAGGAGCAGGTGCGGCGGATCCGCGCCGTGCTGGTGATGACCGACGGCGCCGACACCGACTCGTCGCACTCGCTCGACGACACGGTCAAGGGCCTGCACGGCGAGGACGGCGGCGTCGCGGTGTTCACGCTCGGCTACGGCGACGAGCCCAACCAGACCGCGCTGGGCGCGATCGCGCGGGCCGGGGCCGGCTCGTTCTCGAAGGGCGACGTCGAGACCATCGTCGCGGTGTTCCGCGATCTGGCATCATTCTTCTGATCTTCTGATGACGAATCGCAAGGGAGTCGGCAAGGTGCTCGGACGCGCAGCGGCAGGACCGCTCAACCTCGCGGTGCTCGGCGGCGCGGTGATCGGCGCAGCCGCGCTGGCGAGCTGGCCGATCGCGGCGCTCGGCGGTGCGGCGTACCTCGCGCTGGTCGCCGCCGACGTGTCGAGCGCGGAGTTTCGCCGGCGCGTGCTGACCGGCCGGCCCGCCCCGGCCCGGCTGCCGTCGCCCGGCGCGATCCGCGATCCCGAGGTCCGGGCGGCAGTCGAGCGGATCACCGCCGCGCGCGGCGAGGTCGATCGCGCGGTCAAGGCGACGCCGGCGCAGGTCCAGCGCCACGTGACCGCCGCGCTCCGGTCGATCGACGAGCTCGAGGCCCACCTGGCGCGGCTCGCGGTGCGCGCCGACGAGCTGTCGCGCCACCTGGCGACCACCGATCCGGCCGCGGCGCGGCGCGACGCCGAGACGCTCGCCGCCCGCGCCGCGCAGACCGCCGATCCGGTCGCCCGCGCCAGCTACGAGGCGGCGGCCGCCGCGGGCCGCGAGCGCGTGGCGGCGCTGACCGACATCGCCAGCGCGCGCGAGCGTACGCTCGCCCACCTGGCGCAGATCGAGAGCGCGATCAAGGCGCTGCCGAGCAAGCTGGTCCGGCTGCGCACGCTCGACGACCAGGCCTCGGACGCGTTGACCGGCGACGTCGGCGCCGAGCTCGAGCGCATGACCACGGACCTGCGGGCGTTCGAGGACACGCTCGCGGCCCTCACGGAGGTATCCTGATGAAGCCCAAGCTCGTCATCGTGCTCGGATTCCTGATCGCCGTCGGCGTGATCCTGTACGCCGCGGTCGGCCGGCGATCCGGCGGCGGCGGTGCGCGCCCGGCCCCCGGCGCCGCGGATCCGCGGACCGGCCCGGCCGCCGACCCGCCGGCCACCCCCGCCGCCGATGTCCAGATCACGCTGGAGTACTCGACCGAGAAGAAGGACTGGCTGGAGGCCGCGATCGGCGAGTTCCAGCGCGCCAACCCGCGGATCGGCGTCAAGCTGATCGGCAAGGGCTCGCTCGAGTCGGCCGGCGCGATCCTCGACGGCACCGATCGGCCGGTGCTGTGGAGCCCGGCGGACTCGCTGGTCGCCAACCTGCTGGCGGCGGACTGGAAGACCAAGAACCAGACGGCGCTGTTCCCGACCACGGGCGACAGCGCGCCGCAGCCGCTGCTGCTCACCCCGCTGGTGTTCGTGGTCTGGGAGGAGCGCGCCCGGGTGCTGGTGAACGCGCCGGCCGGCTCCGATGCGGTCACCCCGCTGACCTGGAGCGACATCCGCACGGCGGTCGCGTCGCCCAGGGGCTGGGCCGGGATCGGGGGCAAGCCGGCGTGGGGGTTCGTCAACCTCGGCCACACCGATCCCAACAAGTCGAACTCCGGCATGCAGGCGCTCGCCCTGATGGCCTACGAGTACTTCCACATCACCTCGGGGCTCACCGTCGAGCAGCTGCTCGATCCGAAGTTCCAGGACTTCGTCAAGGACATCGAGCGCGGTGTGCCGCACTTCGAGAGCTCGACCGGCACGTTCATGACCGACATGATCCGGTTCGGACCGTCGAAGTACGACATCGCGGTGGTCTACGAGAGCCTCGCGGTGTCGCAGCTCGAGAACGCGCAGGGCCGGTGGGGCAGCCTGCACATCTACTACCCGCCGGTGACGATCTGGAGCGATCACCCGATCGCGCTGCTCGACGCGCCGTGGGTCACCCCCGCCCAGGCCAGGGCCGGCGCGCAGCTGATCGCGTTCCTGCGCAGCACGCCGATCCAGACCAGCGCGCTGCGCTTCGGGTTTCGCCCGGCCGACACCTCGGTGCCGGTCAAGTCGCCCGACGGGTCCAGCCCGTTCGCCAAGGCCGCGCCGTACGGGCTATCGCTCGAGCTGCCGCCGGCCGCGCAGCCGCCCGACGGCACGGTGATCCGCAACATGCTGATGATGTGGTCGCGCGTCGTCAAGCCGAGGTGAGCGCGCGGCTCAGCCGCTCGCGTACTGGCGCTGGTGGTTCGACACGCCGACGAACCGGAACTGGCCGCCGGGCGTGTGCCCCGGCCACGGGACGAGCGGCGCGGTCGGCGGCAGCGCCATGATGCGCTCGTACTCGGAGACCGAGATCCGCTCGCGCGCCGCGAGCAGCTCGTCGATCCGCGCGGCGGCGATCCGCGTGGCGGCCCCGGGGGCGACCACGCCGGAGAAGAACTCGCTGGTGCAGCCGCTGCCGTACGAGAACAGCCCGATCCGCGCCCCGGCGAGCGGGTCGGCCTGGGCGTGGAGCAGCCCGGCGAGCCCGAGGTAGAGCGAGCCGGTGTAGATGTTGCCGATCCGGGCGCATAGCCCGAGCGACGGCTCGACCTGATCGCGGAACGCGGCGGCCGCGCGGTCGTCGTCGGCGGCGCCCCATACTGCCCCCGTGTCCTCGACATCGCAGCGCCGGACGTGGAGGTGCGCCTTCTTCGCCATCTTGCAGAACGGCACGTGGTAGCAGATCCGCGCCAGCTGGTCGCTGGCCAGGCCGGCGCCGCGGACAAGCTCGCGCGCGGCCGCGCGGCTGCGCCAGCCGCGATACGCGGCGGCGACCGTGTCGAGGTAGCACTGCACGCTGTAGTGGCCGTCGACCTGGGCCTCGCGCAGGCCGAGCGGCCGCCAGAAGTCATGGACGTGGCTCGACGCGGCACCGGAGATCCCGACGTCGAGCTCGATCAGCCCCGGATCGGTCGAGATCACCATCGCGACCGCGCCGGCGCCCTGGGTCGGCTCGCCCGCGGTCGCCACGCCGTAGCGCGCGATGTCGGAGCACACCACGAGCGCCGCGCGGCCGTCGGCCGAGCCCGAGGCGATCCACTCGACCGCGGCCATCACGCCCGCGGTGCCGCCGTAGCATGCGTGCTGGGTGTCGTAGACCCGCATCGCCGCCGGCAACCCGAGCAGGCCGTGGACGAACGACGCGACCGGCTTGCTGTGGTCGACCCCGGTCTCGGTGCCGACGACCAGCATGCCGAGCCGGTCCGGCGAGACGTCGCCGGCGGCCAGCGCGCGGCGGGCGGCGAGCGCGGCGAGCGCGACGGTGTCCTCGCCGGGCTCCGCGACCGCCATCTCGCGCGCGCCGAGGCCCTGGATGTACTTGGCCGGGTCGACGCCGCGGGCCCGCGCCAGGTCCTCCATGGCGATGTAGCGGCGCGGGATGGCGAGGCCGAGGGCGTGGATGCCGATGCGATGCTTCATGGGATTCCTTTCGCGGCCGGAGCTGGGCAGCGGCCGGCGGTCAGACGGGGTCGGGACACAGCACCAGCCGGCCGGCGACCTCGCGGTTCTCCAGCCGCATGTGGGCCTTGGCGGCATCGCCGAGCGGCAGCACGTCGGTGACGCAGGACGACAGCTTGCCGGACGCGGTCAGCCGGAGCGCGGTCTCGAGCTCGCCGGCCGTGGTGGCGTACGCGCCGAGGATCTCCAGCTCCTTGACGATCACCAGCCCGGGGTTGAGCGTGATCGTGCCGCTGTCGAGGTTGCCGACGACGACCACTCGGCGCGACAATTCCGGTGTCAGATTGGCCTCGCCGGTCGAAAAGTCATTTGTAAACGCGGGATGTGGAAGTCGAACCACAAAATGCGCTCCGGCCTCACGCCGGCCAAAGGGTGGGACCTTTTCAGGAGGATTCAAAGGAAGGCGAGAGGATTGTCGATCAAGTTTGAATCTGATTTGAGCGTGTCGGAATTACGGAGCGAGGCTCCGAGTCCCATGATGGTCGCGCAGGT
>JBGQCL010000572.1:0-7281 GCA_041495365.1 Kofleriaceae bacterium | reverse complement strand
GGTGTGGCTCATCCCCCACGGGCGCTGGGGTGGGTGCTCGATTTTCCCGCCCCCCCACGACAATGCACCACGCCAGTCTATGTGTACATCGACGTCCAGCCTGGTGACGTGCAATGGTCGACACTGCTAGAGGAACTTGCGGTTGTTCCGCAGTTGCGCATCCTCGTTGGTATTCGCGAAGAGGATTGGCGTCGCGGTCGTCCAGTCGGGGCGTCCACGGCGTTCCATGATGTGGCGTTGACATTTGATGAAGTCGAAGCGCGACAGCTCTTCGATCGTTACCTAGATCGTGGCCGGCGCGCCTTCGTCGACTTCGACGACGCGTGGCGACACTTTGGTGGAGCCGGGCCGCTTCTTGAGTTCACATATCTCCTTACACACCACGATACGTTGCACGTACGCCTAGCACAGCAAGTCGCTACGCTGCGCGCGGAGCTTAGTCCGAAGGAACTTAACTTCTTGGCAGCGATCTTGTCGGCCAGCGAGTTCGGTTGCGCACTTAACGTGCGACGAGCGTCTGAGGCCGCCAAGCTCGATCGCCCGCTCGCAACTCTGGATCGCTTGGAGCGCGAGTACCTGGTCCGAGTGGCGGACGATCCAGAACGAGTCGAGGGCCTACACGCCGTTCGCTCGCGGATAGCGCTCGATCTCGTGTGCGATGGAGCGTTTCTTACCTGGGCCGCAGCCGCGGAACTCGCCTTAAGTGCGTTGCCTGAGGACGCCGTCGAGACATTCCTATTTCAAGGGCTAGTACGGCGCGAAGGAGGAACCGCGGTACTCGCCCGTGCTTCGGGCATGTCGCACGAGACATGGACGGCGGTGGCCGGCATCTTGCGTGCTCTGCTTTGGCGATCCATCCGAGACCACGTCGCAGCTTGCGCAGAGTTGATCGCGGAAGCGCGTGTCACGGTCCCCGGCGTGTGGAAGTTCATGTTTTTCGGAAACGTCGTAGGACTTCCAGATCGTGGAAAGGATCCGTTTCTCGACTTCATTGCGGAACTGAGTCCGGACACCGTTCCGAAGGTGTTGGACCTCAAGGCGCGTCTGCCGCGATCCAACCTCGACGCTGTGAAGTCCTATCTTCGATCGCGTTATGCCGGCATCGATCCACCACAAACGATCAATGATTGGATCGGGCTCGCAGAATTCATCTTCTGGACGCGCTTCTGGGAGCTAGGCGAGACAAACGCTCTAATTGCTGCGCTCGACGTCGATGCAGCCGCGGCTTTGCCGTTGCCCGTTGTCCTGTCACTTCTACGAGCCCTGGAAGACTCGACGGCCAATTCGGTGGTCGAGCTTCGCACACGGGTTGAGAAGCGATTTCGTGACGAGTTTGAAGTGCTGCAAATTGATCGGAACGAGCGACACGTTAGGTCGGACTTCGTTATTCGGAATGCTGCGGGAGTGAAGGTGGGAACGGAGGCTCATGACGAAGCCCTCTTCCAAGTTGAAGCGCTGCGTTGCTTGTACCCATGCGCTGAGACCTATGGATGCGCGAGTCACGGAGGATTGTCCCTCGGCGACCACGACGACACGCTTAAGACGGGCATGCCGCGCGATGAGTTTCATGCCCGCTGGGCCGTGCACTGCAATCGAATAGCTCGCAACCTTGCAGAATATGATGACCGGCCGCAGACATGGGCTGATCACTTCGAGCAGTGTGCATCGAAGAGGCGCACGGCGATCGAGGGACTCGAGCGTGTGGCAGCGCTTCTTAATGAACACTTCGCGACGTTACGTCCGTTCACCGACGGCTCGTTTCTCGACGATCTGGCTCAGTACAGGCCGCTTCTTCGCGCGAATGCGGCGCTCCCAGTCTCAGCAGTAGACCCCTGGGGATTTGCGACGGAAGGCGATCGTCTCGACTCCTCGAACACGCGAGCATTAGGAGTCTCTGTTCGTGCAGGCGACGTCGTGCTCGCAGCCGCTGTGGATCCGCTCGCATTTGCCCTGGGGAGTGGAGGCAGGCGAATTGCTCACAATCGCTTTCTCAGCACGGTGCCGCAAGCTCCCTGGGTTTACGGCCAGCATGTGAGGAAGCTCGACAGTTACCTGATGCATATCACGGAATTCGTTGATGTAGCCGGGGAAGCCATCGTCTACGGTAACCGAACGACTCGAGGTCCCCATAAATTTCGCGACGCTGCGCGGCGCATGTTTGACGGAAAGAGCGTTGGAATGGCGCGCACGCGAAGTGCGCTATTGCTGAGCGAGCTTGCAGCCATGCAGCAAGCGCTGCGAGACGATTTTGGACCAAGGATCGAGACGTCGGAGTTGGTCCAACTCAGAGCGGCTGAACAGCGCGCAGTAAAGCGCGTGTGGACGCTGGTGCAGTTGTTCTGTGACGACACCGCCAACAAGATTCAACGCGCGTCAGAAGTAGCGGAGCAGCGGCTCAATGCTTGGCTGGCAGCCAAACTCGTAGGGTTAACTGATGCGCTTGCGGTCCCTTCGCCTGCGAGAGTGCGAGCGGTGCTAAGAAATAGACCCGACGAGCTAGCCGCCGACCTGTGGATATTTATCGAAGCGGAGGACCGGCATGCATTCGAAGCATTAGGTGACGCGATCGACAACGCGATCGAGAGCAAACTTCGCGACGAGAGCGAGCTGGCGCGTGGCGCCTATTCGGAATTTCTAAAGGAGCTCTGGGTCGTCCCTGTGTTTTTTGGACATACGGTCAGCGGTATAGCGGTGAAGTGCAACACGTTGCCGTTGTGTGTCCGCGGTCCGATGAAATGGTGGCCCGCCCAGATGGACAGAGAGGCCTTGCTCGCAGCTGGAATTCGGCTGATGGCTAATGATGCGATCACGAAACTTGAGGCCTGTGTTGCAGCGTGGGCGCGACTGCGTGCGTTGTTCGAGCGCACGCTCGGCGTGGTCGGTGCTCCATGCGATGAATACGGTGCCGTGGTACGGGCAGCAGTGCTAGCGCGACTGGAAGGCGAGTGGGCACGCGCAGTGGATGACGCGATCGACTCTACCAACGTTGCGGGTCGCGAACTTGTTACTTCGAACTGCGATGCGCTTGCCGGCGTCCCGAGCTTATCTGCATTGCTAAGGGACGTTGCTGAAATCAGAGATGATCTCCGCGAGAGTCCTGCCTGGGTCGGCGATGCGGAAGAACGAGCGACAGAGATCGCTGGGCTCGTGAACCACCTCTCGAACCTGTACTTTGATTTGGTAGTCGGCTGCGCACGAGCTGCTTCACAAACCGTTCAAGGTGTCAGTGCATGACGCGCGCGATCGGTGCCAGCGGTGCTCTCAGTCATCCTTTGCGAGGGCGTTGGCGTGGTAGCTGCATGCACCGCTCGAACCAAACAAGTCGCCGCACTCAACGCCGCTGTGTATGATCGTGCTCATCGTCTCCTGGCGAACCGCTTCTTCATCAAACGCCTCGTCGTCCTCGTCATCCTCGTCGTCCTCGTCGTCCTCGTCGTCCTCGTCGTCCTCGCCGTCCTCGGCAAGCTGCTTCCAGTGCTCGACGAGCGCGTCGGTAAGAGCGTCGGGATCCACGCAGATGTCTGGGCACACCGAGCATTGGTAAGCCGCTCGTGCGTGTGCTGCCCAAGCAATCAAGCGTGGTGATGGATCGTGTCCTTCCGCCGCCCGATACGAGTCGAACTCGTCCTCGAACTCATCACGTGTCGGCAACGGTTCTGCAAGCGAGTCGATATACGCAAATGCGTCGACATCTTCATCGAGCGTCCCCTCTATAGCGGTGCCAAGGACAAAGCCGGCAGCGAGTGGCGTGTCGCCGCTCATCGCCCGGGCTGTCGACAGCAGGGACGTCACCGCGGCGATCCGTCCATCGACAGGCTTGCGCACACCTGTGGCAACAAGGAGAAGCTCACCTGCACCTTGCTCGAATGCGACTCCCGTTGTCACCAGTTCGCGAACCTTCGAGCGCAGCATCTGTTCGAGGCGCACGTCGCGATCAGTGCTTTCCATCAATCGGGATACGAGACGCTCCTTCGCGTGTTCCACCGTCTGAAGATCGATGCGTCCCCTATTGGAGTCGTACCTTGTGTGGCAGTTGGGGCACATCAGGATCAGATTGCTCGGATGCTGGCAGTGGTGAGGAAGCTCCACGCCCTTGCGTTTGACGTGGGCTTCTTCGAGGTGGTCGTTCGGCTGATCGCACATCGCGCATTTCCCGGACGCCTCTCTTCGGAGCTCGCGCGAGACCTCGGTCGGAACGTTCTTGTTGTTCCACGCGCCACGAAGCTTCTCGTCGAACCGCTTCACATCGGCTTTTTTGAAGCTGGGTGGATTTCCCGTTGCTTGAAGCCGCGTGCTGCAAACCATGTTCTGGGTAAACCACCGGACGAGCTGCGCGGACATGCGTAACGCATGAGCGGTCTCCTCCAGCGTTACCGTTCCCACGAAATGAGCGTCTCATAGCGAATGCGTCGATCACGAGCCAAGTTCACCGAAGATGTACGTCCGATCAGGCCGATGATGTGCGGCATGTAGGTCGGCGGCGATCGCCAGCGCGGCGGAGCTCGCCGGCATGCTCGTGGTCGAGCTCGGTAGCCCTGGTCACCAGGTCGGCGGCGATCGTCAGTGCGCCCCGAGCTCGCCGGCATGCCCGTGGTCGAGCTCGCGGCTGACCACCAGGTCGGCGAGGATCGCAGGCATGCTCGTGGTCGAGTTCAAGCTCGGCGACTGGCCACCAGGTCGGTGGCGATCGCCGTCCACAGCGGCTGGTTCAGCAGATCGTTCACCCAGGGCAGCGGCGATCGCCGGCGCGGCAGAGCTCGCGGACATGCCCGTGGTCGAGCTCGCGGCTGACCACCAGGTCGGCGACGATCGCCGGCGCGGCCGAGCTCGCCGGCATGCCCGTGGTCGAGCTCGGCGCTGGTCGCCAGGTCGACGCCTGGTTCACCAGATCGTTCACCAGGGCAGCGGCGATTCGCCAGCGGCGCGCGGGCATGCTCGTGGCCACCAGGTCGGCGGCGATTGCCGACGCGGCCGAGTTCGCGGCATGCTCCTCGTCACGCTCGGCTCGGCGGCTGGGCACCAGGTCGGCGGCGATCGCCCGCCGCCCCGAGATCGCCGGCATGCTGTGGTCGAGCTTGAGCAGCCTGGGCCGGAACCAGCCCCCATTTCTTGCGAATTTGAAATCCGTTTTCACACCGCTCCGCTGCCATGCGGCTGCCACACCATGGGGTGAAGCCAGGGGGCAGGAGGGACGAACGGGGACGTCGGTGTCTGCGTAAGCTTGTGTGGTCACTGCAGGATCGCTAATTCTGTTGACAAGCTCACGTCATGTCCATAGGGTTCGAGTCCCCCTTTGCGCAGGACCTGACTGGCTACGGCCTCGGCGCGATCGGCACGTCGCGCTGCTCGGCGATGTAGTGCGAGCGCGTCGCGCGGGCCAGTGCCTGCGCGTACAGCGCGCGCTGCGCGGGGTCGCGGGCGTGCGGCAGCTTCGCGGCGTAGAACCGCTCGTAGAACTCGTCGGGGTGGACCTCGAGCGTGAACCGCGCCGCGGTGGCCTCGGCGGTGCGGCCGGCGGTCCAGGCGCGCGCGACGGTGACGGTCTCGCCGGGGGCGATCCGGGTGTCGGCGCGCTCGTGCCACTGGCCGTCGAACCAGATGTCGCGGCCGATCCGGTAGCGATCGGTGGCGCCGGCGATCGGCTGGCCGCGCGCGTCGATCAGCGCGATGGTGAGCCAGGCGGCCGGGGTCGGCGTGGTCGGCAGCGCGTGGCCGGCGCCGATGTTGGTGAGCGCGGCGACGGCAGTGACCGCGCCGGCGCGGCGGTGGGCCTCGGCGGTCAGCTGGACGCCCTGCCGAAAGGTGTCCGGATCGTGGATGCCGAGCACGGCGTGCTCGCGGTTGGGCATGTGGCAGTGCTGGCACTGCACGCCGCGCGGCAGGTACGGACCGGTGAGCCACTCGCGGTAGGTGTCGAGCAGCGGGCGGCCGGCGACCGCGTCGCGCGGCGGCAGCTGGTGGCACGGCAGGCAGAAGTCGGAGCGCTCGTAGAGCCCGGTGGCGACGAGCGGGTAGTCGGGCAAGGACAGCAGGGTCGGCGCGACGGCCGGGGGGCCGCGGCGGACCCAGCCGCGGACGTGGCAGCCCGCGCACGACACGCCGTCGGCGCGCAGCGCGGCGTCGGCGGCCTGCTCGGCGAGCGGCGCGTGGCAGGCGAGGCAGCGGGTGCGGTCGTCGGCGGGTAGCTCGTACTCGGTCTGGGCGAGCAGCCCGGGCGAGGCGGCGGCGCGGTGGAGCGAGCCGTCCCACTCGCGGACCTGCCTGGCATGGCAGCGGCCGCACTGCCGCGCGCGCAGCGACGCCTGGGCCGGCGCGAGCGAGGGCGGCGGCGGGCCCTGCGGCGCGATCGGCGCGCCGAACACCGCGACCTCGTCGGAGTCGCCCAGGCCGGGCCAGATCGCGGCGGCGAGCGGGCGGGCGCGATCCGCGGCGATCGCCTGGGCCGGCACGCTGCGGCGATCCGCGCCGCGGCCGATCGCGACGATGTGATCGGCGAGCGCCCAGAGGTCCGCCGGCGGCAGGCTGCCGGCGAAGGTCGGCATCGCGGTGCCGGTCAGGCCGGTCGCGATGCTGGTCGCGGCGGCGCGGCGGTAGGCGTCGAGCCCCGGGTCGCGCGGCCGGTGCAACAGCGTGTTGAGATCGTACGGCGGCGCGCGCAGCGCGAACGAGCTCGGGCCGTGGCCGTCGGCGGCCGGCCCGTGGCACGCGGGGCAGCCCTTGGTGCGCCACAGCGCCGCGCCGCGGTCGGGATCCGGCGGCGGTGGCTCGCCGAGATCGATCGGCGGCGGGGCCGCGTCCCCGGCGGCCACCGCTGCGGGGGCGAACGCGCGCACCACCGCGATCACGTCGTCCTGCTGATCCGGCGTCAGCGCCGCGAACGCCGGCATCGCGGTGCCGGGAGCGCCGAGCAGGATCGTCGCGCGCACATCGTCGTCGCTGGCCGGCTGCCCGACCGGCGCCGAGCGCCACTTCATCTCGCCGCGCGTGAACGCACGAGCTGCCGGCCATACATAGGGTGCCGCGGGGCCATGACCGTCGCCGCGCACGCCGTGGCACGGCAGACAGAGCCGCGCGTAGATCGGCCAGCCGCGCTGCGCCTGGAGCGGCGCCGCCGGTGCGGCCCATGCCGCGGTCGCCAGCGTGACGGTGAGGATCGCCACGCGCCGCGCGAGCCGAAGCCGCCTCGATCGAGATGCACCCACGAGCCGACCCTGCCGTATTCGAAAACGACGCGCCAGATCTGCCTGCGAGCCTTGTCGTCAAGGGTCATCATGTCATATC
>JBGQCL010000571.1:0-7288 GCA_041495365.1 Kofleriaceae bacterium | reverse complement strand
GGTGACGAACACGTTCTGCGGCGACACGTCGCGGTGGACGACCTCCATCACGCTGCCGTCGCCGTGCCGGAGCTGGTGCGCGTGGTGCAGGCCCTCGCAGGCCTGGATCGCGATGCCGGCGACCAGCCGGGGATCCGGCGCCGGGCCGTCGTAGTCGTCGCGCCGGAAGCAGGCGAGCGGGATGCCCTCGAGGTACTCCATGGCGAGGTAGTAGCTGCCCGCGATCTCGCCGAGCTCGAACACCTGGCACACGTTCGGGTGCGTGATCCGCGCCGCGATCCGCGCCTCGTCGAGGAACATCGCGACGAACTGCCGGTCGCGCGCGAGGTGCGGCAGGATCCGCTTGATGCACACCAGCTTCTCGAACCCGGCGGCGCCCTGCAGCCGCGCGAGGAAGATCTCGGCCATACCGCCGGTCGCGAGCCGGGCGACCAGGCCGTACTTCCCGAACGGATGGGCTGCAGCGGTCGCCGGCAGCGACTCCATCAGGCGAGCATAGCGCGCCTACAAGCCGATCCAGTAATTTGCCTTGACCATCACGAGGTTTTCGCTCCGGGCGGCCGCCAGCTCGGACACATCGTGACCGAAGCCGAATCGGCCGTCATCGAATGCGTCGCTGGTCCGGCCGTGGCTCCAGATCGCGAACACCGTCGATCCCGGGCGGTATTCCCAGCGCAGCACCACGGTCGACCGCAGCTGCCGGAAGTTGAAGTCCGGCCGGTCGAAGCTGTAGCCGGCCGGGCCGCGCATGACGTGGTACGTGCCGTCGTTCAGCGCCAGCTCGTCTCCGGTCAGCACGTGAAACCGGTCGCGGTAGCTCGCGGCGCCGGGATGATCGATCTCCTTGAGCTCGCTGTAGTAGCCCGACGCGATGTAGGGCTGGGCGTAGACCTGCAATGCGAGGTGCGGCGAGAACGTCCAGTTCGCCCGCATCGTCATCGACACGTCGGTCTCGTGCAGGCGGCCGAACACGAAGTGGCTGTGGTCCGCCATGACATCGTCGCTGACCTGGTCGACGTACTGCATCGGCTCGTTGCGGTGGTAGATGCTCGGGCCGATGAACAGGTCGAGGTTGGACCGCGCCTGGATCGTCGCGCCGAGGTCGATCCCGCCGTCGCGCTCGCCCGACACCCAGTTGTGGCCGCCGTAGCCGCCGACGCTGAACCACACCGGCGCGCGGGTGTCGGTGTTGAGGTTGACGTTGGCGAACGTCACGGGGTCGCCGCGCAGCGCGGGCCCACCGCGCAGCGCGTTGATGAACCACTTGCCGCGCGCGATGTTGGTGTACGCGCCCAGCGACCAGTAGTTCGCGAACTGGACGTTGGCGTTGGTCTCCAGGCCGTAGTCGGCGAGTCGCGGCTCGAAGGTCTGGACCCAGAACACGTCCGAGCTGAGCTGCCAGTTGAGCAGGTGCTCGCCGGGCTTGTCCTCGCGGTACTGGGCCCAGAAGAACGGGATCGCGCGATCGGAGTTGAGCTGGAACCCGGCGTCGTTGAGATCGAGCCCTGCGGTCCGCAGATCGCCGCCGGCGCCGAACCGCCAGTGCCGGGTGTCGCCGAGCATGCCGACCTGGTACTTGGCGGCGAGCCCGGACAGGCTGGTGCGCGTGGGATCGAAGCCCGCGGCGGTGTCGTCCGGGCGCTGGAGGTAGTGGACCGCGTCCTTCTGCGTGGCGGCGATCGCCTCGGGCGTGCCGTGGACCCAGCTGCCGATCACGTTGACGTTCGCGGTCCACGCGTTGTCGGCCCAGCGGTGCTGGAGCTGCAGGCCGCCGGTGTAGGCCTGGTCGTGATCGAGCGCGGCGAGCCGCGGGTCGTCGAGCTTGCGATCGACCGCGGTCGCCGACATGCCGATCGACGTGCCGCCGTCGTTGAGGTCGCGCTTGAGCCGGGCGATCGCGTAGTTGGTCAGCGCGGCCACCGGGAGGTCGAGCCGCGAGCCGCCGGCGCCGGTGGCGTCGGGCGCGGTCGCGATCGCGATCGTCGCGGTCGCGCGGCCGGTGACCGCGTCGAGCACGCCGATCGACCAGCCGCTCGCGGTCTTTCCGGTCAGCTTGGCCGCGCCGTAGATCGAGGTCGACTGCGGCGCGCGGATGAAGTCGTAGCGGGCGTCCGGCGTTGGCGGCGCGGCGCCGATCCGGCGGCTGTAGAACGCGCCCTCGGCGCTCCCGTCGCTGTTGCCGATCGGCAGCTTGAACAGATCGATGCCCTCGAGGAAGAACGGCCGCTTCTCGGCGAAGAACAGCTCGCTGCCCGACAGGTTGATCTTCGACGGGTCGGCCTCGACCTGGCCGAAGTCGGGGTTGATCGTCGCCGACAGCGTGAACGCCGGGCCCAGGCCGTACTTGAGATCGAGGCCGATGCCGCGCCGCCAGTTGTAGGCGCTGTGGAGCGGATCGCCCGCGTCGACCGGCATGCGATCGACGCCGGTGGTGGCGTACGGCAGGAGCTCGAGCCGGGTCCGCTCGCCGAGGTGGTTGATGCCGTCGACCACGCCGAACTTGCTGACCACCTGCGGCGCGCTGCGCGGCCACGGCGACCAGGTGTCCTGCTCGCCGGTCCGGCCGATCACGCGCAGGATCTGGAACCCCCACTCCTGGTGGTCGGCGCTGGCGAACCGCAGCTGGCTGAGCGGGATGCGGTACTCGGCGGTCCACCCCGACGCGGTCACCGCGACGTCGCCGGTCCACACCGCGTCCCAGGTGTCATCGGTGTTGGTGTCGTCGAACAGCAGCATGTCGCGCTGGACGCCGGCGGCGTTGAGCTGGAACGCGTAGGCGGTCCGGCGGTCGTGGTAGCTGTCGAACGCGACGGTGATCGCGTCGGCCGGTGCGTCGACGTCGCGCCGGGTGAGCAGCGCGCGGATCAGATCGGGCCGCGGATCGTCGGCCCACACCCCGACGTAGACCGCGTCGTCGTCGTAGACGATCGCGAACCGGGTGTCGACCGACGGCGGGGTCGCGTCCCTGGGGAAGCGCTGGATGAACCCGCTGTGCTTCGGCGCGGCCTGCCAGGTCGCCTCGTCGAGCCGGCCGTCGACCGCGATCGCGCCGGCGCGGCGGGTCGCGTGGGCGCGCACCGCCGGTGGCGGCTCGGCGGCGTGCGCGACGGCGCCGGACAGCCCCAGCGCGATGCCGAGCGCCGGGGCCCACGCGAGCCGTGTTGCATCAATGAAACGAAACATCTGGCACCGCGATCCTCGAGACCACATCACGGTGGACTCCTCCCGAGACCGATCGTTGCAGCACGGCATTGCGTCGCGCAATGCGACAACTGTGCGACAACCGTCGACGCGCAATGCGACACGAGCTTCGTCGCTGTGACAGCGACGGACGCGGCGCCGGTCGCAGTCCGCGCGCCGGTGGTCTGCACGCCGGCGCGCGGAGATCGCGGTGCGGAGATCGCGGCGTGCGGATCGCCGTGCGCGCCGGCGCTCCCCGCACACCACCGCGGCGCGGGTCGCGCCCACCGCGCGCGATCGGGTCCGTTCGCTCGCGCTCGCGGCGTGCGCTCGGCGGCCACACGTGCGCGCCGCACCCGCCCCGTGATCGCGCTCCGGACCCGTGTGCAAGGATCTCGCATGGCCGGCTCGCCGCCGCGGTCATCGCCACGGGACTGGATCGGTCGCCATCGCCGGATCAACAGCCCGGCGCGGCGCGCGCGCGAATCCGACCCTCGATGACCGAGTTTCTGGCAGCGCCAGCTGACAATCGCCGGCGCGATTGGTAAATCGCGACAATTGCAGGCTCCGGCAAAATCGGCTGGCGATTTCGGGGCGGTCGGTTTAGAAAGTTTCAAGAATCTCTGAACGAAGCAGAGACATCCAAGGACCACGTATGACCCAGCTCGCCTTGTCTCGCGCGGTGCTCGATCGGCTCGCCCACGTCAGCACCGTGCGCGGTGCTCCGAGCCTCGGGGATCGTCTGGCGACCCTGGATCGCTGGGTGCGCGCCGACCTGGCGGCGTTCGAGGTCGAGCTCGCGCTGATCCCGCGCGGCACCCGCGTGGTCCACGCCGCCGCACACCACCTGCTCGATCTGCGCGGCAAGCACCTGCGGCCGCTGTGCGTCGCGCTCGCCAGCCGGTTCGGCGACGGCTTCACCGATCAGGCGCGCGCGCTGGCGGTCGCCGTCGAGCTGGTCCACAGCGCGACCCTGCTCCACGACGACGTGGTCGATGTCGCCGAGCGCCGCCGCGGCGAGCCGGCGGCCTGCGTGGTCTACGGCAACGCCGCGTCGATCTTCGCCGGCGACTGGCTGCTGGTCGCGGCGCTGCGCCGGATCGCCGCGGCCGGGGTCGACGGCGTGCTCGACCGCATGCTCGCGGTGATCGACGAGATGATCGTCGCCGAGTCGATCCAGCTCGAGCGGCGCGGCAACGTGACCGGCAGCCGCGAGGACTACTTCGCGATCGTCGAGGGCAAGACCGCCGCGCTGTTTCGCTGGGCGATGACCGCCGGCGCGCGGGTCGCCCGGCTGTCCGCCGCGGCCGAGGCCGCGCTCGAGCGGTTCGGGCTCCACCTCGGCGTCGCGTTCCAGGCGGTCGACGACGAGCTCGATTACGCGGACGGTACCGGCAAGGACCCGCTCGCCGACCTGCGCGAGGGCAAGATCACCTACCCGCTGGTCATCGCGCTGGAGCGCGATCCGGCGCTGCACGGCCGGCTGGTCGCGCTGCTCGCCGAGCCCGAGCCGCGGCGCGACGAGCTGCTCGCGATCGCGGCGGCGGTGCGCGCGACCGGCGCGCTGGCCGCGTCCCGGGAGCTCGCCGAGGAGCACGTCGAGCGCGCGCTCGCGGTGCTCGAGGAGCTGCCGGCCGGCGCTCCGCGCGACGCGCTGGTCACCGTCGCGCTGGCCTCGCTGGAGAGGACCTCGTGACCGGCAAGGCCGGAGCGCCCGTCGCACCCGCGCCCACCGAGCTGATCGCGCCGGTGCTCGGCAGCGGCGCGATGTTCGACCGGATCGCGCCGCGCTACGACGCGATGAACCGCGTGCTGTCGCTCGGCCTCGACCGCGGCTGGCGGCGGCGCACCGTGCGAGCGCTCCAGCTCGGCGAGCGGCCGCGCGTGCTCGACCTCGCGACCGGCACCGGCGACCTGGCGATCGACATCGCTCGCATGCACCCGGGCGCCCACGTGATCGGCCTCGATCCGTCGCCGCAGATGCTCGCGATCGCCGAGGCCAAGCTGGTGCGCCGCGGCCTGGCCGATCGCGTCACCCTGGTGCGCGGCGACGCCCAGCAGCTGCCGTACGCGAACTGCGAGATGGACGCGGCGACGATCGCGTTCGGGATCCGCAACGTCCCGGACCGGCCCGCGGCGCTGCGCGAGATGGCGCGCGTCGTCCGGCCGGGCGGCCGGATCGCGGTGCTCGAGCTCGGCGAGCCCGAGGGCGGCCTGCTGGGGCGGGTCGCGCGGTTCCACTGCCGGCACGTCGTGCCGCGGCTCGGCGCGCTGCTCAGCGGGACGCGCGAGTACCGCTACCTCCAGCGCTCGATCGCCGCGTTCCCGCCGGCCGCCGAGTTCGCCCGGGTGATGGAGGACGCCGGGCTCCACGTGGTCGACGTGTCGCCGCTCACCTTCGGCGTGTGCACGCTGTACGTCGCGACTCCTGCGGAGGAGCCATGACCGCCGCCGCCAAGCAAGCCGAGCCGGCGGATCGCTGGGCGGCAGCGGCGGCGATGTCCGCGGGCCTGGCGATCGCCGCGCGCTCGGACGGGCTGACCTTCATCGCGCTGCCTGCGCCGGTCGCGCCGGCCGCCGCGGTGATCGATGGCCTCGCCGACCAGCCGCGGGTCGCGTGGGCGTCGGGCGAGCTCACGCTGGCGGGCGTCGGCATGGCGCGCGAGCTGCGCGGGGCCGGCGCGGCTCGCTGGGACGAGCTGGTGCACGGCGCCCGGGGCGTTCCGGTCGCCGGGGCGGTGATCGCGGGCGAGCCGGCGGCGTGGCCGGCGCTCGGGATCGCCCGGCCGCGGTGGATCGGCGGCGCGGGGTTCGCGCCGGGCTCGGCCGACCGCGCGCCGTGGATCGGGTTCGGCGACGCGTGGTTCATGCTGCCGCGCTGGACCTACACGTCCATAGTCGCGCACCACCCCGCGCACCACCCCGAGGGCGGGCGCGCCCAGCTCGTGCTCGCGGTCGACGCGCGCGACGCCGCCGAGCCGCGGCGCTGGCACGACGAGCTCGCCCGCCTGCTCGCCGGGTTCGGCGGCCCGGGCCGGCCACCGGTGCAGCCCGCGGCGGTCGAGCTGCAGCGCGCGAGCCCCGACGAGTGGCGCGCGCAGGTCGTCGCGATCACCGACGCGATCGCCCGCGGCGCGTGTTCGAAGATCGTCGCGGCCCGGACCTGCACGGTCGCGCTGGCCGGCGCGGTGCGGCCCGCCGCGCTGCTCGCCGCGCTCGATCAGCGCCACGCCGACTGCGCGCGCGTGCTGATCCAGCCGCCCGGTGCCGGCGCGCTGGTCGCGGCGACCCCCGAGCGGCTGATCCGGCGCGACGGCGAGCTGGTGCAGTGCGAGGCGCTCGCCGGGACGTACAGCATCCACCCGGGCAGGATCCCCCAGGGCAGGATCCCCCAGGACGGCAGCCACCCGGGGAGCTTCCACCCGGCGGCCGCCGGCAAGCCCGGCGCCGACGACGCGACCGGCGTCCGCGAACGGCTGATCGCGGAGGCCAGCGCCGCGCTGGTCGCCAGCCAGAAGGAGCGCCGCGAGCATGCGCTGGTGGTCGACGCGATCCGCGCCGCGCTCGCCGACTGCGCCGAGGTCGACGCGCCGGACGCGCCGGACATCCGCGTGCTGCGCCACGTCGTGCACCTGCTCACGCCGTTCCGCGCCCGGCTGCGCGCGCCGCGCCACGTGCTGGAGCTGGCGGCCCGGCTGCACCCGACGCCGGCGGTCGGCGGCACGCCGCGCGAGCTGGCGGCCGACTGGATCCGGACCCGCGAGCCGGTCGCGCGCGGCTGGTACGCCGCCCCGGTCGGCTGGTTCGATCTCGATGGCAACGGCGAGCTCGCGGTCGCGATCCGGTCGGGCGTGCTCGTGGGCAACCGCGCGCACCTGTGGGCCGGCGCCGGCATCGTCGCCGGCTCGGACCCCGACCGCGAGCTGGCCGAGACCGAGATCAAGCTGCGCGCGATGCTCGGCGCGCTGGGGGTCGACGCGTGACCGCCGCGATCCAGACGATCTGGTGCGACCTGGCCGTCGCGACGCTCGCCGACCTCGGCGTCCGGACCTGCGTGATCAGCCCCGGGTCGCGGTCCGCGCCGCTGGTCGCCGCGCTCGCTCACGAT
>JBGQCL010000570.1:0-7307 GCA_041495365.1 Kofleriaceae bacterium | reverse complement strand
GTGAATGCGTGCGCGGTGACGCCAGACGGTCGGCGCGTGGTCTCGGCGTCGGCGGACAGGACGCTCCAGGTCTGGGACCTCGAGACCGGGCGCCCGCTCGCCACCCTGGAAGGCCACGCCGCCGGGGTGAATGCGTGCGCGGTGACACCGGATGGCCGGCGCGTGGTCTCGGCGTCGGCGGACAGGACGCTCAAGGTCTGGGACCTCGAGACCGGGCGCCCGCTCGCCACCCTGGAAGGCCACGCCCGCGGGGTGAGGGCGTGCGCGGTGACGCTGGACGGCCGGCGCGTGGTCTCGGCGTCGCAGGACAAGACGCTCAAGGTCTGGGACCTCAAGACCTACGCCTGCCTCTTCACCCATCGCGGCGACGCCCCCTACGCTGCGGTCGCCACCAGCGCGACCGCGATCGTGGCTGGCGACGCCGCCGGCGGCCTATGGATTCTCGACTGGCCGCCATCACCCACGCGCCACCGAGGCTGATGCGAGTCCTCGTCTCGTGGATCACGCGCTCGATCTCTGTCACAAGCCCAATCGATCGCCAGGTGTAGATGGCGCACGCTCAACGTCCGCAGCTTGATCCCGTCGCAGATCGACGTGTCTTTCCGGCGGCTCAGGCGACGCGGATCGTGATGTGATGGCGGCAGGTCGAACCCCGGGTCCTCCATGCAGACCTCGCCAACCTACGTTGCGCCGCCGCGCCTGCGCGTGATCTTGGACCGTCTCGCGCTCTACATCATGCACATGGAGACTCGCCATCTCGATCGATCTCTGTCGTCGGCGGCCAACCTCACAGAGGTTGCACCATCGAATTCACATGAAGCCATTCCGTAGCAGCAGTCTCTGACTGCGCTCCAATGTCATGGACAGCGACGATCGCGCTGGCTCCGTCGGGGCCACTGCGGGTATCCAGGGCCCATTGGCCGCCGCTCCGAGCCGCCAGCGCGGCCGAGCAGGCAGCATCCGCCGCTGCCTCGGGCCCAGGGGATGGTGGAGACGAGCGGGTCCGATCGGGAAGTCTTCGAGGCGCGATCGCGCGACGCCAACGCGAGCTCGCCGTGGGCGACCGCGAGCAGGATGGGGTCGGACGCCGCGACCGTGACCAGGACTGGCCGGTGTTGTCCCGCCGATACCTCGCGCCGTCCGCGCATGGGTCGGTGGTGATTCGGCGGGCGCGGCTCCGACGCCCATCCGCGCAGCAGCCCACGGCGAGCCGAGCGTGTACGCGTTCTCCGGGCACTATGCCCGACGCGCTGCTGGCGCGGCTCAACGCTGCCAGCGCGGGGCGATCAGGCGGCGCTTGCCGTCGGCGGCGAGCGGGACGTCGGGGGCGTCGAGCGCGTCGCGGTCCCACAGCTTGCAGGTGACCTGCTTGTGCTGCTGGTCGAGCGCCTCGCAGTAGTTGGTGAACTCGCAGCGCCGGATCTCGTTGCCGCGGCCCTCGCGGATCTTGAGGAACCAGTCCGGGTCGGCCAGGCTCTGGCGGGCGGAGGCGACCAGGTCGGCCTCGCCGGCGGCGAGGATCGCCTCGGCCTGCGCGAAGTCGCAGATCCCGCCGGCGGTGACGATCGGGGTGGCGAGGCCGGCCGCGCGCACCGCGGCGCGGATCGCGGCGGCGAGCGGGACGTTGCGGCGGAACGGGCCGGCGGCGTCGCTGTAGATCGTCGGCATGCACTCGTAGCCGGACCGGCCGGTGTACGGGTAGGCGGCCCAGCCGACCTTGGGCTGCTTGGCGTCCTCGAACTTGCCGCCCTTGGAGATCGACAGGAAGTCGAGGCCTGCGCGCGCCAGCTCGACGCCGAACCAGGTCGCGTCGGGCAGGTGGCTGCCACCGTCGATCACGTCGTCGCCGAGGTAGCGGCAGCCGACGACGCCGCGGCCGGCGACCTGGGCGCGCACCGCGGCGACGACCTCGCGGGGCAGCCGGATCCGGTGCTCGCGCGGACCGCCGTAGCCGTCGTCGCGGGTGTTGAGCGCGGACAGGAACGACGCCATCGTGTAGGCGTGGGCGAAGTGGAGCTCGACGCCGTCGAACCCGGCGCGCATCGCGCGCTCGGCGGCGGCGGCGAACAGGCCGGGCAGGACCTCGGGCAGCTCGCGGATGTGCGGCAGGTGCAGGTCGGTGACCCGCTCGCGGTAGCCGCGCTCGAGGTCGTCGAGCTCGCGGGCCGACAGCACGCGCGGCAGGTCGCGGTCGGGCAGCGCGGCGAGCCGGGCGCGCAGCTCGTCGTCGTTGCACGCCGCGGCGGCGGGGTCGCCGGTCAGCTCGGCGAGCGCGGCGCGGTGGTGGTCGGTGACCGCGAGGAACCGGGCGAAGAACTTGTCGCGCGGCGGGCGGCGGCGGATCGCGAGGAAGTCGATCAGCTGGATCAGGAACAGGGTCTCGCCGCCCGAGGCGGTGCGCACGGCCTCGACCAGCCGGGCCAGGCCGTCGGTGAAGCGGTCGTGGCCGATCCGGAGCAGCGGCCCCGACGGGAGGTCGCGGATCCCGGTCGCCTCGACGACCAGCACGCCGGGCCGGCCCTCGGCGAACCGGCGGTACCAGTCGATGACGTCGGGGGTGACCAAGCCGTCCTGGGTCGCGCGCCACGGGACCATCGCCGGGATCCACGTCCGGGTCACCGCGGTGCGCGCGCCGATGGCGATCGGCTCGAACAGCCGGGCCCGGGCGGCCTCGTCACGGCTCGGCCAGGCCGCGGCCGGCAGCACGTGCTTGATGCGCTCGGGGGGCTGCCACATCGTTCCGTCATCGTTCGTACCACACCCGATCGCTGGCGCGCCGGTCCGCTGGCGGTCGGAGCCGGGGTGGTCTAATGATCGTTGCCATGGCGAACCTCACCCCCGGCGACGCGATGCCGGACACCTCCCTGGTCGGCCCCGACGGGCCGGTCCAGCTGCGCGACCGGATCGGCAAGCCGCTCGTCGTGTACTTCTACCCCAAGGACGGGACCTACGGCTGCACCAAGGAGGCCTGCGGGTTCCGCGACCAGTACGAGGACTTCGCCAGCGCGGGCGCGGACGTCATCGGGATCTCGCGCGACGACGCCGCGTCGCACGCCAGGTTCCGCGAGCACCACAAGCTGCCGTTCACGCTGCTCAGCGACCCGGGCGGCAAGGTCGCCGCGAGCTGGGGCGTGAAGGACAACCTGGGCTTCATCCCCGGGCGGGTCACGTTCGTGTTCGACAGGACCGGCGTGGTCCGCCACCGCTTCGAGTCCGCGGTGCGGTTCGGCAAGCACGTCGACGAGGCGCTCGCCGTGGTCAAGACGCTGCGCTGACGGCCGGCGCCCGGCTCGATCCATTCAGCGGGTCGCGAGCACGACGTCGACCGCCGCCGCGGCGACGTCGGTGTGGATCGACAGCTCGACCGCCGCCGGCCGGCCGCGCCGGGCCAGCGCGTCGGCGAGCTCGGCCCGCGCGCGCTCGATCCGCGACCGCAGCGCGTCGTCGCCGGGGGCCAGCGTGACCACCGTGGCGTCCCGGCCCGCGCCGGTGACCTCGACGCTCCTCAAATGGAACATGGCGCCCTGGTCGACCGCGAACGTCACGTAGGCCGCGCCGGCGGCGTCGAACGTGACCTTCGCCGGCTCGACCCGCGCCCCGAGGTAGCCGAGATCGGCCAGCGCGCGCTCCATCGCGTCGCGGTCGCGGCGCAGCTGGTCGGCGTCGAGCTGCGCGCCCGCGCGCGTGCCGATCACCTCACGCAGCCGCGCCGACAGGACGCGCCTGCCGTCGAGCGCGACGCTGCGAACTTCCCGCAGCCGCGCGATCGGCCGGTCGACCGCCGCCTCGGCGTTGGCGGTGGTCACCGGACCGAGGCGGAACATCGCCCACACGGCGACGATCACGGTGGCGATGATCAGCCCTGCGAGACGCACGCCGGCCAAGATTGCAATGGCAGGGCCACGCGCAACCGATGGAGATCGCTCGCCGGCGCTGTGTCCGGCGCTTCACGTGTGGTCCCTGCGCTACGTGAACCGCGCCCGCGCGGCAGCGGCGCCCCGCGCGGTCGCGATGTCAGCGCGCTGCCGCGGATCAGCGTCGGTCAGCGCGATCGCGCGAAGGGTCGGCCCGGGTCGGGCGTAGTCGCGGATCCACCTGCGAGCGCCGGGCGCTGCGTGGCATACTCCTGGTCATGGCACGACCCGCCGTGAACGTGGCGGCGCTTTCGCGCGAGGAACAACTCCAGCTTCTGGATGAGCTGTGGGAGGCGCTGGGGCGAGAACCTGATGCGCTGCCCCTCACCGACGAGCAACGCAGGGACCTGGATGAGCGCCTTGATGCCCTCGAGCGGGAAGGCCCGGTCGGGCTGAGCTGGAGCGAGACGCTCGCGCACGTTCGCGGGCCAAGATGATGCGCCTCGTCGTTCGGCCGGCCGCGGCGAACGATCTGAAGAGCGCATACCGCTGGTACGAGGAGCAGCAGGCAGGGCTCGGCGAGGATCTGCTCGAAGAAGTACAGGCCGTCATCGAACGGATGCTCCTCCTACCGCGCGCGTACCCGATTGTGCATCGCGACACTCGACGCGCACTGGTCCGGAGGTTTCCGTACGGTGTGTTTTTTTGAGCCTGCCTCGATTCAGCCGATCCCGCGCACCAGCGCCTCGCGCACCGCCGCGTACTGCTCCGGCAGCTCGACCGGGACGTTGCGGTGGCGCGGCGCAGCGACCCCGGCCAGCGTGGCCTCGTGATAGCCGACCTTGAAGTCGGCGAACTTGAGCCCGCTCGCGGTCGAGATCACCACCGCGCGCTGGTCGCGCCGGATCTCGCCGCGCGCGGCCAGCTTGGCCAGCGCCGCCAGCGCGACCCCGGTGTGCGGACAGGTGAACAGCCCGTCGCGATCGGCCTGGGCCGAGGCGTCGGCGAGCTCGGCCTCGCTCGCGATCTCGACCACGCCGCCGAACGCGCGCAGCGCACGCACCGCCTTGCCGAAGCTCACCGGGTTGCCGATCTGGATCGCCGACGCCAGCGTGGTCTGCGCCTTGACCGGCACCAGGTCGGCCCAGCCCGCGCGGTAGCTCGCGTACAGCGGGCTGGCGTGAGCGGCCTGCGCGACGCAGATCCGCGGCCGGCGGTCGACCAGGCCGAGCGCGAGCAGCATCTCGAACCCCGCCCCGAGCGCCGACACGTTGCCGAGGTTGCCGCCCGGGATCACGACCCAGTCGGGCACCTGCCAGCCGAGCTGCTGGCACAGCTCGATCGCCACCGTCTTCTGGCCCTCGACGCGCAGCGAGTTCATCGAGTTCGCCAGGTACACGCCCTCGCGCTCGGCCAGCTCCTGGACCAGCCGCATGCAGCCGTCGAAGTCGGTGTCGATCGCGAGCACCAGCGCGCCGGCGGCGAGCGGCTGCACCAGCTGCGCCGTCGAGATCTTGCCGCGCGGCAGGATCACCACCGCGCGGATCCCGGCCGCAGCGGCGTACGCGGCGAGCGCCGCCGAGGTGTCGCCGGTCGAGGCGCACGCCACCGCGCGGATCGGCCGCCCCGCGGCGACCATCTGCGCGACCATCGAGACCAGGACCGTCATCCCGAGGTCCTTGAACGAGCCGGTGTGCGACGTGCCGCAGTGCTTGATCCGGACCTCGCCGAGCCCGAGCGCGGCCGCCAGCCGCGGCGCCCGGGTCATCGGCGTGGCGCCCTCGAACATGGTCACGATGTGCTCGGCGTTCAGCGCCGGGGCGACCCACTCGTGCTTGCCCCACACGCCGGATCCCCACGGCTCCTCGGTCGACCGCCAGCGCTCCGCGAACAGCTGCTTCCACGCACCGGGGCTACGCGCCCGCAGCGCCGCGAGATCGTGCACCACCTCGAGCAGGCCGCCGCACGTCGGGCAGCGATAGATCACCTGGTCGAGCGGGTACGCTCCCGCGCATCCGGATGCGCAGCGAAACTCGGCCGAGAAGCTCATGCGCCATCCTAGCAGCTGCGGCGGCGGGCGGCGGACCGGGTCAGGTGCCGGCGGCCGCGTCGCCGGGCGCGGCCGCGGGTTCTCCGTCCGCGCGCGCTCCGTCCGCCGTCCGGACAGCCTGCCGAGCTCGTCGGCCGACCTGCCGAGCTCGTCGGCCGGCCGCCGCAGGTCGAGCCGGCGCAGCAGGTCGGCGGTGATCGGCCGCCCAGATCGACGCCGCTGAGAGCGTGAGGGTATCTGCCGTCTCGAGCTGCCGCAGAGCGGGCAGCGCTATCTTGCTCGGATCCTCCAGCAACCAGATCCAGATGTGTGTATCGAGGAGTGCATTCACGGTTCCTCGTTGCCCTCGAACGCGCGCTGAAGATCGGGCGGCAGGGGCGCATCGAAGTCGTCCGCAACCTTGATCTGTCCGGCCATCGTGCCGAAGCGTCGCTTCGGCTTCGAAGCGGCCCCCCCCACGACAGCGGGTTCCGGCTGATCGTCTTCGAGCACGATCACCTCGACGCGCTTGCCCGCGAAGCGCTCCAGATCCGAGATGGTGAGCGCGTTGCCCGACACCACCGTTCGAAACCGCATTGCTTCCGCCATGGCCAACTTTACCTCGCCGGGCGCGCCGGGAGCACCCCCGCCGTCACGGCTTGGGCTTGGCGCGAATGATCACCTGGTTGTCCTTGACGACGACCGAGAACTCGACGCCCCTGGCCTTGTACTGCTCCATGATCTTCGGCGCCTGGGCGTTGATCGTCCTGAGCAGCTTGCCGTAGGTGCCGGGCTCTGCCTCCTCGCCGAGGATCTGCTTGGCCTTGACGTACTTCGCGTACAGCGCGTGGACGTCGGAGTCGGTCATGCCGGGGGGCGGGGCCTGGCGCGGCTCGGGCGGGGGGCGCTCGGCGGCCCTGGACCGAGGCGCGTCGGCGCGCGTCGCCGGCGACAGGGGGGACGCGGCGCGCATGGCAGGCGGCGTGCGGCGAGGCTCGGGCGACGACGCCGGCGCCGCCCGCGGCGCGTCGCTGGCGGGCCCAGCGCCATCACCGGAGGCCGGCGGTGCGGAGCCTGGCTGCGGCGCCGGCGAGGACGGTGCGACGGGCGCCGGCTCGGACGCGGGACGCCGCTGCGGTGGCGGTGCGGGGATCGGCGGTGGCTCCGGCGGCGCCGCGGCGCCCCGCGAGGGCGTGAGCGACGGCGGCGGGCTGGGGATCCGCGGAAACGGCCCGGCGAGGGTCTCGACCGGCGTGGCGGGGTGAGCGGCCGCGGAGCCCGGCGCGATGCGCAGCGGCCTGGCCGCCTGCGACGGCGCCGTCCTCGCCGGATCGAGGCGCTCGGCCGGCGGGGCCGACGGCGCCTGGGACCCGGACGATCCGGGCGTCTTCGCTCCACCGGCGGGCACCACCGGCGGGATGACC
>JBGQCL010000569.1:0-7327 GCA_041495365.1 Kofleriaceae bacterium | reverse complement strand
CACTTGCCGATCACCACCTTCTGCTGGTTGCCGCCCGACAGCGCCGCGACCGGCCCGTCGAGGCCGTCGCAGCGGATCCGCAGCAGATCGGCCATGCCGGTGACCGCGGCGTGCTCGGCGCGGCGATCGATCACGCCGAACCGGCCGAGCCGATCGAGCGCCGCGAACGACAGGTTGTCGCGCACCGACATCGCCAGCATCAGGCCCTCGGTCTTGCGGTCCTCGGGGATCAGCGCGATCCCGCCGCGCCGGGTGTGGCGCGGGCTCGACAGCGCGATCCGCTGGCCGTGGACGGTGACGTCGCCCGTGACGCCGGTCAGCGCGCCGAACAGCGCCAGCAGCAGGTCGCGCTGGCCCTGGCCGTCCAGCCCGCCGAGCCCGACCACCTCGCCGGGCCGGATCGCGAACCGGATGTCGCGCAGCCGGCCGGCCCACGACAGCCCGGTCACCTGCAGCGCGGGCGGCTCGCTCGCCGTGCGCCGGGGCCGCGGCGGGAACACGCTGTCGTAGTCCCGGCCGATCATCATCTCGATGATCTCGGTCGGCGTCCGCTCGCCGGCGGCGAAGCTCGCGACGTGGCGGCCGTTGCGATACACCGAGCAGTCGTCGGCGAGCTCGTCGATCTCGTGCATGCGGTGCGAGATGAACACGATCGCGAGCCCCTGGTCGCGCAGCGCGCGCAGCACGCCGAACACCGACGCGACGTCGGCGGCGGCCAGCGCCGAGGTCGCCTCGTCGAGGATCAGCAGCTTCGGATCGCGGGCCAGCGCCTTGGCGATCTCGACGATCTGGCGGCGCGACAGCGGCAGATCGCGGACCAGCGCGAGCGGGTGGATGTCGGTGACGCCCAGCCGCGCCAGGGCCGCCTCGGCGCGCCGGCGCTGGGCGCGCGCGTCGATCAGGCCCCAGCGGCGCGGCGGGTCGACGATGCCGATGTTGTCGGCCACCGTGAGATCGGGCAGCAGCGACAGCTCCTGGAACACGCTCACGATCCCGAGCTGGTGCGCGTCGGCGGGCCGGCGCAGCTCGACCGGCGCACCGTCGAGATCGATCGTCCCCGCGTCGGGGCGGACCACGCCCGACAGGATCTTGATCAGCGTCGACTTGCCGGCGCCGTTCTCGCCGAGCACGGCGTGGATCCGCCCGCGCGCGCAGGCCAGGCGGGCGCCGTCGAGCGCGCGCACGCCGCCATAGTGCTTCGAGATCCCCTCCATGCGGAGGAGCGACGGGCCCGGGTCGGCGGCCGGCCGATCGGTGGCGGCGGTCACGGGCTGCTACTGGTTGGCCTCCGACTTGCCCATGATCTCCTGGGCCGAGAACCCGATCTTGCAGTCCGGGAACGAGTTGCCGACGAAGAAGTTGTCGGACAGCGCGGGATAGAAGTCGGTGCCTTCCTTGATGTTGGGGTACTCGGTGTACGAGGTCGGCAGCGAGATCGACTGCGGCAGCTTGTCGCCCTCGAGCGCGGCGATCGCCGCCTTGATCGTCACCGCGACCTGGGCCGGCCCGGTCCCGGCCGACGAGCAGTGCAGCCCCTCGGCGGCGTGCTGCGCGCACAGCTTGCGGAACCCGTTCTCGGTCTCGCCGGAGATCGGGATCATCGGGTGGTGGGCGTCGAGCAGCGCGCGCACCGTGCCGGTCGAGCCGCCCTGGACGTAGACGCCGGCGAACTTCTTGTGGATCGCGATCGCGTCGGCGGTCGCCTTCTGGGCGGTGCCGTCGTCCCACTTGCCGACGACCTCGACGACCTCGAACTTCTTGCCGGACTTGCCGAGCACCTCGCGGAAGCCGTCGTGGCGGTCGCGATCGACCGAGTTGCCGGACGGGCCGCGGACCTCGAGCAGCTTGCCGCCGTCGGCCTTGATCTCCTTGAGCAGCCACTTCGCCGCCAGCCGGCCGAGCTCGACCTGATCGACGTTGACCACGATGTTGTCGGGGGACTCGATGACGTTGTCGAACGACAGCAGGACGACCCCGGCCTTCTTGGCCTTCTTGGCCACCGGCGCGAACGCCGTCGGGTTGAGCGCGTTGACGATCACGGCGTCGTAGCCCGCGTCGATCAGGTTGTTGGCGGCGGCGATCTGCGCCGGCAGGTCCTCGCCGGTCGAGATCACCTTGAACTCCTTGAGCTTCGCCTTGACCGCGGGCTGGTCGGCAAACGCCTTGGCGGTCTTGATCATCTGGATCCGCCAGGTGTTGCCGATGAAGCCGTTGGCCAGCGCGATGCGGAACGGGCCGGGCTTCTTCTTCCATTGAAAGTAGGTGGTGTTCTTGCCCCACGGCCGGAAGCACGCCGGATCGGCGCTGGGCCCCTGCACGGTGTCGGGCCCGCCGGCGAATGCCGTCGCGGCGGGGAGTGCACACAGCAGAAGACCAAGACAGATTGTTGCAATGTCCGGACGGACCCTGCGACGCAGACAATGGAGTTCCATCGCGATTGCCCCTTCTGGTATTGGCTGATTTCCGCTGGTTGCGGCGTGGTTCGGGCTCCGTCGACGCTCGACGAGCCGCCCGCAGCGTAGGACCGCAAAATCGCGCATGTCAATCGGCCCTGGAGTTTTTCCGGCAGCTCCCCTAGGGTCGACGGCAGGTCGCCGTGGCCACGCCGCACCTCATCGGCCTCGACTGGGGCACGACCTCGCTCCGCGCCTATCGGTTCGACGGGAGTGGCCAGGTCATCGAGTCGCGCCAGCACCGGGCCGGTATCCTGCAGGTCGCTGCGGAGGGCGGCGCGGCGGGGCGCCACGATGGCTTCGAGCGCGCCCTGGACCAGGCGTGCGGGGACTGGATCTCGGCCGACCCGGCGTGCCCGCTGCTGGCGTGCGGGATGATCGGCAGCGCGCAGGGCTGGCGCGAGGCCCCGTACGTCGAGGTCCCGGCGAGCGTCGACGCGCCCGGTCACGCGCTGACCCAGGTCGCGACCGCGCGCGGCACCCTCCACATTGTCCCGGGGCTGATCGCGCGCGGACCGCTGCCCGAGGTGATGCGCGGCGAGGAGACCCAGGTTGCGGGCGTGCTCGATCCGGGCGCGGCCGGCGACGCCTGGATCGGCCTGCCGGGGACGCACGCCAAGTGGGTCCGGGTCCGGGACCGCCGCGTCGTCGGGTTCCACACGTTCATGACCGGCGAGGTGTTCGCCGCGCTGTGCGCGCACACGATCCTCGGCCGCACGATGCGGCCCGCCGCGGAGCCCGACCTCGAGGCGTTCGATCGCGGCGTCGCGATCGCCCGCTCGCCCGACGGGCGCCTGGGGGTGCTGTCGACGGTGTTCAGCACGCGCACGCTGGGCCTGGTCGGCGAGCTGGCCGCCGAGGCGCAGGCCGACTACCTGTCCGGACTGCTGATCGGTCACGAGGTCGCGGCGCTCGATCAGCTCGGCGAGCGGCGGGAGCCGATCGTCCTGGTCGGCGACGCCGCGCTGTGCGAGCGCTACCGCCGGGCGCTGGCGGCGTTCGGCCATGCGCCGGCCGCGATCGCCGCACGCGCGACCGAGCGCGGGCTGTGGCGGATCGCGGTGGCCGCGGGGCTGGTCGCGGGTGGCGTTGCGGATCCGGGCCTCGCGGGACGCCGATGATCGCCTGATCGGAGCGCGTCGCCCGCATAGACGATGGACAGCCGCCCTCGCCCGGACGAAACTCCGCGTGCGTCCGCGCAGCGGGCGCCGGCCACGCAGCACCGCGGGATGCGAGCCCCGCCAGGAGGAGACTTGAACGCCACCGTCGATCCGGCTGCCGGTCGCGCAACCCAGGGACCCGCCGCGGACGTGATCGCGGTGCGGCGGCTGTCGCTGACCTACGGCGGCAGTGCCCGCGTCGCCGCGCTGCGCGACGTCAGCTTCGCGGTCCGCGACGGCGAGTTCGTCGCCGCGGTCGGACCGTCGGGCTGCGGCAAGTCCACCCTGCTGAAGATCCTCGCCGGGCTGCTGCGCCCGACCGAGGGTACCGCCGAGCTGCACGGCGAGCGGATCACCGGCCCGCGGCGCGACATCGGCGTGGTGTTCCAGACCCCGGTGCTGTTCCCGTGGCGCACCGTGCTCGGCAACGCGCTGCTGCCGGCCGACGTCCAGCGGCGCGACCGGCGCGTGATGCAGCAGCGCGCGCTCGATCTGCTGGCCATGGTCGGCCTGGGCGGGTTCGAGCGCCGCTACCCGCGCGAGCTGTCCGGCGGGATGCAGCAGCGGGTCGGCATCGTCCGCGCGCTGCTCCACGATCCGGCGATCCTGCTGATGGACGAGCCGTTCGCCGCGCTCGACGCGATGACCCGCGAGGCGATGAGCGTCGAGCTGCAGCGGATCTGGATGCAGCGCCGGGTCACCGCGCTGTTCATCACCCACTCGATCGCCGAGGCGGTGTTCCTGGCCGACCGGGTGATCGTCTTGACGCCGCGACCCGGGACGATCGGCGACCAGTTCGAGGTCGATCTGCCGCGGCCGCGCGCGCTCGACGTGATGAACACCGAGCAGTTCGGCCAGCACGTGCGGCGGGTGCGCGCCGCGCTCGGCGGCCGGGGGGCGGTGGTCGAATGACGCGGCGGGGACCGCTGGCGTTCGGCCTGCGCCTGATCTTCATCGCCGCGCTGCTCGGGCTGTGGGAGCTCGCGGTGGTGCAATTCGACGTGCCGGCGTTCATCATGCCGGCGCCGAGCAAGATCGCCCACGCGCTGTACGCGGGGATCGAGAGCGGGCTGTACGCGACGCACCTGTACGTGACGGTCAGCGAGACGCTGCTCGGGTTCGCGCTCGGCTGCGCGCTGGCGTTCGCGTTCGGCAGCCTGATCGCGGTATCGCGCACCGTGGAGTACTACCTCTATCCACTCGTCGTGATGTTCCAGGCCATGCCCAAGGTCGCGCTGGTCCCGATCATCCTGATCTGGTTCGGCCTGGGCATCAGCTCCAAGGTGGTGAGCGCGGCGCTGGTCGCGTTCTTCCCGCTGATGGTCAATACCATCGTCGGGCTACGCTCGGCCGACGAGGACCGTGTCAACCTCCTGCGCTCGCTGGCGGCGTCGCGCTGGCAGATCTTCCGCATGCTGCAGCTGCCGAGCGCGCTGCCGTACCTGTTCGCCGGCCTGGAGATCGCGATGATCTTCTCGCTGATCGGGGCGATCGTCGCCGAGCTGATCAGCGCCGAGAAGGGCCTGGGCATGCTGATGCAGAGCATGAGCTTCAGCATGGATACCGCCGGTGAGTTCTCGATCCTTGTCCTGCTCGCGGTCCTGGGCCTCGTCCTGAACGGGCTGATCCGTCTGGTGCGGCGCCAGGTCCTGTTCTGGGATCGTTCGCACGACGCAGGTGCGCCGTCGCCAACGAAAGGAGATGATCCGTGATGAAGCGTATTGCCATTGCCTGTGTGCTGGTGCTGGGAGCGCTGGCCGCGCCCGCGGCCGCCGAGCTGCGAACGGTCCGCGTCGGCTGGTGCGCCAGGACCGTGAGCTCGGCCGCCGCGCCGTTCGCCATCGCCCAGAAGCTGGGCTGGTTCGAGAAGGCCGGCATCAAGGTCGAGCTGGTCCCGCTCCCCGGCTCGACCGATTGCGTGAAGCTGGTGGCGACCCGGGACGTCCAGGTCTCGCTGCCCTCGATGGAGCCGCTCGCGATCATCCGGCCCCAGGGGGTGAAGGCGAAGTTCTTCTACACCGCCTATCAGGGCAACATCTACGGTATCGCCGTCCCGGCGGACAGCCCGGTGAAGTCGATGGCCGACCTCAAGGGCAAGCGGATCGGCGTGACCTCGATGGCATCGGCCGGCGTGATCCTGGCGCGGGCGCTGGCCAAGCAGGCCGGCCTCGACCCCGACAAGGACATCTCGATCGTCGTCGCCGGGGAGAGTGCGCAGACCGCCGCGCTCTTGCGGTCGAAGCAGGTCGATGCGCTGTCGCAGTTCGACACGCAGTACGCGCTGACCAGCAACGCCGGCGCCAGGCTCCGCTTCCTCGATCACCCCGAGATCCGGAAGTTCCCGTCCAACGGCTTCGTCGCGCTGGAGGACTATCTCAAGACCAACCGGGCGGACGCGGTCGCGCTGGCGCGCGGCTACGCCATGGGGACGGTGTTCGCGATCGCCAACCCCGAGGCGGCGATCCGGATCCTGTGGGAGGTGTACCCGCAGACCCGGTCACTCGGGAAGGACGAGGCCACCGCGCTCAGGGACGATCTGCTCACCCTGGACGCGCGGGCCAAGCACTGGCGCTACGAGCCGGTCGACGGCAAGCGCTGGGGCGACAACGTCGAGGCCAACTACCGGGCCTACCTCGACTGGCTGGTCGCGCAGGGCGTCGTCAAGACCAAGGTCGACGTCAAGGACCTGATCACCGACGACCTGCTGGCCGACGTGAACAAGTTCGACGCCGACGCGATCCGCAAGGACGCCCGGGCGTTCAAGCCGAAGTGACGCGCGCCGCGCGCAGCCGGTGGCGTCGCGCTGAGCTCGGGGGTCACGCCTCCGGCCGGTCGCGCCGCGCGATCCACAGCGCGGCCGGCAGCACCGCGAAGTCGCCGACCAGCGCGAGCACGAACGCGGCGGCGGTCAGCAGACCGAACTGGCGCAGCGGCGGGAACCGCGACACCGACAGGCCGAGGAAGCCGATGGCGTTGATGATCGTGGCGAACACCACCGCGCGGCCCGAGATCCGCAGCGCGTGGCCCAGCTGCTGCTCGGTGCCGGCGCCGGCGCGCTCGTGCATGTGATGGAAGAAGTGGAGCTGGTCGTTCTCGGTGGTGCCCAGCACGGTGGTCGCGATGATGATCGTGGCGACGTTGAGCGATCCGCCGAGCACGCGCAGGCCGAGCAAGCCGCCGAGCAGCGCGAGCAGCGACGGGATCATCGCGAGCAGGCGCTCGACCCCGCTGCGGAACACGACGAGGAACACCACGAGGATCATCAGCACGGTCAGCGCGAAGCTGTCGACCAGCGTCGGCACCAGGCTCGCGCCGACCTTGACCTGCAGCAGCGACTCGCCGACGACGTGGAGCTCCGCGCCGGCGAGCGCCGGGGCGCCGCCGCGCACGTGGTCCCACGCGGCCCGGACCCGGCGCGCGAGCTGGGCGTAGCCACGGGCGTCGCCGCGGCGGAACAGCACGGTGAGCTGGAGATCGGCCAGGCGGTTGACGTCGATGTAGCTGCGCAGGTCGGACCGCGACAGCAGCAGGAGCTCGACGTCGCCGACCGCCTCGGCGAACCGCGCCGGGTCGGCGGGCAGCGCCTCGCCGCGGCCGGCGAAGTAGCTGCGCATGCGCAGCGGCGTGGTCGGCCCGGTGACGCCGGTGACCTCGGGCGTCGCCTCGATCTCGCTGGTAAGTCGATCGACCGCGCGCAGCACCTCGGGGTCGGTG
>JBGQCL010000568.1:0-7361 GCA_041495365.1 Kofleriaceae bacterium | reverse complement strand
GACCGAAAAGCTCGTCCTCGAGCAAAGACTCGGGGATGGCGCCGCAGTTCACGACCACGAACGGCCGCTCGTGGCGCGCCGACAGGTTGTGGATGGTGCGCGCGACCAGCTCCTTGCCGGTGCCGCTCTCGCCGAAGATCGCGACGGTGACGTCGGTCGCGGCGACCATCGCGATCCGGTCGTACAGCCCCTTGATCCACGGTCCGGTGCCGATGATGATGTCGGACTTGCGCGGCCGCCGCTTGTCGCCGCGCAGGTCCCCGGCCGGCACGCGGCCGATCCGGAACGCGAGCTCGGCGGCGGTGAACGGCCGCATCACCACGTCGGCCGCGCCGCAGCGCGCCGCCAGCGCCATCCCGTCGACCCCGGCGGCGACCAGCACGACGCGCGGGTTGCCGCCGGCCGCCGTCAGCTCGCGCACGCCGGCCGCGGTCAGCGCCGGATCGGCCTCGAGCACGACGACATCGAACGCGTGGCCCTCGGCGACCGCCGCACGCAGCTGATCGGCCGCGAGCTCGCGCGGCGCCCACAGGACCTCGGCCACCAGATCGCCGAGCAGCTCGGCCAGCTGGTCGCGCATCGCGTGGGACCGATCGGCGACGAGCACGCGCAGCGACACGCGCGGATCATAGCGTCATCACCAACGGAGCGCTCGACGACCGCGGCGGGTTGCGGTCGGCCGGCGGCGATCTCCGAGCGCGTCGCACGCCCGCCCGCGCGCGCGTGCTCACCAGTCGTGCTGTGGATCCGCGGCGCGGCCGGTCGCCTGGCGGCGCGCCTGATCGCGCTGCAGCCGGCGCGAGTAGGTGTCGAGATCGTCGAGCTTGCCGTCGGTCGGCGTCCTGGGTGACTGCGGCCCCCGGCCGCGCTGCGGGCGTCCGCGCGGGGGTGTGCTGCCAGCGGACGGGCTGCCGCCGTTCTGCGGTGGGTTCGCACCCTGACCGCTGCCGCCGTTCTGCGGCGGGTTCGCGCCCTGACCGCCGCCGCCGGCCTGCGATGGGCTGCCGCCTTGACCACCGCTGCCCTGCGAGCCCGTGCCCTGGCCGCCCGCGTCCTGCGAGCCGGACCCCGGACCGTTCGGAGGCGGGTTCGCGCCGCCCTGGCCCTGGCCCTGGCCCTGGCCCTGGCCCTGGCCCTGGCCCTGGCCCTGGCCCTGGCCCTGACCCTGCCCCTGCCCTTGGCCTTGGCCCTGGCCCTGGCCCTGCCCTTGCCCCTGCTGCGGCTGGGACTGCTGCTGTTTCTGCCGGCGGCGCAGCGCGAGCTCGAGGTTGAGCCGCGCATCGTCGAGCCCGGGTTGCTCGCGCAGCGCCTGTTTGTAGGCCTCGATCGCGTCGTCGAGCTTGTCCTGGCCCATCAGCAAGTTGCCGCGGTTGTAGCTCGCGCCGCCGCGGATCCGCGGATCTCGGGCGTGCGACGCCTGCTTGAGATCGTCGAGCGCGCGCTGGGTCAGCCGCTGCTTCTCCGCCGGGTCGCGGGTCAGCTCGGCCTTCCGGGCCTCGGTGGTGCCGCGATCGTAGGCGAGCCCCTCGGCGTCGACCCCGCCCCGCCGCGCCGCGCGGTCGTAGGCGGCGAGCGCGTCGTCGTAGCGGCCGCCGGCGTAGGCGCGGTTGCCGGCCTCGACATCGGGATCCGCGGCGCGGAACGGCTCCCAGCCGCCGAGCGCGACGACCAGCACGGCGAGCGCCGGGCCGCGCAGCCAGCCGGCGACGACGGGCCGCCGCGAGGTCTTCACGATGCCTCCGGGTAGCGCCGGCGCCGCCGCGTGCTGATCGTCGCCTCGACCACCAGCAGCATCAGCGCGGTGAACAGGAACGGCTGGTAGACGTCGCGCAGATCCTTGACCTGCTTGGTCGCGAGGCCGCGGTTGACCGCGCGCAGCGCATCGACGATCGGCCGCGGATCGACCTCGCCGTGGTCGGCGGCGATGAAGTAGCGCCTGGCGTCACCGCCCGCCGCCGCGAGCGCGGTCATCCCGGCGTCGTCGCGCCGCGAGAGCACCGTCGAGCCGTCGGGCAGCCGCTTCGGCGCAGCCCGCCGGCCGGTCACTTCGTCGACATCGTGGACCACGCCGCCGGCCGGCGTTCCGAACCCGACCAGCAGCACCGCGATCCCGAGCTCGCGGGCGAGCGCGACCTCGCGGAGCGCCGCCGGATCGCTGTCGCCGCCGTCGCTCAACAGGACGATCGCCTTGCCGCGCTCGACCTTCTGCTCGACCGCCTCGGAGTCGCGCTCGTGATCGCGCTCGCGCGGCCGGGGATCGAGGCTCTCGCCGTGCAGCGGATCGCCGCCGTGGCCGCGCCGGCCGATCCGCGCACAGCCGAGATCGTCGTAGAGGTCCGGCCGGAGCAGGCAGCGCGACACGCGGAACACCTCGGCGAGGTTGGACCCCGGCGGCAGGTCGGTCGGGCCGAGATCGCGGATGAAGTTCGACGCGACCACGTGGTCCTCGGTCAGCGGGAAGTGGGCGGCCGCAGCGGCGAACACCACCGGCGCGATCCGATCGCCGGGTAGCTCGTCGATCACCGCGCGTGCCAGCTCGCGGGCGCGCGCCAGCCGGGAGCTCTCGAGGTGGCGCGCCGCGATCTCGCGGGTCGAGCCGACGTCGTCGACCAGCATCGACTTGGACACGTCGAGCGCGACGACCAGGTCGAGGCCGCGCAGCTCGACCTGGCGGGTCCCGGCGATCTGCGGGCGCGCCGCGGCCAGCGCGATCAGCGTCGCCGCCGCGCCGGCCAGCGCGTCCTTGGCGATCCGCCGCCCCGGCGACGCGCTCGCGATCAGCTTGGCGACCACCGGCTGCTCGCCGAGCCGGCCGAGCAGCGCCCGGCGCCGCGCGCGGTCGTGGAGCTGCAGCACCGCCACCGCGAGCGGCGCGGCCGCGGCGATCCACACGAGCCACGGCGTCGCGAACGTCATGGCAGCCTCCGCAGCCGGGTGTGCGACAGCACGAGCTCGATGCCGAGCAGGATCAGCGCGAGCACCGCGAGCGGGACGAACATCTGCTTGTCGGGGACCCGCTCGATCTCGACGCGCTTGGTGGTGTCGAGCTTGCTGCGCACGGTCTGGAACCCGCGGTCGAACGAGTCGTAGTCGGTCGCGCGGAAGAACTCGCCGCCGGTCAGCGCCGCGATGCTGCGCAGGGTCGCCGGGTTGACCGACGTGCCGCCGAACAGATCCGACTCCTCGCGGCCGACCAGCACGGTGTAGACCTTGACCCCCATGTCCCGGGCGACCTGGGCGGCCTCGTCGGGCTCGAACCGGGTGACCCAGTTCGAGTCGCCGTCGGACAGCAGGATCACGACCTTGCTCTTGGTCGGCGGCTCGCCGGACGCGAGGTCGCGGCGGTCGTCGCGCAGCTGCGACAGCGCGAGCCCCAGGCCGTCGCCGATCGCGGTGCCGAGCTCGGGGACATCTCCGATCGCCAGGTCGGCGACGATCTGCTCCAGCAGCTTGGTGTCGAGCGTCAGCGGGCACTGCAGCATCGCCTGCTGGCCGAACACGACCAGGCCGATCCGGTCGTGGGCCGAGCGGCGCAGGAACCGCCGGATCACGCGCTGGGCGGCGTCGAGCCGGTCGCGCGGCAGGTCGGTCTCCTCCATCGACTTGGACATGTCGACGACGATCATGATGTCGATCGTGTCGATCTCGTGCTTGATCGTGCGATACGTCTCCGGCCGCGCCAGCGCGACGGCGAGCGCGGCGACCGCGATCACGCGCAGCACGGCGGGCAGGTCCGACAGCCAGGCCAGCCCGCCGATCCGGCGCACCAGGTGGGTCTGCGAGAACGCCATCGCGGCGGCGCGCCGGCGGTGGAGGTGGAACGCGACCAGGCCGACGAACCCCGCCGCGGCGAGCAGGATCGCCGCGCGCGGCGATCGCCACACGATCGCCTCGGCGCCGCGCATCGCGTCGAACGATCGCACGATCCACAGCGCCGCGATCGCACCCAGGCCGGCGACCAGCAGCCACGGCACGAGCGCGCGGACGAGCCGCGCGACGCGACCGGGCGCGCCGGCGCCGACCCGCTCGGTCACGCGGCCTCCGCGACGGTGCGCGGCCGCACGGAGCGCGGACCGGCGGTGGCGGTCGTCGTCACGATCAGGGCGCGCGCGTCGTCGAGCGCCTTGCCCGCGTCGGCCGGCGTCGCGCGCCAGCCGCCGTACTTGACCAGGTCACAGCCGTCGAGCCAGCTCGCGACCAGCTCGACCTCGTCCGGCGCCGCGACCCGGCCGAGCTCGCCGAGCAGCTCCGACGAGGTCCGGTCGTGGAGCGCGATCCGGTAGCGCGCCGCCAGGTACTCGCGGATCACGCCGACCATGTCGGCGTAGCCCGCCTTGCGCGCGGCGTCGCGATCGAGCGCCCCGGAGCGCTCGATCGCGAGCAGGCGCTCCAGCGCGCGCTCGCCGGTCATGTCGATCCGCGGCGGCCGCGCGATCGCGCCGCCGACCAGCCGCAGCGTGCGCCGGTTGCGCCGGCGGTACAGCCAGAGCGCCGCGATCGCGACCCCCACCGCCGCGCCCGCCGCGGTGGCCAGCCAGATCCACAGCCAGTCGCGCCGGGTCAGCCCGGCCGGCGCGGCGAGCCCGCGCATCAGCGACGGATCGTCGGCGGCGTCGCCGAGCACGCCGAGGATCCTGAGCGGGACCGCGTTGGTCTCGACCTGACCGGCGTGGCCGGACGCGGTGAACGTGATCGCGATCGGTGCGAGCTGGAGATCGCCGAGCTGCCACGGCGTGACGTCGAGCTGCCACTCGCGCGTGATCCGGCCACCCGCGCCGCGCCGGTCCTCGGACAGCCGGCGCCGGACCTCGAACGCCGGACCGAGGTCGAGCGGCTCGCGCAGGTTGACCTCGACGCCGGGCTCGAACGCCGCGGTCACGAACAGCGTGAAGTGGCCGCCGAGGCTCACCACCGTGGGGCTGGCCGCCGCGTTGACCTCCGGCGCACCGGCCTCGACGGGCAGCCGCAGCCGCTGCGCCGAGCCGGCGCCCGGCGCCGCCGAGCCCGATCCGCGCGCAGCATCGCCGGGAGCGGGAGAGGCATCGTCGGCCGAGCTGAGGCCGCGCCCCGCCGCGACCGCGATCGCGACCGCGGCGAGCGCTGGGCCGCGCCGGCTCATCCGTGCGCCATCCGCTTGGCCCGCGCCTTGAAAAACGCGATCAGCGCCTCGACGTACGGCCGGTCGGTCGAGACCTCGACGCAGTCGAGGTTGAGCCGGCGCAGCGCGAGCTCGCGCGCGGCCGCCGCCGCCCGCGCCCGCCGCGCGTAGTCCGCGCCCGCCGCGCCGCTGGTGTCGAGCTCGACCACCGCGCCGGACTCGAGGTCCTCGAGCAGCAGCAGGCCGACCCGCGGCAGCGCCCGCTCCAGCGGGTCGCCGACCACGACGGGGACCAGCTCGTGGCGTTGCCTGGTGATCTGCATGGCGCGTTCCCAGCCCTCGGACAGGAAGTCTGACACCAGAAACACCACGGATCGACGCCGCGCGACCTTTCCCAGGAAGTCCAGGCCAGCCGCGAGGTTGGTGCCGCGCGACGCGGGCTGGAACGCGAGCACCTCGCCGATCACGCGCAGCACGTGGCGGCGCCCCTTCTTGGGCGGCACGAACTTCTCGACCCGGTCGGTCACGATGTACAGTCCGACCCGGTCGTTGTTCTTGATCGCCGAGAATGCGACCACCGCCGCGAGCTCGGCCGCGAGCTCGCGCTTGACCTGGCCGCGCGTCCCGAAGAACCCCGACGCGCTCATGTCGATCACCAGGTTGACGGTGCGGTCGCGCTCCTCGACGAACTGCTTGATGTGGGGCGCGTTCATCCGCGCCGTGATGTTCCAGTCGATCGCCCGCACGTCGTCGCCGGCGTAGTACGGCCGGACATCGGAGAACACCAGACCGCGGCCCTTGAACACCGAGTGGTACTGACCCGCGAGCTGCTCGTCGACCAGCCGGCGCGCGACGATCTCGATCTTGCGCGCCTTCTTGAACAGCTCGGCGGAGGTCAGGGCCACGGGCTCGTGCTCCGGTTCAGGGCACCGGGAGGTACTCGAAGATCCGCCGGACCACGTCCTCCGAGTTGACCTCCTCGGCCTCGGCCTCGTAGGTCACGACCACGCGGTGCCGCATCACGTCCATCGCGATCGCCTTGATGTCGTCGGGCGTGACGTAGGCGCGGTGGCGGATGAACGCGTGGGCGCGCGCCGCGGCGGCCAGGCACAGCGTGGCCCGGGGCGACGCGCCATACTCGATCAGCGGCGCGAGCTCGCCCAGGCCGTAGTCGCGCGGCCGCCGGGTCGCCTGGACCACGTGCACGATGTAGTCGCGCACCCGATCGTCGATGTAGATCGAGCCGACCACCCGGCGCGACGCGCGGACCTGGTCGATCGCCGCGACCGGCATCGCCACCGGGATTTCGAGCGCCCCCATCCGGTCGAGCATCGCGCGCTCGTCGCTCGCGGTCGGGTAGCCGACCTTGATCAGCAGCATGAAGCGATCGAGCTGGGCCTCGGGCAGCGGGAACGTCCCCTCCTGCTCGATCGGGTTCTGGGTCGCGAGCACGAGGAACGGATCCGGCAGCCGGTGGCTGGTGTCGCCGATCGTGACCTGGCGCTCCTGCATCGCCTCGAGCAGGGCCGACTGAACCTTGGCCGGCGCGCGATTGACCTCGTCGGCGAGCACCAGGTTGGCGAACAGCGGCCCACGCTTCTGCGTGAACTCGCCGGTGTGCATGTTGTAGATGATCGTGCCGGTGATGTCGGCCGGCAGCAGGTCCGGGGTGAACTGGATGCGCTGGAACGTCGCGTGGATGGTCTGCGCCAGGGTCTTGACCAGCAGCGTCTTGGCCAGCCCGGGGACACCCTCGATCAGGCAGTGCCCGCCGGTCAGCAGGCCGATCAAGACGCGCTCGACCATCTCGCGCTGACCGACGACCACGCGCGCGACCTGGGCGAACACGTCGTCGAGGAACGCGCTCGACTGGCGGACCTCGTCGGTGAGCCGGCTGACGTCGACCGGCGGCGCGCCGTCCTCGAGTGCCGCGTGGCTCCCCGCGGTGTCCGGGACCAGCCCACCGGGGCGCTCGCCGGCCGCCGCGAGCGGGGGATACAGATCGCGCAACGTGTTCACCCCCGTGACGATGTCACGAATCGCCCCCCGGCGCCCGTGCCGCAGATCAACCCGGCGGGTGATCGATCGAGAGGGGCCTTCCCGCCCCTCTCGCCCGGCAAAGCCGGGCGATTCACCCCTCCGCGCGTCGCGTCGCGCGGGTGATCGATCGAAAGGGGCCTTCCCGCCCCTCTCGCCCGGCAAAGCCGGGCGATTCACCCCTCCGCGCGTCGCGTCGCGCGGGTGATCGATCGAAAGGGGCCTT
>JBGQCL010000567.1:0-7363 GCA_041495365.1 Kofleriaceae bacterium | reverse complement strand
GGCGGCGGCGGCGGCGGTGGAGCCTGGTCATCGGCCCCGGCGACGCCGGGCGCCAGACCGCAGGCGAGCGCGAGCATCGCGATCGCAGGCGCGCGCCATGGAGAGTGCGGAGTCATGCGGATCACGAGACCTCCCACGACGACGGTATCATCATCGCGCCCGGCTGGACGCGGCGATCGCCGCCCGCGCGCGGCAGCTCACCGCCGGTTCACGGTGAGCCGCTGGTCACACATGTGAGCAGCGTGTGACTGGTCCCGATCGGCTCGTCGGACTCGAGGCGCAATCCCACGCTCGCGATCAGGTCGAGGAAGTCCTGCGAGTGATACATGCGACTCGTTCCGTTGGCCATGCACGAGAAGTACAGGCTGAGGCCCTGCAGGATCAGCTCGCCGACCTCGTTGGCCTGGCGATCCCAGAACGCCTCGAGGATGTGGAGCCGCCCGCCCGGGGCGAGCGCCGCGGCGCCGCGCTCCAGCAACCGCCCGATATCGGGCTCGCCGAAGCAGTCGAGCAGCTGGCTCATCCACACCACGTCGAACCCGCCCGGGAACGCGCGGCCGTGATCGAGCAGGTCGATCGGCACGGTGTGCAGCCGCGCGTCCAGCCCGGCCGCGATCGCGTTCTGGCGCAACCGGTCGAGCTGCCCGGGGTGATCGAGCGCCGTCACCTCGACGCCGGGATCGTGGCGCAGGCAGTACAGCGCCCACTTGCCGGTGTTGCCGCCGACGTCGAGCAGCCGCCGCGGCCGGGGCTGGTGCTCGAACACGCGCGGGAACACCAGCGGGAACGCGCCGTCGGAATAGAAGTGATCGAACGCGAACCAGCTGTCCTGGACGCCGGGCGGCAGCTCGGTCAGCCCCTCGTAGATCGTCGACCACGGGCCGAACACCGCCAGCCCGGCGGGCCGGCCGGTGCGCAGGCTGTCCTCGAGCCGCGACGCGCCGGCGTAGCACACGTCCTGGACGAAGTTGGCATTGACGTTGACCATCGGGTCGAACAGCCAGAGCTGGCCCGCGTCGGTGATCCGGTAGCGCCCGTCCTCCAGCGCGACGAGCTCGAGCGCGAGGCAGCCCTCCAGCAACACGCGCGCGGCGTACCGCGAGACGTTTGCGCGCGCGGCGACGTCCCCGGGGACCAGGCCGTCGGACTTCGCCGCGTGCACCGCCGCGAGCACGCCGGTCCGGCGCGCCGCCATCGCCGCCTGGAACAGCAGCGGCGAGAACGCGAGCTGATGGACCTGGCGGTACGGTTTCGGAACGCGCTTGCGATGGCCTGGCATGAGAAACTCCACTACACTACAGGCGAGCATGGGACCACCGGAAGCACCGTCCAGAGACGAGATTCTGCGCGAGATCCAGCACATGATGAGCGAGCTGTTCGAGCTCGGTTCAGACCGCGTGCAACCGGAGGCGCGCCTCGTCGAGGACCTCGATCTCGACAGCCTCGATGCCTTCGATCTCGCGGTCAAGGTCGAGGAGATCACCGGGGTCGCGTTCGACGAGAACCAGATCCGCGCGCTGCGCACCGTCGAGGACGTGATCGTCGCGCTGGAGGCGATCGCCCGCACGCGCGGCATGTCGGCGCTGCGCGCGGCGGCCGTGGCGCAGACCAAGTCGTGACCCCGCGCCGGGTCGCACGGTGGCGCGCGTCGCCCGGGCGACTTCGCTCGATCGCGGTGGTGATCGCCGCGATCACACCCGGGACGGCCGGCGCGGCGCCGGCGCCATCCGCGTCCCCGGGGACACCGGCGGCTCAGGCGGCCCCGGCGGAACAGCCGCGCGACGCGAAAGCCCCCCCATCGATCAGCGAGCCGCCGCCGAGCCTGCTGTCGGGCAAGCCGGCGCACGGCGCCGCGGTCGACCCGGTGTTCGCCCGGCTCCAGCTCCAGCGACTGCGCTGCGCGTTCCACGAGCAGAAGCGCATCGCGCTGCTCGCGCGGCCCCTGCAGTCGTCCGGCGTGATCTACTTCGACCGCGACCGCGGCATCGTGCGATCGACGAGCGCGCCGCATGCCGAGAAGGCGGTGCTGACCCGCACGGCGCTGCGGATCCAGAAGGGCGACCGCGTCGAGGACATCCCGCTCGACAAGAGCAAGGACCTCCAGGCGTTCGCGCTGATCGTCCCGACCCTGCTGCGCGGCGAGCGCCCGGCGATCGAGCGCTCGTTCGAGATCGCGCTGTACGGCCGCGGCGATGCGTGGTGGGCGCTGGAGTTCACGCCGCGCTCGGACTCGCTGCGCGCGCTGGTCCGCCGGGTCGTGGTGTTCGGCCGCGCCGGCGAGCTCGTCGCGCTCCAGGTCGCCGAGGCCAGCGGCGACACCACCGACACGCGGCTGTCCGATCTCCACAAGAACGGCGACGTGCCAGACGCCGAGATCGCGGCGGCGTTCGGAGCGCCGTGACGCGCGGGCGCGCTCGCGCCGCGACCGTGGTCGTGGTGCTCGGCACCGCGCTCGCGCTGATCCTCGCGGCGCCGCACATGCGGTTCACGACCGAGATCACCGCGTTCCTGCCCGACGACAGCGCGAACCGCGGCGCGCAGATCGCCGCGATGCTCGCCGAGAGCGAGTTCGCGCGCGTGATGGTGATCGATGTTTCGAACGATCCGGCCACCGGGTCGGCCGCACCCGAGCGGCTCGGCGAGCTGACCCGCGCGCTGCTCGCGTTCCTGCGCGCGCAGCCCGATGTCGTGGTCGCGCGCAGCGGGTTCACCGAGGCCGACGTCGCACAGCTGCTGGCGTTCCTGGAGAGGGCCCCGGCGACCATGTTCCTGCCCCGCACCGCGTACGCCGACGATGCGCTGCGCGTGCGGCTCGCCGAGCTCCGCGATCAGCTGGCGAGCCCGCTCGGCGTCGTGGTCCGCCGGACCGCGCCGCGCGATCCGCTCGGCGGGCTGTGGGAGCCGGTCCGCGCGCTGCGCGAGGCGCGCGGCAGCTCCCTGGTCGACGACGACGGCATCCTGTTCACCCCCGACCACCGCCACGCATTCGCGTTCGTCGAGACCCGGTCGTCGCCGTTCGACAGCGACGCGCAGCGCGGGTTCCGCGCCGTGCTCGACGGCTGGCTCGCGAGCGCCCCGCGCGGCGTGCGGATGCAGACCGCGGGCACGGCGCAGTTCGCGATCGCCTACGAGGCCCAGATCAAGGCCGACGTCAACCGGATCGGGGCGATCTCCACGGTCGGGATCGTCGCGATCTTCCTCCTGCTGTTCGGCTCGCTGCGCATGATCCTGCTCGGCTTCGTGCCGATGCTGTTCGGCAGCGCGATCGCGGTGCTGGCCTGCGAGGCGGTGTTCGGCGAGATCCACGGCATCACGATCGCGTTCGGCACCTCGCTGCTCGGGGTCGGGCTCGACTACGTCGAGCACTACTACGCGCACTTCGTGCTCACCGAGGCGCCCGCCGGTGCGACGGTGCCCGCGGCCGCGATCATGAAGCAGGTCGCGCCGAGCCTGCTCGCCGGCGCGCTGACCACGATCCTCGGGTTCATCGGGATCGGCGCGTCGGGGGTCGCCGGGCTGCGCCAGATGGCGGTGTTCTCGGTGATCGCGATCGTCGCCTCGATGGCGGCGACCTACTGGATCGTCCCGCCGTGGATGCCGGCGCACTACCGGCCGCCGCGCTCGCTCGGCGTGGTCAACCGCGGCGCGCTGGCGGTGCTGACCCGCGTGACGCGGCGGCGGTGGGGCCGGCACTGGCGCGCGACGCTGGTCGCGCTGGCGGTGATCGTCGCCGCGCTCAGCGCGCGCCTCGCCGCGTTCTCCGACAACGTCAACATGCTGGTCAGCGATCGCGGCGCGCACGTGGCCGACGACCGCGCGGTGCGGGCGCGGCTCGGGCCCGACTGGAGCTGCTTCGCGGTGATCACCGCCGCCGGCGACGACGCGCTGCTCGACGCGATCGGCCGGACGACCGCCGAGCTCGCCGGCGCCCAGGCCGCCGGGACGATCGCGTCGTTCGTGCCGCTCGACCGCCTGCTGCCGGGCCGCGCCGAGCAGCTCGCGCGGTGGGCCGCCGCCCGGGACGCCGCGCCGCGGATCCGGCGCGCCATGGCGGAGCTCGACTTCGTCCCCGATCAGTTCGGCGCGTTCTGGGACGCGCTCGCCGCCCCGCCCCGGATCCTCACGCTCGCCGACGTCCGCCGCTCGCCGCTCGCCCCGCTGCTGGCGGGCTGGGTGCCGGCCCAGGCCACGCCGATCGCGCTGATCCCGCTGGTCGGCGCGACCGACCTCGCGGCGCTGCGCCCGCAGGTGCCGAGCGCCGCGATCGTCGCGCCGTCGCAGACCATCGTCGAGCTGTTCCGCGGCGTCCGGATCCAGACCGTGATCGCCTCGCTGATCGGGCTGGCGGCGATCTTCGGTCTGCTGGTCGGCCGCTACCGCAGCGCGCGCAAGTCGCTGGTCGCGCTGGCGCCGGGCCTGCTGGCCTGCGTCGCCACGGTCGGCGCGCTGGTCGCCGCCGGCGTGGCGCTCAACATCCTGCACGTGATGTCGCTCTTGCTCGTGGTGTCGATGGGCGTCGACTTCGGGATCTTCCTGGTCGACACCACCGACACGCTCGAGGACTCGGCCCGCACGCTGGTCAGCATCCTCACCGCATCGCTCACGACCGTGCTGTCGTTCGGCCTGCTCGGCCTGAGCGACAGCCCGGGGCTGGCCGCGCTGGGCGTCACGGTGACGCTGGGCACCGTGCTGAGCCTGGTGTTCTGCGTCGTCATGGCCGCGCTCGCCGGGCCCCGGGTGGCCCCCGGAAGGCTCGCGCCATGACCGCGCGGATCGCGTCGGTCATCGCCCTCGGCATCGCCCTCGGGGCAGCGCTGCTCGCCGGCTGCGGCGGGCCGGCGCGCCACGTCGTGCTGTCGGCGAGCGCGCCGTCCGACTATCCGTGCGTGCTGCACGACCCGGCCACGCTGCCGCACGACTTCATCGTCCGCCAGAGCCTGACCGTCCACACCCGGCGAGACGGCAAGCCGGTCGACGGCCAGTTCGACGCCATCCTCCAGAAGCAGGGTGATACGCTCCTGATCGTGGGCTTCGGTCCGATGAATGTGAAGGCGTTCACCCTCGAGCAGCGCGGCGATCGCATCGAGTTCACCCAGTGGTTCGGGCCCGAGCTGCCGTTCTCGCCGCGCAACGTCGTGGTCGACGTCCACCGCGTGTTCTTCCACCACCTGCCGCCGCCCGCCGAGCCCGGCTACTCCGGCGCGACGCGCGGCGAGCTCGACGGCGAGACCGTCGAGGACACCTGGCAGGGCGGCGAGCTCCGGCGCGCGGTGTTCACCCGCCCGGGCAGCGCGCTGCGCGGCGCGGTCTCGGTCGAGCTCGGACCCGGCTGCACGCCCGCCGCGTGCGAGCCCGCGTCGGCGACGCTGCACAACGAGTGGTTCGGCTACACGCTCGAGATCGCCAGCGAAGGCTACGAGAGGCTGTAGAGGCGAGCGATGAAGACCGTGCTCGGCGTCGTCTCCGCGCTGTTCATCGTCGCCTCGCCGTGGGTGCTGTACTGGACCCTGTCGCAGCAGCGGATCGACATCGCCGCGGCGGCGCTGATCGGCTGGGTGATCGTGCGGACCATCCCGATCGTGCTGTCGGCGCGGCGCGCGCAGCGGCGGGCCGCGCTCCAGCTGCCGGCGATCGCGCTGGCGTTCGCGATCCTCGGCTGGATCTCGGACGACGCCACCTGGCTGCTGGTCCTGCCATCGGTGACCCAGGGCGCGTTCGGGATCGCGTTCCTGCGCTCGCTGTCGGGCGTCCCGCTGATCGAGCACTTCGCGCGGATGGTCAAGCCCGAGCTCGGCCCCGGCGAGCTCGCGCACTGCCGCGCGTGGACCCGGATCTGGGGCAGCTACCTGCTGGTGCTCGCGGCGATCGGCCTGGGCCTCGCGCGGTGGTCGCCGCTCGCGGTCTGGACGGGCTACGTCGGCGTGGTGAGCTACGTTCTGGTCGGCGTGCTGTTCGCGATCGAGTACGTGATCCGCAAGATCCGGTTTCGCGATTACGGCCGCAATCCACTTGACTGGCTCCTCGGCAAATTGTTTCCTGCTGCGCGATCCGGGCTGAGTTGATGTTGAGCGCCGTTCTACACTCCGATCGCAGCTGCTGGTGGGCCGATCGCGACGGGGAGACCCAGGATGACCTGGTGGCGCACGCCCGGCGGATCGCCGCGCTGCTCCGCCCCGACGGCCGCCGCGTGGTGCTGTCGTGCCGGCACGCGCGATCGTTCGTGCCCGGCCTGCTCGGTGCGTGGCTCGCCGGCGCCGAGGTCGAGCTCCTGCCCAACGTCCAGCCCGGCACGCTCGACCGGGTCGACGCCGACGACGGCGTGGCGCACGTCCTGCACGACGTTGCGGAGCGCCAGGACCGCTCGCCCCGGGCGTTCTACCTGCCGGCCGTGCCGCGCAGCGGCGCGCTCGGCCCCGCGGAGCCGGCGGCGTGGCCCGCGGTCGCCGTGTCGATGTCCACCTCGGGGACCACCGAGCAGCCGCGGCGGGTCGGCAAGTCGATGGCGCAGCTGATCGACGAGGTCGACGTGCTGGTCCGGCTGGTCCCCGGCGCGCGCTGCGTGCTGTCGACCGTGCCGCTGTCGCACTTCTACGGCCTGCTGTTCGCCGTGCTGCTGCCGCTGCGCGCGGGCGCGCGGATCGTCAGCCACGACGCGCTGCTGCCGGCGGACCTCGCGGTGCTCCTCGAGCGCGAGGCGGTCGACGTCATGATCAGCACGCCGGCCCACCTGCGCGCGATGGCCGCCGCCGCGGCGATGCCGCGCGAGCTGCGCGTGATCACCAGCGGCGCGCGGATGCCCGCGGAGCTCCACCTCCAGCTCGCGGCCGACCTCGGCTGGCAGGTCAGCGATGTCCTCGGCTCGACCGAGACCGGCGGGATCGCGACCCGCCAGCACCCGATGGCCCCGTGGACCCCGTTCCCCGGCGCGGCGGTGTCGGCGCCCGACGGCCAGCTCACCGTGGCGGCGGCGTGGTGCGACCGCGGCGGCGCGCGGCTCGACGACCGGATCGAGCTGCTCCCCGACGGGCGGTTCCACTACCTCGGCCGCAGCACCGAGCTGGTCAAGATCGCCGGCAAGCGCGCCCATGCCCAGGCGATCGAGGCCACCGCGCTCGCGGTGCCCGGCGTCACCGACGCCGCCGTCGTCGTGCACGGCGCGCCCGGCCGGGAGCCGCGGGTCGCGCTCGCGGCGTGCATCGCCGAGCCGCCGGATCGAGGCGGCGGCCCCACCGCGGCCACCGTGATCGCCGCCGTCCGGGCCGCGATCCGCCGCGACTTCGACGCCGTGTTCGTGCCGCGGATCGTCCGGATCGTCCCGCGCATCCCGCGCACCGAGCGCGGCAAGCTCGACCCCGAGGCGCTG
>JBGQCL010000566.1:0-7382 GCA_041495365.1 Kofleriaceae bacterium | reverse complement strand
CTGACCGGCGTGGTGGTCAAGAACGGCCAGGTCCTGATCAGCGACGCGATCATGATCCGCACCGTGCAGAAGGGCGAGTACGCGCCGACCCGGCTCAACGCGTGGGCGTCGCACGGCATGCCGCTCACGCTCGGCATCATCGACGGCCCGGGCGACCAGGTGCTGTGGCCCGACGCGGTCAACAACGCGATCGCGATCGGCAACCCCAAGGACGGCACGTTCAAGCCGGTCGCCGGCGGCCTCGACCGCCCGGTCGCCGTCGTGATGGACGCCGGCAAGACCCGGCTCTACGTCGCCGAGTACGGCGCCGGCCAGGTCACCGAGATCAACCTCGCCGACGGCGCCAAGCGGCCGCTGGTCACCGGCCTCGACGGCCCGATCGCGCTTGCCGTGGTCGACGACACGCTCTACATCGCCGAGGCCCGCACCGCGCGGATCCGCCGGGCGCCGCTCGCCGGCGGCAAGTCCGAGGTGTTCCTGTCCGCCGAGGTCGGCAAGGTCGGCGCGCTGGCCGCCGACGGCAAGGGCGGCCTGATCGCGGTCGACGTGATCGGCCGGCGCGTGCTGCACATCGACCTGAAGAAGCTGGCGATCACGACGATCGCCGAGGGCCTCCCGGTGAGCTACGGCGTCATCGGCTCGGGCCCGGCCGCGGTCGAGTTCCCGACCCCGCTCCACGTCACCGCCGACGGCGACATCTACCTCGGCACCTCGGGCCGCGGCGTGATCCAGCTCAAGGCCTCCAGGTAGCTGGTACCGCAGGCACCGGGAAGATCGCGGAGCGCGGACGCGCAGCGCGGCTTCGACCTGCGCGCGGTGTGGTCGTGCTGCCTCGTGCTACCTTGTGTCCATGGGACGCGTCGCGGCTCGCTCCAGGCTCGTTTGAAGCTCAGGCCGGCCGAGTATCTGGCCTGGGAACGCGAGCAGGTGGACAAGCACGAGTACCATCTGGGCGACGTGTTCGCGATGGCCGGCGGCAGTCCGCGGCACAACTGGCTCGCCGGAAGGATCCAGAGCATTCTCGACCGCAGCCTCGATGCCAGGTGCTTCGCGTTCCCGTCCGACCAGCGCATCGTGTTCGATGACGGCAAGCGGTACGTCTATCCCGACGTGAGCGTGGTCTGCGGTCCGATCGCTCTGCAGGATGGAACCAGCGACGTCGTGGCGAACCAGTCGATCCTGGTCGAGGTGCTGTCGAGCACGACCGAACCGTACGATCGCGGCCTGAAGTGGGAAGGCTATCAGCGCCTCGCCTCGCTCACCGACTACCTCCTCGTTGCCCAGCACGAGGTTCGCATCGAGCACTACCAGCGAGCCCCGGACCGAGGTTGGTTCTATCGGACGTATGGTCCGGGTGAACGCATCACGCTCGGAAACGGCGTACAGCTCGAGGTCGACGCGATCTACGCGCGTGCGTTCGAACTCCCGGGCGACTGAACGCGCATGCCATCTCGGGCACGGTCGGATCTGGTTCGCTGGAGCCGAAGGCTGGTGCCGGTGCGGGGTGAGCGTCAGTGCTTGGCCGAGCCGGGCCGGGTGCGCCTGGCGGCCTGGGCCGCCTTGATCGTCTCGGGCAGGACCTCGTTCAGCAGGCCCCCGATCCGGGTCTTGAGCGAGCCGGCGAGCACCGAGTCCTTGCCGGCCATCATGGCCTCGAAGCCTTGCCGGGCGACCAGCGCCGGATCGTCCTTCTCGGCCCTGGCGACCTTGGTGTCGAGCGAGTCGGCGCGCTCGAAGAACCGGGTGTCGGTCGCGCCGGGCTGGAGCACGGTGACCGTGACGCCGGTGTCCTTGAGCTCGTAGCGCAGCGCCTCGCCGAGCGACATCACGAACGCCTTGGTCGCGCCGTAGACCGCCTGGTAGGGGCTCGGCGAGGTGCTGACGACCGAGCCGGTCATCAACACCCGGCCCTGGCCGCGCGAGACCATCCCCGGCAGCACGCGCTTGCTCAGGTGGACGGTGTGGTGGCAGTTGAGCGCGATCGTCCTGAGCTCGGCCGTGAGGTCGGTCTTGATGAACTCGCCGCTGACCCCGATGCCGGCGTTGAGCAAGAGCGCGTCGACCGGGCGGTGCTGGTCGAGGATCGCCTGGTACAGGCGCTCGACGCCGTCGTAGGTTGCGAGGTCGGACTGGAACGGGATGACGAGCGCGCCGGCGGCCCCGAGCTGCGTGGCAGCGCTCTCGATCCCTGCGTCGTCGGCGCAGATCAGGACGTCGAAGCCGTGCTCCACGCACTGCCGGGCGAGCGCGAGCCCGATCCCCGACGACGCTCCGGTCACGACAGCAAATTTCCGTTTCGTCTCGGTAGCCATGAGCTTCTCCTTCGAGGTCATGGCCTGCGAGTGGAGTGCCAGCGGTGATCGGCGGGCGCCGCGCCGTGCGGACGCGCACGTCAGCGCTTCGGCGCGAGCGCGACGTCGACCACGGCGGCGGCGTAGGCGAGCGCGGCGGCCTCGCAGGCGTCGAGCGAGCCGGTCAGCCAGGCGCACGCGAAGTTGGTCTCGGTCGGCGGCGGCACGACGCGCACGGTGCGGACGTCGGCGGCCTTGAGCGCCGCGTCGAGGCCGATCGTCGCCTCGATCGGCGGGGCGACCAGGTAGGCCATCGCGGCGCCCGGCGGCAGGCCGGCCTCGCGCGACAGGTACTCGCCGAGCGAGGCGATCACGTGGGGGAACACGGTGACGGTGCGCTTGCCGTCGGCGTCGTAGAAGCACGCGTCGTGGGCGAGGCAGCCGAGCAGCGCGGCGAGGCCGTGCTCGACGGCCTGGGGCTCGGCGGCGGCGAGCACGCCGAGGACCTCGCCGGACAGCCGGCCGCTGGCGTGGGCGCTGCCGGCGTAGAAGCTCCGGGCGAAGATCACGTCGACCGCGGCGTGCTTGGTCGCCTCGTCGAGCGCGACGTACATCGCGTCGTCCTGGTCGCAGGTCACCAGGCCGAGCGCGGTGTGGCGCGCCGGATCGCCGCCGTACGCCGCGATCAGCGCCGGATCGGCGCCGGGCAGGCGGCGCACCGACAGGACGGTCGGGACGATCGGCTCGAGGATCATGCGTTCACCAGGCGCTGCCGGACCTGCGGCGCACGGTAGCCGCGGCCGCCGGTGGCCTCGCCGAGCCGGGCGAGATCCAGGGTCACGCCGCTGGTCCGCTGCTCGATCATGGCGGCCGCGAGCGCCGCGAGCCGCGCGGCGGCCTCGTCGGGCGGCGTGCCGCGCGCGTGGATGTTGGAGATCATGTTGCGATCGCCGTCGGTCTTGCCGAGCCGCGGCTCGTGGACGACGTACGCCGACAGGCCGTCGCCGGTGCCGAGCCCCGGCCGCTCGCCGAGCAGGATCATCGCGACCTTCGCGCCGGTCTCCTGGCCGATCTCGTCCTCGAGCCAGACCCGCGCGAACCGCGCCGCGACCGGGGTGCCGACCGACAGGCCGCGCGCCCGGCACGCCGCGGCGACCGCGTCGTGGAGCTGCTGGCCGGTCTGGACGCAGGCGACCGCCGACAGGCCGTCGGCGACGATCAGCTGGACGTCGGCGCCGCGCGTGCACCGCGTGCGCACGGCCTCGAGCGACGCGTCCGACAGCCGGCGCCCGAGGTCGGGGCGGAGCAGGAACTCGCGATGCGAGGTCACGCGCGTGGTCAGGCCGACGAAGCCGTGGGCCTCGGCCCAGCCATCGGGCAGCTCGGCGCCGACCGCGGCGTGCGCGACGGCGAGCTCGGCCTGGAACTGGAGCACGACGGCGGTGGCGTAGCGCGTGCCGACGTGGCCGATCCCGAGCAGCGCGGTGGTGTGGCGGGCGGCCTCGGCGGCGAATGCGGACTTCTCGGGCCGGGGCGAGTACACCCGCGCGGGCGGCGCTGGCACCGGCGGCAGGGCGGGCAAGGGCGGCAACGGGTCGGCCGCCCCCAGCGCCTCGCGCAGCGCCGCCATCAGCTGTCGGGTCCGGCTCACCACGGTAGCTCACCATGCCGACCGCGATCGATCAACCCAGCCGGCAACCCAGCCGGCGACCCCGTCGCTACCCGTCGGCTCCGGCAGGGCGGCGGCCGGTGGACGCTTCGGGGCGCGCAAGCTTCGACTTCGAACCAGCCGGCCGCGAAATCGTTGCCGGTGTTCGCGCGCGGCCGTGATCGCGCGCCCCGATCGGATCAGGGTCTCTCGGATGCGGAATCACACCGGCATCACCGCGACATCGCGGTTGCGCGATGGCGGCGACGCGCGCCCCGATCAGTGTTACGTTGGTGCACGACGTCCATCGAGGTTCACGTGACAAGACTGGATTCGAGACTGATCGCTGTGGCGCTGTGCGCAACGGCCGGGTGCGTCGCACAGGCTTCGCTCGGGCCGCGCCTCGGGCCACCGCCGCCGCCGGCGGAAGGCACGGTCGCCACGGGTGGGGCGGTCGACGCCGGCTGCTCGTACAACGCGACGCAGATCCCACGCGAGCTGGGCGAGACGGTGCAGGTCCACTGTCCGGCGGACTGCCCGGCGAACGGGTCGCTGTGGGGCACCGAAGTGTACACCGCCGATTCGTCGATCTGCCTGGCCGCGGTCCACGCCGGCGCCCTGCCCCAGGGTGGCGGGGTCGTGACCGTGCACCGCGAGTACGGCCACCCGGCGTATCGGGGCAGCATTCGCAACGGCGTGCAGTCCAGCGACTACGGCAGCTACGATACGAGCTATCGCTTCGTCGGCGCGGTCATCGCCGCCGAGCCGCCGCCCGCCGGACCGGAGATCATCGAGGTCGGCTGCACCTTCAACGCGACGGAGCTGCACGGCGGGCTCGGCTCGTCGCACCGCATCGCGTGCCCGGCCAACTGCGGCGCGACCGGCTCGACCTGGGGCAGCGACGTGTACACGGCGGACTCGACGATCTGCCGCGCCGCGATCCAAGCCGGGCTGATCACCGAGCACGGCGGCGAGGTCACGGTGGTGCTCGAGCCCGGGCGGCCGGCCTATCGCGGGTCGCGGCGGCACGGCGTCGAGTCGTCGGACTACGGGTCGTTCGGCGCGAGCTACCGCTTCGCGCGCTGACGCCGGATCGGACGGATCATCGTACCGCCCCGACGTCGCCGAACTTCGGCCCCGGTGCGTCGCCGCGCCAGATGCCCCGGGCCTCGAGCCAGGCGTCGAACTCCGGGGTCGGCCGCTTGCCGAGCAGCCGGCGCAGGGTCGGGATGTCGTGGTAGCTCGTCGACTGGTAGTTCAGCATGATGTCGTCGCCGACCGGCAGCGCCATCAGGTAGGCGCAGCCGGCGGCGCCGAGCAGCACCTTGAGGCTCTCGAGCTCGTCCTGGGTCATCCGCGCGTGGTAGGTGAAGCACGCGTCGCAGCCCATCGGCAGGCCGAGCAGCTTGCCCATGAAGTGGTCCTCGAGCGCCGCGCGCGAGATCTGCGGACCGTCCTCGAGGTACTCGGGGCCGATGAAGCCGACCACGGTGTTGACCAGGAACGGCCGGTAGCGCCGCGCCAGGCCGTACGCGCGGGCCTCGATCGTCACCTGGTCCGCGCCGTGGTGCGCCGCCGACGACAGCGCCGAGCCCTGGCCGGTCTCGAAGTACATCCGGTTGGGTCCCCGGGCGGTGCCCCTGGCCTTGATGGTCTGCCACGCCTCGTCGAGCAGCGCCACGCTGATCCCGAACGCGGCGTTGGCGGCCTCGGTCCCGGCCAGCGACTGGAACATCAGGTCCATCGGGCAGCCGAGCTCGAGCGCCTTCATCTGCACCGTGACGTGGGACAGCACGCAGTGCTGGGTCGGCACCGCGTTGCGGCGCAGCAGGTCGTCGATGGCGCGCAGGATCTCGGCGGTCGACTCGGGGCTGTCGGTCGCCGGGTTGACGCCGATCACCGCGTCGCCGCAGCCGTAGGCCAGGCCCTCGCGCGCCGACGCGAGGATGCCCGCGACGTCGTCGGTCGGATGGTTGGGCTGGCAGCGCGACGACAGCCGGCCGGGCAGGCCGAGCGTGTTGTTGGCGCGCACCACGACCTGGCACTTGGCGCCGACCGTCATCAGGTCGAAGTTCGACATCAGCTTGCAGGCCGCGGCGGCCATCTCGGGGGTCAGCCCGGGGGCGATCGCGCGCAGCGTCGGCCCGGTGGTGGCGATGTCGAGCAGCCACTCGCGGAACTGGCCGACCGTGAGGTGGGCGACCGCGGCGAACGCCTGGGCGTCGAGCTCGTCCTCGACGTGACGGGTCAGCTCGTCGCGCTCGTACGGCACCACCGGGTGCTCGCGCAGCTCGCGCAGCGTGAGGTCGGCGAGCACCGCGCGCGCCGCGACCCGCTCGACCGCGTCGCGCGCCGAGATCCCGGCGAGGTCGTCCCCGCTCTTGGGCGGGTTCGCCTTGGCGAGCACCTCCTTGACCGAGCCGAACGCGTAGCGCACGCCGCGGATCGTCGATGCCAGCTGCACGGCCCCCAGCATACAAAGAAACACCGCCCGTGGCCTCGGATCCAGGGACCCTCGGTCACGGGCGGTGGGGTGTAAGCCAACTAGGCGGGATAGTCGTCGGGGAAGCGCTGGAGCGAGGGCTGGAGCGGAGCCGTGATCGCGCTGCGGCGGCGGGCGGCGAGGTCGTCGACCGCCGCGGGGAGCTCGGGGACGTCGCGGACGGCATGGATCTCGCGGGCGGCGTGGGGCTCCGGCGCATCGAGATCGGGCTCGCGCGACGGCCGGTCGGGGCGGACCAGCGCCGGCTTGATGCCGACGTGGTGGGTCTGGACCAGCGTCCAGCCGAGCGAGCCGGCGATCACCATCGTCACCCAGGCCACCACGGCCAGCGCGAGCGGCACCGTCGCATCGAAGATGTACTCGCCGTTGACCATCGCGCGGTGGATCCAGGTCTCGTACAGCACCAGCGCGGTGACCGCGAACAGCCCGGTGGCCAGCAGGTTGAAGCCGGCGTGCTGCAGGCCGGTCTTGCGGGCGCGCGAGCCGCGCGGCAGCGACCGCAGATCGATGGCGCCCGGGATCGCGGCGATCACGGCGGTCGCGATGCCGGCGAGGCTCGCCACCATCGCGAAGCGGTACCAGAACGCTTCGCGCGTCCCGACGTACACCAGCAGCGTCACCACCGTGGTGGTGTAGAACGCGAGCGGAAACGCCACGAGCATCGGGTGAATCGCGTGACCCGCGACGCGAGCCTTGCTGTACATGCCTGCTCGTGTCTGCATCGTGTGTGCCGGTGCAATCCCCCGTTTCCGCTCGACGGGGGCCGGGCGGCTGTGTGCGCGGCTCGTGCGCGCGAGCGCGAGCGCACCACACACCCGCTTCGCGGGGGAGGAGCTTCGCGGGGGAGGCGCTTCGCGGGGGAGGCGCTTCGCGGGGGAGGCGCTTCGCGGGGGAGGAGCTTCGCGGGGGAGGAGCTTCGCGGGGGAGGAGCTTCGCGGGG